>DAIDHC010000032.1 GCA_027452065.1 Bryobacterales bacterium
ATGGCCTCGGCGAGCTCGTCATAGATGGGATTCTCGGGCGGTGACCGCCCCCAATCGATGAAATTCCTGTTCAGATCCACGCCGTCTTCTGTGACACGACGGAGCCAGGAGAACCCATAGCGATTCACGGCATGAACCAGAAGACAGCCAACGTCCTGCGGCAGCTGCGCGCGAGAGGTTCCGACCAGCCATGCAACCTGCACGCCCGACCCGCAAAAGCCCTCGACGCCGTGCGTCCCCGAAAGGATCACCAGCACCCGGCTGGCATCCGGCGGACCGCACCATGCGACGTCGGTGAACAGGTCTTCTCCATTCGGACCCTTGGACGGATGAGCGTACTGCCCGATCCTGGCGCCTGCCAGGGATGCCGCGGCGAGGAACTTCCTCCGCGCCTCCGCATAGTCCGAGGAAAAGAATCGTTTCACGTCGACCTCCAAGCCGTTCTCACCTCCAGCGCGCCCCGGCGCGCCGGAAAATTGATCGCATCACACAGACGCCGCCGCCGGCGCGTACAGACTCAAAAGCACCGACAGGTCGGAACGCAGGAGTCCCTTGTCGGCGGCGTGCCGGAACACGGTGATGGCCGGCCTCTCCATCGACAGCTCACCGGGATATCTGCGCTCGAGGGTCGATATGGCACTCAGGTCCTTCAGTATCAAAGCGACATCGACCAGTACCGGCTCGTAAGTCCCGGAAGCCATCCGCCGCCCGAACAGCTGCAGCGGTAGAGAATCCGCCGCTCCGCCCGTGAGCGCATCGACGACGCGGCCTACTTCCACTCCGTTGTCCCGAGCGAGCGCCATGGATTCTGCGATCGCGATCAGATTCGTCGCGACGATGAGCTGATTGCAGAGCTTCAGAGCCTGGCCCGCACCGACCCCTCCGACACGCGTGACACGTTGCGACAGCGCACCCAGCACGGGTTCGATCGTGTCGATATCCTGGTCGCGCCCGCCGCAAAACACGACCAGCTTCCCCTGCTCCGCGGCCCCGACTCCCCCGGACACCGGCGCATCAACCCACCTCGTTCCCAACTTCATCGCCAGCCGCTCGGAGAACTGCACCGTCGGTGCGGGACCGATCGTCGACAGGTCGACGAGGAGGCGCGAGGGGATGCTCATGACAAAGTGATGAGCAAGTCCACCGCCGTATTGGACGAGTCTTGAGATATTGAAAAAGCGTGCTCGCCGTCATCCGCTTCACTGCCATCTCTTTGACGCGCGCGGAATTCGTGCCGCGTGGCGCGAACTTGATCTCCGGAACGCGGTAAGGTCTCTGGAGGCCCCAGGACGGCGCATTCCCGCGCCGCGTGTTTTTAGCGGGTTCGATTCCGTTGATATCTGCCAATCCCTGCAGGCAAGTCGTCCGGTCTCCTCAGCCGAACTGGCCGCCACACTCCTCCGCAACTACGTCCCGCGGACCCGCGCCGCCCCGTCCCCGCGGGCCCGATTTTTCGCCCCGAACACCGTCCCAAAGTGTTAAAATTAAAAGCGAAACTACTTTTCCGCGAGGCCTCGCCGCCTGACCTTATTTCTGGGAGTACCTTTTGCCTGACGATTCCAATCTGCCCCCTGCCCCGCCCGCCGGCGGCGGCCAGATGCCCCTCGGTGGCGACAACAAAAATCTGATCCCCATCAACATCGAAGACGAGATGCGCCGCTCGTATCTCGACTACGCGATGAGCGTCATCGTCGGCCGCGCCCTACCCGACGTCCGCGACGGCCTCAAGCCCGTCCACCGCCGCATCCTCTTCGGCATGTCCGAGATGGGCCTCCACCACAACCGCCCCACGCGCAAGTGCGCCAAAATCGTCGGCGAAGTCCTCGGCAAATACCACCCGCACGGCGACGCCCCGGTCTACGACGCCCTGGTCCGCATGGCGCAGATCTTCTCCCTCCGCTACCCTCTCATCGACGGCCAGGGCAACTTCGGCTCGGTCGACGGCGACCCGCCGGCGGCCATGCGGTACACCGAAGCGCGCCTGTCCCGCATCGCCGCCGCGCTGCTCCAGGACATCGACAGCGAAACCGTCGACTTCAAGTCCAACTACGACGACAGCGAGCAGGAGCCCGAAGTCCTGCCCACGCGCGTTCCCAATCTCCTGGTCAACGGCTCCTCCGGCATCGCCGTCGGCATGGCCACCAACATCCCGCCGCACAACCTCCGCGAGATCGTCGAAGCCACTATCCTGCTCATCCAGAATCCCGACACTCCGCTGAATAAGGTGATGGAGATTGTTGTAGGCCCGGATTTTCCCACCGGCGGGTTCATCCTCGGCCGCTCCGGCATCTTCGATTACTTCTCCAAAGGCCGCGGCACCCTCAAGATGCGCGCCAAGGCGGCCACCGAAAAGTCCGGCCGCGACCGCGAAGCCATCGTCGTCACCGAGATTCCCTTCCAGGTCAACAAAGCCCGCCTCATTGAACACGCCGCCGGCCTGGTGAACGAAAAGAAGATCGAGGGCATCTCCGAGATCCGCGACGAAAGCGATCGCGACGGCATGCGCATCGTCTTCGAGCTCAAGCGCGGCGAACAGGCCGAGGTCGTCCTCAACAATCTTTACAAGCACACCCAGTTGCAGGTGAACTTCGGCGTCATCATGCTGTCCATCGTCGGCGGCCAGCCGCGCGAGCTCGGCCTCATCGGCGTCATCAAGCGCTTCATCGAGCACCGCGCCGACGTCATCCGCCGCCGCACCAATTTCCTGCTCCGCAAAGCCCGCGAGCGCGAGCATATCCTGCTCGGCTTCGCCCGCGCCCTCCGCAATCTCGACGCCGTCATCCAGCTCATCCGCGAGTCGAAAACTCCGCGCGAAGCCCGCGACCGGTTGATGGAGTTCATCACCCCCGCCGAGGCCGCCGAATACGCCGCCCTCGTCGGCGCCGCCAATCCCCGCTTCTCCGAGCGCCAGGCCCAGGCCATCATCGAACTCCAACTGCAGCGCCTCACCGGCATGGAGCAGCAGAAGATCGTCGACGAGCTCGCCGATATCCAGCGCCAGATCGCCGAGTACCTGGAAATCCTCGGCTCGGAAAAAGTTCTCCGGGCGCTCATGATCAAAGAGCTGAAAGAAGTCCAGAAGGACTTCGGCGACGAGCGCCGCACCCAGATCATCGAGGACACCGGAGAAATCCGCCTCGAAGACCTCGTCCAGATGGAGGACGTCGCCGTCACCATCACCCGCGGCGGCTACCTCAAGCGCACCGCCGTCGACACCTACCGCCGCCAGACGCGTGGCGGCAAGGGCCGCATCGGCATGAGCACCCGCGCCGAGGACGTCGTCGATTATCTCGTCGTCGCCTCCACTCACGCCTACCTGCTCATCTTCACCAACAAGGGCCGCGTCTACTGGCTCAAAATCTACGAAATTCCCGACGCCGGCACCACCGGAAAGGGCAAGCACATCTCCGGGCTCATCAATCTGCAGGCCGATGAAGCGCCCACCGCATTCCTGCCGGTCAAGGAATTCGTCGAGGGCCAGTACATCGTCATGGTCACCCGCCACGGCGTCATCAAGAAAAGCGAGCTCACCGAATTCGACAATCCGATGTCGCGCGGCATCATCGCCGTCAATATCGACGAAGGCGATGAGCTGCTCGCCGCCCGCCTCACCAACGGAAGCAACTACATCTTCCTCGGCTCCCATAAGGGCATGGCCAGCCGCTTCCAGGAAAACGAGGTCCGCGCCATGGGCCGCGCCGCCCGCGGCGTCCGCGCCATGGACCTGGAGAAGGACGACTACCTGGTCGGCGTCGAAGTGGTGGATGAGGACGGCCTCATTCTCTCGATCTCGGAAAACGGCTTCGGCAAACGCACGCCGCTGCGCGACTACCGCCTCACCTCCCGCGGCCGCAAGGGCGTCATCAACATGAAGACAACGCCCAAGGTCGGAAAAGTCGTCGACATCCTCTCCGTCAAGGAAGACACCGACCTGATGATCATCACCAAGGACGGCAAGATCATCCGCATCGACAGCGCCAACATCCGCCAGGCCGGCCGTTCCACGCAGGGCGTCCGTCTGGTGCGCATGGAGGAAGGCGACAAGGTGTCTGCCGCCTCGGTCATCCCCGAGTCCGAGCCGCCCGCCGAGGAAGGCAACGGCCAGAACGACCTGCCGCTCCAGTAGCCGCCGGCCGCCCGCCTACAGCGTCCGCGTAACTTTTGTCAGCGTCCGGGGCTGGTCCGGGTCCAGCCCCTTCTCCGCCGCCAGGCACGCGGCGAACAACTGCGCCGGAACAATATAGGGAATCTGCGTGTACACTTCCTCCGGCAGCGCCGATTTCCGCGCCAGCCGCGCCGGAATCACAATCGCCTGCCGCCTCAGCTCCAGCGCCTCGCGGTTGCTCTGGTCGGTGATCACCAGCGAATCCGCCTTCAGTTGATCCAGCTTGCCCAGCATCTCCCGCATCGCCGGCCACGTCACTCCGGACGGCGTAAACAGAAACATCGGGAACGAACGCTCCACCATCGCGATCGGTCCGTGAAGAAAGTCCGCCGAGGAAAACCGCTCCGCCACCACGTAGCAGGTCTCCATCAACTTCAGCGCGAACTCGAACGCGTTGGCGTAGGCCAACCCCCGCCCCACCACGACCGCGTGGTCCATGAACCGGTACCGCTCGGCGCGCTCGGCAATCTCTTCCTCCAGCGCCAGCGCCTTCTCAGTCCACTCCGGCAGCCGCCGCAGGTCCTCGGGATTCACCGGCCCGCCCAGCGCGTAGGCCAGCAGATACATGCACAGCAGTTGCCCGGTGTAGGTCTTGGTCGCCGCCACGCTCCTCTCCCGGCCCGCCTTCACAAGGAACGTGTACTCGGCCAAGTTCGCCAGCGCGCTGCCGGCTTCATTCGTGATCCCGATCGACAACGACCCCTGCTCCCGCGCCCGCTCGAGCACCAGGTTGGTATCGGTCGATTCGCCCGACTGCGAAATCGCCACCACCAGCACGTCGTCCAGACGCACCGACGCCCCGTACAGCGTGTACACCGAAGGTGCCGCCAGCGACACCGGAATCCCGGTTGCGATTTCCAGCAAATACCGTCCGAATAACGCCGCGTTGTCCGAAGTGCCCCGCGCCGACAGCAGAATCAGCCGCGGCCTGTGTCCGGCAAGCCGCTTCTTCAGCCGCTCCGCCAGGCGCAGAGCATCCCTCAATGTCCGCTCGAGCGCAGCAGGCTGCTGGCGGATCTCCTCTAGCATTTTTGACATTCTGAAAGCCCAGGATAACAAGAGCCGCCGCGGCCTTGCCTCCCGCGCACTTCTAGAGCGGTTCCACCGGGCGCGTCTCGGTCCCCACCCACGCCTCGTGCACCGCCAGCGCCGCCGGCGGACGAATCACGATCCGCGGCTTCACGACGATGAGCGTATCGTCGTGCGCCACGTCGCTGGTCCGCTCGCTCAGCAGCTTTCCAATTACCGGCAGATCCATCAGCCCCATGATCCCGGTCGCCGTCTTTGCGTCCGAGGCGCTCATCAGCCCGGCCAGCACCGCCATCTGCCCGGCACGCACCCGCACCGTCCCCTTGTACTCCCGGTTGGAGATGATCGGAATCCCGTTCGCCGCCGTCCCCACGATGAGCCGGAACTGCGCCTCCAGGTCCAGCGACACCTCCTCCATCCCGTGCACGTGAGGCGTCACCTTCAGCACCAGCCCCAGGTCCTCAAAGTTCACCGTCGGGGGCGGCGCGAACACCTGCCCGATGCTCGAGGTCGGCCCCACGTAGGCATTGGTCACCACCGGATACTTCGTTCCCACTTTGAACGTCGTCGGAAGCCCGTCGGAGGCCACCATTTCCGCCTTCTGCAGCGTCTTGGTGACGGACCGGCTCGCCGTCGCCCACAGCGTCGTGCTGCTCAATCCGATCCCGATAAACGTCGCCCCGCCTCCGAACGTCAGAAATCCCGACACGCCGCTCGGTAGCGCCGACCCGAGCAGGTTTCCCCCGTTGCCGAAAAAATCCACCAGCGGAAACGACGCCGGCAGCGAGAGCCCGTAGTGGCTCGCCACGTCCGAGGTCGTCGTCATCAGTTCCAGTTCGAGATCCACCTGCGGCCTCGGCCGCATCAGATCCTCCACCAGCAACTCCGCCGTCCTCACCTTCCCCGCCACGTCCCGTATGATCACCATCCGCTTCTCCGGGTCCGCCATCAGCCGCCGGATGTCCAGCGCCGAACGCACCGCGTTGGCCACTTCCTGGATCTCCTGGGTCGTCACGCCCTCCGGAATCGGCACCACCACCGCGAGCACACGGTCGTAAAGCTGGCGCTTCTGCAGAGTGTCCCGCGCCACGAAAATCCGCCGCTCGCCCATCGGCACCACGAAGGTGTCCGTCGCCGCCTGCAGCGCCCGTATGGCCTCGCGGAAATTCACGCCCTCCACCAGGAACCGCCGCTTCGTCACCGGCTGGTAATCGCGGTCGAACACAACATCCAGTCCCAGCGCCTTGCCCACCTGCTCATACAGTGTCGTGCCGTCCCCCTGCAGGTCGAAATCCCGCTTGCCCGGCGCTACTTTCAGCTCCGGCGCCGGCCGGGGAAAGCGCGCCTCGGCCAGGTCCTGCTCCGATATGCTCCCGAGAACCGCCGGCGCTTCCACCGCGATTTTTGGACGCACCGCCCCCGGCCCCTGCCCCATCGCGCATCCCGCCAGTGCCACCGAAAATGCCGCGCCTCTCCCCGCCCCCGCCAGCGCCGCCCACAGTCCCGCGCCCGACCACGCCCCCGCCAGCGCCCCGCGCAGTCCCGCGCCCGACCACGCCCCGGCCAGTGCCGCCCGCAGTCCCGCGCCCCTCCACGCCCCCGCCAACCTTCGCCCGCCCGTGCGCAAGTGTCCCAAGACACTCTTGACGCCGCGCGCCCTGCCCGCGTGCAAGCCGATGCCATAATTGAGAGGCACCCCGCCGATGCGCGTCCTGCTTGTCTCCACTTACGACCTCGGGCACCAACCTTTCGGCCTTGCTTCGCCCGCCGCCGTGCTGCGCGCTCACGGCCATGAGGTCGTCTGCGTCGATCTCAGTCTCGACCCCCTCCCCGACGCTCTGCTCCGCTCCGCCCCCGTGGCCGGCTTTTTCCTCCCCATGCACACCGCCGCCCGCCTGGCGCTTCCCCTGATCGCCCGCGCCCGCCGCCTCAACCCCTCCACCCGCCTCTTTTGTTTCGGCCTTTACGCCCATCTCAACCGCGCCCACCTCGCCGATTCCGGTGTCCAGGCCTGTTTCGGCGGCGAGTTCGAAGACGCTCTCCTTCAGTTCGTCGAGCAGCCGTCGGCTCCGCCGCCCGCTCCTGTGTCGCTTGCCCGGCTGGCCTTCCTTCCGCCGGACCGCTCCGTGCTTCCTCCGCTTGCCCGCTACCCCCGCCTCCGCTCAGACGGCGAGGCGCTCATCGCCGGCTACACCGAGGCTTCCCGCGGCTGCAAGCATCTCTGCCGCCATTGCCCGGTCGTCCCCGTTTACCAGGGCGCCTTCCGCGTCGTGCCCCGCGACGTCGTCCTCGAAGATATCCGCCGCCAGGTTGCCGCCGGCGCGCGCCACATCAGCTTCGGCGATCCCGATTTCTTCAACGGCCCGCTCCACGCCCGGCGCCTGGCCGAGGCCCTCCACGCCGAATTCCCCTCCCTCACCTACGACGCCACCATCAAAATCGAGCACCTCCGCCGCCACCGCGATCTCCTGCCCGTGCTCAAGGACACCGGCTGCCTCTTCGTCACCAGCGCGGTGGAATCCGCCGACGACCGCGTGCTCGAAAAGCTCGACAAAGGCCACACGCGCGCCGATTTCGCGGCGGTGGCGCGGGATTTTCAGCGGCTCGGCCTCGCCCTCGCTCCCACCTTCATCCCCTTCACGCCCTGGACCACCGCCGATTCCTACCGCGAACTGCTCGACGTCCTGCTCGAACTCGACCTGGTGGACAACACCGCCCCCATCCAGCTTGCCCTGCGCCTGCTCATTCCCGACGGCTCGCTCCTTCTGCAACTGGACGACGTCCGCGCCCGCATCACCGGCTTCGATCCTCCCGCCCTGCTCCACCGCTGGACGCACCCGGACCCCGCCGTCGACGCCCTGGCCGCCGCCGCCTTCCGCGCCGTCTCCCGACCGGAAATCCGTTCCGCCCCCCGCCGGGCGGCCTTCGCCGCGCTTTGGAACCTGGTCCACTCCGAGCCCCCGCCCGAAGATTTCGGCCTGCTGCCCCGCGCCACCGTCCCGTTCCTGGAAGAGCCCTGGTACTGTTGAGCCGAGCCCACCGAAGAGCAGTTGGCTCTTGTCTGACCGGCGCCGCGTCTCCCCACTCAGCGATACCATCGTGAGAAAGCCGTCCTGTCGCAGCCGGCTCGTCATGCCCATATGAAGCGCCTTCTCCTCGCCGCCGCCACCACCGGTTATCAGACCGGCGCGTTCGCCGAAGCCGCCGCCCGCGCCGGTCTGTCCCTTACTCTGGCCACCGACCGTTGTCACGTCCTCGACGATCCCTGGGGCGACCGCGCCATCCCCCTCCGCTTCGAGGATCCGCCGTCGGCCGCCGCGGCCATGGAAGCCGCCGGTCCTTTCGACGGCATCGTGGCCGTGGGCGACCATCCGGCGTTCCTCGCGGCGCTGGCCGCCGAGCGCCTCGGCCTGCCGTTCCATCCCTCGGCCGCCGTCGCCGCCGCGTCCGACAAATTCCTGGCGCGCGGCCGCTTCCAGTCCGCCGGCCTCGCCGTCCCGGCCTTCTTCCGCCTGAGCCTCGACGCCGAACCCGCCGAGGCCGCCGCCCGCGCCCCCTACCCCTGCGTGCTCAAACCCCTGGGCCTGTCCGGCAGCCGCGGCGTCATCCGCGCCGCCAGCCCCTCGGAATTCCTCGCCGCCTTTCAACGCATCCGCACCCTTCTTGAATCGCCCGCTCTGGCCCGCGCCCGCCGCCCGCAGGACGCTTTTCTTCAAGTGGAAGCCTTCATCCCCGGCGCCGAGTTCGCCCTCGAGGGCCTGCTCACCGGCGGCCGCCTCCGCACGCTCGCTCTCTTCGACAAGCCCGACCCTCTCGACGGACCTTTCTTTGAAGAAACCATTTACGTCACGCCGTCGCGCCAGCCCCCGGCGGTCCAACGGGCCATCGAGGAAACCGTGCAGAGCGCCGTGGCCGCGCTCGGGCTGAGCCACGGACCCATTCACGCCGAAATGAGGGTCAACGCGAAGGGAGTCTGGATGCTCGAGGTGGCGCCGCGCCCCATCGGAGGCCTTTGCGCCAAGGCACTCCCGGGCCTGGAAGAGATGATCCTGCGGCACGCCGCTGGCCTGGAGCCGGGGTCAATTCGTCTCCCCGCGCCCGCCTCCGCCGTGATGATGATCCCGATCCCCCGCGCCGGCGTCTATGCCGGCTTCCAAGGCGCCGGGGAAGCGCTGGGCACCCCGGGCATCGTGGAACTCGCCGTCACCGCCAAACCGGGCCAGCACCTGCTCCCTCTTCCGGAGGGACACAGCTACCTGGGCTTTCTCTTCGCGGCCGCCGATTCCCCCGCCGGGGCCGAAGCCGCTCTCCGCACGGCGCACTCCCGGCTGGAATTCGACATCCAGGCCGCACTTGCTGTCCTTTAATTCGTGTGATTCGCGGAAATCGCGCTAGTTTTTCGCCTTCGGCGGCACGTATCCCGGAGGCAGCTTCGCGCCTTCCCCAAAGAAATAGTCTTCCATCTGCTTCAGCAGAAATTCCTGCGCCTCGGGCGTGCCCAGATTCAGACGGTACTCGTTCATGATCATCTTCATCTGCTCGATCCACATCTTCCAGGCTTCCTTGGAAACGTTCTCGTAGATGCGCTGCCCCAGCGGGTGATTGTCAAAGGGCGCCTCTTCCAGCCCCGGCATTTCCCGCTGAAATTTGACACAAAACACCGTCCGGGTGCTCGTCTCCGGCACGCCGGGTCCGGTCATTCCACTTCCACAGCCCATGTCGTTTCCCTTTCCCCACCAGGATACCCCACGAGCCGGCCCGCTAACGGCCTTTTGCCAGCGCCGCTGTTAGTGCTCTTTGCGTTTCAAATACTCGCTCAGCTTCATCGGCGTCAGCCCGCCGTTCTCCATCTGCCTCTCCACGGCCTTGCCGTAGCGCTTCAACAGCGCCGCCCGCCGCGCCCGCGGCAGTTCGCAATCGTGAATGTCCAGCAGCAGTTCCACCTCCCAGGGCTGGAACGTGTTTCGCTCGGTGAGTCCCAACTCCAATTCGTGGATCAGTTTCCGGAACCGGGTCAGTCTCGCCTCCGCATCGTTGGTCACGCCATTTGCTTCCATTACCCGCATGTCAGTCTTTCTATCGGCGGTTGGCGCTCCGAACATGAGGGTGGTATTTGCCCTACCATGGGTCTGGTGGACGACCCCAAATTCAACCCCCCGCGCATCGCCCTGAACCGCATCTACACCCGCCTCGGCGATGCGGGCGAAACCAGCCTCGCCGGAGGGCAGCGGGTGCCCAAGGACGCACTCCGCATCGACTGTTACGGCACCGTCGACGAGCTGAACTCCTTTGTCGGCCTCGCCGCGCTTTCCGCCGCCGCCGAGGCTCCGCTCGCCACCTTGCGCGCCATCCTGGTCCGCGTCCAGCACGAGCTTTTCAATCTCGGCTCGCTGCTGGCCACGCTCCCGGCCGACCTCCATCCCCGCCAGCCCCGGGTCACCGGCGCCGAGATCCGCCGCCTGGAGGCCGAAATCGACGCCATGAACGAGCACCTGCCTCCGCTACGCTCCTTCGTCCTTCCCGGCGGCAGCCGCCTCAGCGCCGAGCTTCACCTGTGCCGCACCGTCTGCCGCCGCGCCGAGCGCGCCGCCGTCGCCCTGGCGCGCCAGGAGAACGTACCCGCCGAGGCCGTTCAGTATCTCAACCGCCTGAGCGACGCTTTTTTCGTCTGGAGCCGCTGGGTCAACCACACCCTCGGCGTGGCCGAGCTGCTGTGGCAGCCCAACGAAAGCGCCTCCGGACAGCCCTCGCCATCGTAGGCGATTCACCTGTGTTCCGGGCTCGGAAAGCGTGTAGGATACTCTCATGCTGGCTTCCGCCAAGCTGGTGGGCTTCATCCTGACCACCGATTACGACCGCGCCCGCGCTTTTTATGAAGGCAAGCTGGGCTTCGAGGTGGTCGAGACCGGCCCTTACGCGCTGGTGGTGAAAGCCGGCCCCAGCACCATCCGGATCGTCCGCGTTCCGGCCTTCACGCCGGCCCGCAGCACGGTGCTGGGTTGGGATGTGGAAGACATCGCCGCGACGGCGGCCTGGCTGCGCGATCGCGGCGTGGCGCTCGAAAAATATCCTTTTCTTCAGGACCCCGAGCTGGGCATCTGGACCAGCCCCAGCGGCGCCCGCGTCGCCTGGTTTCTAGACGCCGGCGGCAACGTGCTTTCCATCAGCCAGCCCGCCTGAGGCGCGCGGCGGCGGTTACTGGGCCACCAGCTCGGGACGGAGGCCGAGGTGGCCGCGGCAGCGGTTGACCCGGAGCTTGGTCAGCTTCTCCTGCACGCTGTTCTGGCTGAGGCGCTCGCGGAGGCCGGCGAAGTCGACGCGGTCGAGCGACTGGTCCTGATTGAAGCAGGAGAAGACCACCGTCTCGGCGCCGACCCTGTGCGGGTGGGCAGGCTCTCGCGAGCAGCGGCGCATCAGTCCCCGCCCGGCGCCGGCGTTCCGGGCGAAAGCCGCTCCGGGGGGTCGCTTTTGCGTCACGCGCAGGACCGCGTGTCCCACCGGAGAGATCGGCGCAAAAAAGTTCTTGACAGGAGGGCTTCCCGGAGAAATAATCCGGCGTAGGAGGGCAGTACGGATGGGTAGCTTGCCAGTACTCGCGATCCTGACCTTGGCCTTCGCCGTCCCCCCCAGCCGCAGAGCGGCACGAGTCCGGCTCATCCGGCGCTGAGGGTGGCCGTCGACGGGTCTAAGAATCCCGAAAAGATTCCGGAATTGACCGCGCAACGTCATTTTATCTTGCAGACTGCCGAGCACTCGACGCCGAGTCGGCCGGAACTGGATCGGAGGGCTGCTACCATGCACCTTATTGGCCTTGCCCCGACCGACCAAAGCGCTCTTCTGGCCTGCGTCTCCGGTGTGCGGGACCGGATCGACGCGTTGGGCTGGGCGGATCCCGCCGGATTCACGGGCGGGCAGGCTCGCGACGAGCAGTATAAGCGAATTCTTGATGCGGCGTGGCAGCAGGTCTTCGATGCGCTGAGCCCGGAGGGGCGATTGAAGCTGACCGCCTACGTGGGAACGGCTGTGAAGAGATCGATCGTCATCTATGGGGTGGGGCAATGAAAACGGCGAACCTCTTGCTTATCGCTCTGGCTCTCTTCGCGCCGGCGGGCTGCTTGGAGGGGCAGACATGCGTGTACAATTTTAGCGAATATAACAACTTGTATCCCAGTTCCGACGGCTCGACGATCTACACCTCAGTAAGCGTGGTTGACGATAGCGGCTGCAACCACTCTGACTACAACACAACGGCTTCTATAACGAGCCCAAGCGGGCGGACCGCGTATGCAACCACACCGGGCCTGTTTTCCGAATCCAGTCTTGCCTTCGATAATGAGAGCGGCTCCTGGTCCACGCAGACAAGCGGAACGTTCTGGTGCCCGGTATTTCAGGGATACGCCGGCTTCGGAAACGGCTGGCTGCCAACAATTGCGATTACTGTCACCTACTACCAGAATCCAATTCCTACACAGAATGGATGTATGTATACGGCAACCGCCTGTCTCGGCGCGAGCCAGCCGTCGTGTACCGGCGGCGGCTCACCGACATTTCCGCAGCCGTGTTCGCGCTTTCTTCAGGTCTACTACCTTAAGGTCGTCGAGCTTGGTGTGAGGCAATGTTTCGTCGTTCCTCCGCCCAGGTCGTGGCCGGGTCCGGGCACCTGCAATTAGGGGGTCCGTGCAAGTTCCGAGCGATCTCACCCTGTTGGACCTCCGCGGTCCGGTCCGCGAGTTGGAGGAGTGGAGCGAGACGGAGACGCCTGCGCTCGTGAGACGCTACTCCTTTGACCGGGCTGGCGCGCTCGTTGGCGGGCCAACGCGGTTGATCCGGACCGCTCCGGGAGTGGAGATCGAGACGCTCAACGAAGACGGGAGTTGGGCTCCGCGATGGTTCGCGTCCGGGGGATGGTTCAATGCCGGGGCGGCGGAGGCCGTCACATCGTTTTCGCCGCGCGGACTTCCGGCTGAGACGAAGCTGCTATCCCGCGGCGGCGCGGTTCTCTCCCGGATCGAGTACCAATACGACGCCGAAGACCGCCTTTCCGGGACGGTTCGATACGGCGGCGATATTCCGCTCTGTCCCGAACTTGCGCGTGTGCCGAGTCCTCCCACTGAGCGCGAACGGCAGTTGATGGGCGCCTTCGGCGAACCGAACCAGTTACAGGTTGGCGAGACGTTCCTGCGTGATGCGATGGGCAGGGTGGCGGAGGAGATACGCACAATCGCCGGGCTTCCGGTCTCGCACATAGTCCGGCAGTTCAACGGCGAGGGCGACGTTGTGCGCTTTCAGAACAGGGACGAGCCGCCGTACGAGATGGAGTATGAATATGACACGCGCGCGAACTGGACCCGGAAGGTCACGCGCTGCCTGGACTGGCGCGGCGAAGAGCGGCGCCGGATTAGTTACTACGACTGACGCTTATCGCGCCACCAGTTCCGGGCGCAGGCCGAGGCGGCCGAGGCAGCGGTTGACCCAGAGCTTGGTGAGTTTTTCCTGGACGCTGTTCTGGCTGAGGCGCTGGCGGAGGCCGGCGAAGTCGACGCGGTCGAGGGACTGGTCCTGATTGAAGCAGGAGAAGACCACCGTCTCGGCGCCGACCCTGTGCGGGCGGGCTCTCGCGAGCGGCGGCGCATCACTCCCGGCCCGGCGCCGGCGCTCCGGGCGAGAGCCGCTCCAGGGGGTCGCTTTTTGGTCACGCGTAGGGCCGGGTATGTCATCGTAGAGATGGGCGCAAAAAACGTTCTTGACAGAAGGGCTTCCCGGAGAAATAATCCGGCGTAGGAGGGCAGTACGGATGGGTAGCTTGCCAGTACTCGCGATCCTGACCTTGGCCTTCGCCGCCCCCCCCAGCCGCAGAGCGGCGCGAGTCCCGCTCATCCGGCGCTGAGGGTGGCCGTCGACGGGGCTAACAATCCCAAAAAGATTCCGGAATTGACCGCGCAACGTCACTTTATCCTGCAGGCGGCAGAGCACTCTACGCCGAGCCAGCCGGAGTTGGATCGGAGGGCTGCGACCATGCACCTTATTGGTCTTGGGCCAGTCGACCGGAGTGCGCTCCTTGCGTGCATCTCCGGTGTGCGGGACCGGATCGACGCTTTGGGTTGGGCAGATCCCGCCGGATTCATGGGCGGGCAGGCTCGCGACGCGCAGTTTAAGCAAATTCTCGATACGGCGTGGCGGCAGGTGTTCGATGCGCTGAGCCCGGAGGGGCGTTTGAAGCTGAACGCTTACGTAGAGACGGCTGTGAAGCGATCGATCGTCATTTATGGAGCGCCGCGATGAAAACGGCGAGGCTGATGCTCATCGCTCTCGCGCTCTTCGCCACGGCGGCTTGCCTGAGTGGGCAGACGTGTGTCTACAATTTCAGCGAGTCGATCAACGTCTACCCGAGCTCGGACGGGTCGACGATTTACGCATTGACGAGCGTGGTTGACGACAGCGGGTGCAACCATTCGAACTACACCACCAACGTGTCACTCACAAGTCCGAGCGGGCGCTCGGCCAACGCCGGCATTCCAGGGCTTTACTCTGACACCGCCCTTGGGTTTGACGGCGAGACGGGAGCCTGGGCGGCTCAGACGACTGGAACGTTTTGGTGCCCGGTGGCGGGAACGTGGGCCGGATTCGGCAACGGGTGGGAAATCCTAGTCGCTAACACGCGGACGTTCTACATGTACCCCATTCCAGAGTCTAACGGGTGCGAATACACGGCTACTGCCTGTGCTTCCGGGACCCCAACGTGCACGGGCGGCCGGTTTTTCTTGCCAGGGCCGGCCGTCGGTTGCCCAAAGTACCTGGCGGTCTCGTATCTAAGAATAACCATCGCATCGATTGTGGAATGTTATTCCGTGAACGTAATTGCGGCCGGTGGACCGGGCAACTGCACGTGATGGGCGACGCGACACAGCCGCGATCCGATCGCGAGCGGCGAGGTCTGCGCGGGCCGGTGCGCGAGTGCACCGAGCACAGCGGGACGTGGAGTTCTCCGACGCTTGTGTTTGACCGCGAGGGAAAGCTTGTGCAGCCGGATTCCGAGGCGCGCTCGCGGGTGGTTCGGGAGGAGATCGGTCCTGGGGGAGGCAAGATCCGGGTTGAAGATGTTTCGGTGCCGGGCCGTCCGGGGCTGGATGTGTCCTGTCCGGCGCCCTGCGCGGACGGCATCTGGTTGAGCACTCGCGGCGCGGCCTACGCCGTCACAACGTTTTCGAAGACGGGGCGGCCGGTCCGAACGGACTTTACGAGCGCGGCGGGCGCGGTCCTTGCGCGCGCCGAGTACGAATACGGCGAGGCAGGGGGCGTGGTCGGAATCGTCGAGTATGTGGGCGACGAACTACCACCGGATGCGGCGAGGATCGCCGGAATGATTGAGGAGGCGTCGCGGCAGTCCGGGGCCGAGATCCCGGGCGAGGTCCTTCAGCTTGCCCGGCGCTTCGGCACGGCAGGAAGTGAACTAAGCAGGATCTCGCTCCGATATGACGGCGCGGGGAGGGTGATCGAGAGAGTGGACACTGCCCTCGGCGTGCCGATGGGCAACGTTAAATATGGCTACAACGAGCGGGGCGATATGGCCTGGCAGGAGATTGACGGGGACCGGACGGAATTCAGCTACGAATATGATTCCGCCGGAAACTGGGTGCGCCAGGTTGTGACGGGCCGCAACAGCAGCATCGAGGCCGTCCGCGCGATCCGGTATTACGACTAAGCGGGACCTAGCCCGCCACGAGCTCGGGACGGAGGCCGAGGCGGCCGAGGCAGCGGTTGACCCAGAGCTTGGTGAGCTTCTCCTGGACGCTGTTCTGGCTGAGGCGCTCGCGGAGGCCAGCGAAGTCGACGCGGTCGAGGGACTGGTCCTGGTTGAAGCAGGAGAAGACCACCGTCTCGGCGCCGGTCTCGGGGTCCTTGTGCAACTGGAGGCACTGGGCGCAGATCTCCTTCATCATGCATTGCATGGGGCTGTTGATGCTGCCGATGGCCTGGTGGCCCGGTTTTAAATACGGCGCGAGCACCGTCCGGCGCGCGTGGGCTACGGCCTTCATCATGCCGTCGGAGCCGATGGCGATGACGCGGTCCACTTCGCTCAGCGGGATCTCGGGGGGACCGAGCTCGCCCTTGGCATAGGCCGCCATCGCGGCGACGATATTGCCGACGAAGGCGCGGTCCCGCGGGCGCGTGGGCGTGAAGCCCGGCGCCTCGTCCGAGCACCACACGACGACGTCGGCGGCGCGCTCGATCTCCTCGACTTTATAGCGGTCGATCAGCTTCTTGTAGCCGGCGAAATACACAACCCGCGAACCGTTGGCGCGCAGCGTCTGGCCGATGGAAAACAGCACCGCGTTGCCCAGTCCGCCTCCGGCCAGCAGAGCCGTTTCTTTGCCCGGCGTCTCCGTGGGAGCGCCGGTGGGCCCCATGAGAATGACCGGCTCGCCGGGCTTCAGCATGGCGCACAGATCCGAGGAGCCGCCCATCTCGAGCACAATGGTGGACAGCAGCCCCTTGTCTCGATCCACCGAGGCTCCGGTGAGCGCGAGGCCTTCCATCGCCAGCGTTGTCCCGTCCACCTTCGTCGCCAGCGTCTCGTAATTCTGCAGCCGGTAGAACTGCCCCGGCTCGAAGGCCCGCGCGGCCATCGGCGCCCGCACAATCACTTCGACAATGGTTGGCGTCAGCCGCACGACGTCCTGCACTCTGGCGCGCAGCTCGTCGTTCAGCTTGTCTTCGAGCTGGGACGGCGAGGGGCCGGCGGGCGCGCGCCGCGCGAGCGCGCGGCTGACCACCGGATAGCCCTGCTTGGCGCTGGCCATGGCCTTCACGACGTTTCCGGCGAAGGAGGGATGGAGGTCGCCGAAGAAGCTGATGGCGCGGCCGTCGGCGCGCAGCGAGGTGAGCACGCGCGCGGCTTGGGGCTTGGCCAGACGCTCGGGCTTCACGGCGTTGCCGTCCTCATCGAGCGCCTGAAAATACTTTCCGTCGAGAAACACGTTCGCCGGGTCCTCGCGCTGCAGAACCGTGTTGGGCTGCGTGCCCGCGGCCACCAGGATCGCCCGCGCCGGCAGCCGCACCGGCTCGCCCTCCGCGGCCGGCTTCCCGGTTGCTTCGTCCCAGGGGCGGAGGATTCCGTGCAGCGCCGCCGCGTGTCCATAGCCGTCCAGCTCCACCCGCTCCGGCGTGACACACTCGGCGAAGCGGATTCCCTCCTCCATCGCCAGCGCCACTTCCTCGTGGTTCAGAGTGTAGCTGGGCGAGTCCACCAGCCGCCGGCGGTAGGCGATGGTCACCCCGCCCCACTCGTTCAGCAGACCGAGCAGATCGGGCTTCCGCCCCTCGCGCGCGGCGGCGGCGCGCTCAGCCCGGATGGCCCGCGCGTGCTCGAGAAATTCCTCGCCCACCTCGCGCTCCTCGGCGCTCCAGCCGGCCCGCACTTCGCGCTCGCCCACCTCGCGCGCCAGCGTCTCGTACCGCACCAGAAATTTTTCCACCTGCACGGGGTAATACGCCAGCGACTCGGTGGCCGTGTCGATGGCCGTCAAGCCTCCGCCGATCACCACAATCGGCATCCGCACCTGGAGATTGGCGATCGAGCTCTTCTTGGCCGCACCGGTCAACTGCAGCGCCATCAGAAAGTCCGAGGCCTGCCGCACCCCGCGCGCCAGCCCGTTCTCCATCGAGATCACCGTCGGCCGCCCCGCTCCGGCGCACAGCGCCACGTGGTCGAAGCCGAGAGCAAACGCGCTGTCGACGGTCAGCGTGCCGCCGAAGCGCACGCCGCCGTACATCTGAAACCGCAGCCGCCGCTCCAGCAGCAGCCGGATCACTTTCAGGAAATTCTTGTCCCAACGCACGGTGATGCCGTACTCGGCAACGCCGCCGAAGCCCGCCATCACGCGGTCGTCCAGCGACTCGTAAATCTCTTCCATGTCCCGCACCGGCCGGAACGGCACGCGCTTGCCGGAGGCGTCCACGCCCGACAGCTCCGCCGGCAGCGGCTCAATCTTCAACCCATCTACTCCCGCCACCCAGTGCCCATCGTTCATCAGGTGGTGCGCCAGCGTGAAGCCCGCCGGCCCGAGGCCGACCACCAGCACCTTGTAGCCGGTGGAGGCGCGCGGCAGCGGCCGGGCGAGGTTCAGCGGATTCCACCGCGTGAGCAGGCTGTAGATCTCGAAGCCCCAGGGAAGCTCCAGAACATCTTTGAGCGTCCGCGTTTCGATTTGCGGAATGTCCACCGGGTCCTGCTTCTGGAAAATGCAGGCCTTCATGCAGTCGTTGCAGATGCGGTGGCCGGTTCCGGCGGCCATCGGATTGTCCAGGGTGGCGATCGCCAGCGCCCCGACGGTGTTGCCCTGGCCCTTGACCAGGTTCATCTCCGAGACCTTCTCCTCGAGCGGGCAGCCGGCCAGCGTCACTCCAAAGACGCTCTTCTTGAACTCGCCGGTCTTCTCGGCGAGGCCCGTCCGGCAGGAGTCTTTGCGCTGGTTGTGGCACTTGATGCAGTAGTTGGCCTGATCGAGCGCCGCGGTGAGGTCCATTCCGGCGTCGGTGAGGCCGAAGCCCTCGCGATGCCGCCAGCGCCGCGGGGGCAGCCGCAACTGGATCAGCTCATCGCTCGCCACGGTTTCCACCGGCACGAGATGCTGCGCGTCCAGCTTGTGCGGCATGCGGAAGAGCACGCCGCGCCCATGCCGCGCCCGGCCCTCGTCCGACATCGCCGCCCACACCGCGTAGCGCGCCGCGGCCTCGAGTTCGGCCTTGTGCCCGGCCTCGTCCTCCAGCCAGCGCGAAACCCGCTCCGCGTACCGCTCCTCGGTGAACTCCCCGCCCAGCGCGCGCTCGAGTGCTTCCCGCAGCGCCTCGCCGTCCATCGCCTCGGCCGCCTCGCGCGTCGCTCCGGTGAGCGCTTTCTTCTGCACGAACCGCCGCTTCACCGAGTACAGCGGCGCCAGCGCGTGATGCCGCCGCTGCGCCTCGCCCACGGCCTCTCCAATGCCGAACAGCTCGCCGATGAAATCCTCGACGTGCGGCGCCACCGCCACCAGCAGCTCCGACAGTTCCTTGCCCGCAACCGAGGGTGGATTGGCGCGCCCCGCTTCCAGACGCTCCCGCAGCGGTGCGTCAGATTCCCCCAAGTGGCGCAAAAACGCCGCATCCAACCGCTCCAGCCCCTCCCTTCGATATAAGTCCTCAAAGGACAGACCAAACGACAGGCATAGATCGGCGGAACGGGCAGACATTTTTGTAGCTTTCCGGTGAACGAACCCCGACCGCGGGCTCGGCGGATTAACCTCCTTCTATCGTATCATCGGCCACCCAAATCACCCTGCAATTTTTGCCCCACTCCCGCCGCGCGCGAGCGATGTCGAATGTGGGGAAGGCGGCCGGCGGCGGTGAGCCGTGGGCGGCTGATTCCCACCGCGCGCGAGCGATGTCAAGTGTGGGGGGCGGCCGGCGGCGGTGAGCCGCGGGCGGCTGATTCCCGCCGCGCGCGCCGGCGTTGTCTAATGTGTCCATGGCCTTCGCCCGGGTTACCTTCTGGATCGCCGGCCTTGCCGGCCTCGTCCTCGCCGCTCCGCTCTACGTGCTCGAAGCCGAGTTCGGCCGCCGCTACCCGCCGCCGCTGAACCACCCCGAGTTCTACTATGGCTTCGCCGCCGTGGGGCTCGCCTGGCAGCTCGCCTTCCTCGTTATCGGCTCGAACCCCAGCCGCTACCGCGCGCTTATGCTGCCGGCGATGGTCGAGAAATTCGCTTATTCCGGCGCCGTCTTCGCGCTGGCGTGGCAAAACCGCGTGCCCTCGCCGCTGGTCCTCACCGGCCTGTTCGATTTTCTTTTCGGCGTGCTGTTCGTCTTCGCCTGGCTTCGCACGCCGCGCTTCGCTCCGCCGCCGGTCCCGGCCCCGCCGCCGCATTCGGTGGCCTGACTCTGCGCCGCCGCCTGCGCCGGGGGAGGCGCCCGGCCGGAGGTCTGCCCCGGAAGTTTCCCCTTGATTACTGACAGGAACCGGCGTAGACTGAATTGTCGATAACTGACACGAGCGCCCATGAGCAAGCCCACCGATCTCGTCCAGGGCACGCTGGACCTCCTGATTCTGAAAACCATTGCGCTCGAGCCGCTGCACGGCTGGGGCATCGCCCAGCGCATCCGGCAGGTGTCGGGCGAAGTGCTCCAGGTCAATCAAGGCGCGCTGTATCCGGCCCTCCACCGGCTGGAGCAAAACGGCTGGATCAAGGCCAAATGGGGCGATTCGGAGAACAACCGCCGCGCCCGCTTCTACTCGCTCACCGCGGCGGGCCGGAAATACCTGCAGCAGGAACAAGCCAACTGGCAGAGGCTTTCCACCGCCATCGGCCTCGTGCTCGAAACCCCCTGAGGCGTCGCGGCCATGCGCTGGCATTATAAACTCCCGCTTCGAATCCGGAGCCTGTTCCGGAAAAACCGGCTCGACAGCGAGCTGGCCGACGAGCTTCGCTACCACCTGGACAAACTGACCGAGATCAAACTCGCCGCCGGCATGGAGCCGCGGGAAGCGCGCCTGGCCGCGCTGCGCGAGATGGGGGGCATCGAACAGATCAAGGAGGAATGC
>DAIDHC010000033.1 GCA_027452065.1 Bryobacterales bacterium
TCGGAGCGCTCGCGCGGCGTCGGCGGCAAGACCATGCTGTGGAACGCGGTGGCGCTGCGGATGAGCCATCGCGATTTCAAGGGCCGCTCGATCGACGGCGCGGGCGAGGACTGGCCGATCGACTACGCGGACCTGGCGCCCTACTACGAAATGATCGAGCGCGAGGTGGGCGTTTGCGGGCACGCCGACGGGCTGGAGGATTTGCCGGACGGCGTTTTTCTGCCCGCGGCGCCGCTGAAGTGCAGCGACGAGATTGTGCGGCGCGGCGCCGCAAAGCTGGGCGTGAAAGTGATTCCGGTGCGCAAGGCGACGCGCACCATCGCCGGCGGCGGGCGGCCGGCGTGCCATTACTGCGGAAATTGCATGGCCGGCTGCGACGTGGCCGCCAAGTACAACTCGGCCGACGTTCATATGAAGCCGGCGCTGCGGACGGGGCGGCTGGAAATCCGCTCCGATTCGATCGCCCGCGAGGTGATTGTGTCGGGCGAAAATCGCGTCACCGGCGTACGCTATCTGAACCGCAGGACGCTGGCCGAGGGCGAGGCGCGGGCGCGGTGCGTGGTGGTTTCGTGCGCCTGCGTGCAGACGGTGGCGCTGCTGCTGATGTCGCGGTCGCGCCAGTACCCGCACGGGCTCGGGAATTCAAGCGGCGAGCTGGGGCGGAACTTCATCCCGCATTTCACCGGCGGCGTGGAGTGTTTCCTGGGCGATCTGATCGGCAAGCCCGCAACCGACGACGAGGGCTTTCTCGATCACGCCTACGTGCCTTCGTTCATGCACGCGCGGCGGCGCGGCTACGCGCGCAGCTTCGGCATTCAGTTCAACTACCAGAACCGGAGGTCGGTGGGCTGGGCGCGGCAGATGAAGGGGTTCGGCCGGGCTTACAAACAGGCGGTGAAGGAGCGGTATCCGGCGTTCCTGGTGTTTTCGCCGTACGGCGAGATGCTGCCGAATCCGAAGTCGTACATCGATCTCGATCCGGCAAAGAAGGATTCGTTCGGCCTTCCGGCGGCGCGGCGCTTCGTGGCCTGGGGCGCCAACGACCGGGCGATTTTCGAGGACATGCAGCGCTGGTCGGTGGAGATTCTGAAAGCCTCGGGCGCGGAGATTCTCACGGTCCACGCCGAGCCCGCCACCAACCATGAGATCGGCGGCGCGCGCATGGGAGACGATCCGCGGCGCTCGGTGGTGAATGGCGACTGCCGCAGCCACGACGTCGGCAATTTGTACGTGGTGGACGCCAGCGTTTTTCCGTCGGCCTCCGAGAAGAATCCGACGCTCACCATCATGGCCCTGGCGGCGCGCACCGCGAACGGGATCGCGGAACGGCTGGGCGGCGGGGAGATGTAGGACATGGACAGCAGACGCGACGCACTGAAAATCATCGGCGCCATCGGAACGACCTGCGCGTTTCCCTTTGCCGCCGACGAGCTTTACGGGCAGAGCGCGGCGGCATCGGGCGCGGCGCGATTCTTCACCTCCGATGAGATGGCGACGCTGGGGGTGCTGGCCGACCTGATCATTCCTCCGACGGATACGCCCGGAGGCTCGGGAGCCGGCGTGCCGCGCTACATCGACATGGTGGTGAGCGGCAATGCCGGGCACCAGACGTTGTTTCGCCAGGGGCTGGAATGGCTGGACGGGGCGGGCGCGGCGCCGGGAAAGGCGCGCTTCCGCGATCTCGACGAGGCGGCGCAGGTGGCGCTGCTCACGCCGCTGTGCGAGGCCGCCGACGCGGGACAACTCGACCATCCCGGCGCCCGGTTCTTCGCGGCGCTCAAGAACATGACCGCCGACGGCTACTACACTTCGCGCATCGGACTGGTGGAGGAACTGGGCTACCAGGGAAACCGCGCGCTGGGGAGCTTCCCTTCTTGCCACGAACATTAATCGTCCTATTTGTATTGGCCGGCGCGGCGGCGTGGACGGCCAGCCGCCCGCCGGAGATCGCTTTTGAAAAGCACCTGATCGATTTGGGCGCCAGCGAATCCTGCGCCATCGCCGACATCAACGGAGACGGCAGGCCGGACATCGTCTCAGGCGAGAACTGGTACGAAGGCCCCCGCTGGCGCAAGCACCATTTCCGGGACCTGCCGTACACGAATTATTACGTCGACAATTTCAGCGACCTGCCGCTGGACGTCAACGGCGACGGGCGCGTGGACATCGTGGGCTGTTCGTGGTTCGCGCACCGGTTGTTGTGGTTTGAGAACCCGGGCCGCGACGGCGCGGCATGGAAGGAGCATCCGATGGAGATGCGCTTTCCGGTGGAGTTTGCCTTCCTGGTCGACCTGGACAACGACGGGCGGAGCCGCGAGGTGCTGCCCGAGTTCGGCGACACCAAGGCGCCGCTCGCCTGGTATGAGATCCGGGGCGGGGAATTCATCGCGCACGCGGTCAGCGATCACAGCTACGGCCACGGCATCGGCGCGGGCGACGTCAATGGCGACGGACGCAACGACATCCTGACGCCGCAGGGGTGGTTCGAAGCGCCGGCGGATCCGCGCAACGGCGTCTGGAAGTGGCACGCGGACTGGAACCTGGGCGGGACGGGCTTTCTTTATGTGACCGACATCAACGGCGACGGACGCAACGACGTGGTGACCACGCTGGCGCACGACTACGGCGTGCTGTGGCTGGAGCAGGGCGAGGGCGGGCGCTGGACCAAGCACGTGATCGACGATTCCTGGTCGCAGGGACACGCTATGACGATGGTGGACCTGAACGGCGACGGGCGTCCGGATTTTCTCACCGGCAAGCGATTCTGGGCGCACAACGGGCACGATCCGGGCGAGCGCGAGCCGCTGGGGCTGTATTGGTACGAGTGGATGAAGCCGGCCAGGGCGGGAGCGCCGGTCGAGTGGGTGCGGCACGTGGTCGATTACGGCTCGCGCACCGGCGGCGGGATGCAGCTTCCGGTGGCCGATCTCGATGGCGACGGCGATCTGGATTTCGCCGCCGCCGGCAAGAGCGGTCTGTTCTGGTTTGAGAACAAGACGCGCTGAACGGCCGCGGCCGGGGAAAATTTGGTAGGGACGGGCAGATTCGAACTGCCGACCTGTCGCTTAGGAGGCGGCCGCTCTATCCATCTGAGCTACGTCCCCATGCCTCTCTTCAGTCTAACAACGAACGGCGTCATTGCCAGCGCTTCAGTCCCTTGGCTCCGATATCGCGGCGATAGTGCATGCCGTCGAAGTGGATGCGTTCGACGGCGGCATAGCCCCGGGCGATGGCGGAGGCCAGGCCGGGCGCAGAGGCGGTGACGCCGAGGACGCGGCCGCCGGCGGTCTCGATGCCCCGGGCGGTGCGGCGCGTGCCGGCGTGGAAGACCGTGGCGGGGGCGTCGTCGATGCCGGTGATCAGGTCCCCGGTGCGCGGCGTTCCGGGATAGCCGTAGGCGGACAGGACGATGCAGACCGAGGGGTCGGATTTCCAGGTTAAGCGCGCGCCGGCGAGCGAGCCATCTGCGGCGGCCATGAGCGGCGCGGCGAAGCCGGAGGCCATGCGGTGCATGAGGGTCTGGGTTTCGGGATCGCCGAGACGGGCGTTGAACTCGAGCACTTTGGGCCCATCGGCGGTCATCATCAGCCCGGCGTAGAGGAAGCCGGTGAACGGGATGCCCTCGGCGCCCATGGTGTGAATGGCGGGCTCGATGACGGTATCGAGGATGGTCTGCTGCGCGGCGGCGGTGAGAATGCGGCCGTCGCAATAAGCGCCCATGCCGCCGGTGTTGGGCCCGAGATCGCCGTCGAGCACCGCTTTGTGGTCCTGAGTGGGCTCGAGCGGGACGAAGTGGCGGCCGTCGCTGAGGACGATGTAGCTGACCTCTTCACCGGTGAGGAACTCCTCGATGACCAGGCGCGCGCCGGGCGACAGAAGCTGCTGAACCGCGGCGGCGGCTTCTTCCGCGGTGTGGGCGATGATCACGCCTTTGCCGGCGGCGAGGCCGTCGGCCTTCAGAACAACGGGTAAAGGAAATGTTTTGAGCGCGTCGAGTGCCGCGGCCGCGCTTTCGACGGTGACGTGGCGCGCCGTGGGGATGCCGGCCTTGAGCATGATTTCCTTGGCGAAGGACTTGCTCGCTTCGAGGGCGGCGGCGCGTGCCGTGGGGCCAACGATGCGGCGGCCGGCGGCGCGGAAACGGTCGACAATGCCCTGGGCCAGAGGCGCTTCGGGGCCGACCACGGTCAGGTCCACGTCGAGAGTTTCGGCGACTGCGAGAGCGTCCGGCCCCGGGTGGCATTCGGCGAGACCGGCGATGCCCGGATTGCCCGGGGCGGCGTGCACCTCCACGCCCGGCGACTGGCCGAGCTTCCAAACGAGGGCGTGTTCGCGGCCCCCCGAACCGATGACCAGGATCTTCAGCGGTGTGTCCTCCCCTTGCGGTTGTTGGTCAGCCGGCGCGCGCGGCGGGACCGCGGGGCCGGACAACACACCAGTCTACAGGCTGTCCACCTGTAGAATTGAAAGTATGCTCAGATCGGCCGCCTACGACGTGGTTGTGGTCGGGGCCGGGCACGCCGGCTGCGAGGCGGCGCGGGCCTGCGCGCGCCTGGGCCTGCGCACGGCGATGGTGACGATGAACGCCGACCTGATTGCGCAGATGTCGTGCAATCCGGCGGTGGGCGGCATTGCCAAAGGTCATCTGGTGCGCGAGATCGACGCCCTGGGCGGCGTCATGGGCGAGGTGACCGACGCGGTCGGGATTCAGTTCCGCCTGTTGAACACCAGCCGCGGTCCGGCGGTGTGGTCGCCGCGGGCGCAGTGCGACAAGAAGCAGTACCGTCTGCGGATGCGCGAGGTTCTGGAAGGCGAAGCGAACCTGAGGATCCTGCAGGCCGAAGTGGCCGAGGTGCTGTTTGACGACTCGGCCCGGCGGCGGGTGCGGGGCGTGCTGCTGCGCGACGGCCGGAGCCTGGACGCCGGGGCGGTGGTTATCACCACGGGAACATTTCTGAACGGCCTGGCGCACGTGGGGGAATCGAAGTATAGCTGCGGGCGGAACGGCGAGGCGCCATCGAATTTTCTCGGCGACCAGGTTCGCGGGCTCGGGCTGGCGTGGACGCGCCTGAAGACCGGAACACCACCGCGGTTGGACGGCCGGACGATTGACTGGTCGCGGTTCGAGGCGCAAGAGGGCGACCGCGTGCCGACGCCGTTCTCTTTCCTGACGGAGCGAATCGAGCGTGAGCAGATCAAGTGTTATATCGCTTACACTACTGAACGAACCCACCAGGTGCTGCGGGAGAGCATTTCCCGGTCGCCGTTATATAGCGGGCAGATTGAAGGCATCGGGCCGCGGTACTGCCCATCGATTGAAGACAAAGTGGTGAAGTTTCCCGACAAGACCCGTCACCAGATATTTTTGGAGCCGGAGGGCGTCGACACGAACGAAGTGTATGTGAACGGACTATCGACGAGCATGCCGGTGGATGTGCAGTTGGCGATGCTGGCTTCGGTCCCGGGTCTTGATGAGGCCGAGATGCTCCGGCCGGGTTATGCGATTGAATATGACGCGGTGGATCCCCGGGAGCTGGACGCGCGGTTGAGCGTGAAGAAGTTCGAGGGGCTGTTTCTTGCGGGGCAGATCAATGGGACTTCGGGGTATGAGGAAGCGGCGTGCCAGGGATTGATCGCGGGGTTGAACGCGGCGTGCTGGCTCAAGGGCGAGGAGCCGGTAATTGTGGGCCGGACGGAGGGGTACACCGGGATTTTGATTGACGATCTGATCAACAAAGGAGCGGACGAGCCGTACCGGATGTTTACCTCGCGGGCGGAGTTTCGGCTGCACCTGAGGATTGACAATGCCGACGAACGGTTGACGCCTTTGGGGCGGCGGGTGGGGCTGGTTTCCGATGACCGCTGGCAGCGGTTTGGGCGCAAGCAGGAGCAGAAGGGACGGCTGAAGGCATTGCTGGAGGGGAGGCGGTTTGACGCTTCGATCGAGAGCGGGCTCGAGGCGGCGGCCGGGGATCGTCCGCTGTTGTGGGATTGGCTGCGGCGGCCGGAGGCGAAAATCGGGATGCTACGGGCCTGGCTGCACGGCGAGTGGGAAGAACGGCCATTCGAGGACGTGCTGATCGCGGTGGAGACGGAGGCGAAGTACTCCGGCTACATTGTGCAGCAGATGCGGCAGATGGAGCGGCTGCGGGACTCGCAGGGGCGGAGGATTCCGGAGGATTTCGTGTACTCTGCGATTCCGGGGCTCTCGACCGAGGTGCGGCAGAAGCTGGAGCGGGTGCGGCCGGTAACGCTGGGGCAGGCGGGACGGATTCCCGGGGTGACACCGGCGGCGATTGCGGTGCTGGACGTGTATCTGAGCCTTCCGGCCGCGCGGGCCTGACGTGGGCGAGTTCGCGGATCTTCTTGCGTTTGAATGGCAGCGGGGCACGGCGGGGCTCGCAGTGGAGCCGGTCCCGGAGCGGGTATGGGGACTCCTGGAGGGCCATTATGATCTTCTGCGGCGCTGGAACGAGCGGATGAACCTGACGGCACTGCGTTCGCCGGAGGAGGCGGCGCGGCTGCACTACTGCGAGTGCCTGTATTTCGCGCAATGGGTGGGGCGCTGGACGCCGGGGCGGCGGAT
>DAIDHC010000034.1 GCA_027452065.1 Bryobacterales bacterium
TCTTCTCGGACTGGAATGAAGGCGTCAACAGGCTGGCCGAGGCCATCCGGAAACAGGAGGCCGAGCGGGCGCGGCGCGCCTGAATGCGGAGCGGGCGCAAGGCTCCGCCGCGGCGAGTTGGTAAAATCCAGGGCGAATGAACCGCTTCCGCTCCGCGGGCGCGCTGCTGGCGGCCGCCTGCGCGCTTGCTTCCGTCGCCTTCCTCTACCGGGCGTTTCTCGCCTCCGGCGGCGATCTGGTGGCCGGCGACCTCACCGACGCCCGCTCTCTCATCGCGGTTCTCGAACATTGGCAGGCCGTCTTCGCCGGCCGCGCTCCGCTGACAAGTCCGAATTTCTTCACTCCCTTTCGCGGCGTGCTCGGCTATGGCGAGGCCATGTCGCTGTTCGCTCCGCCTTTCGCCGCGCTCAAGCTGCTGGGCCTGGACCCCTATCTCGCCTATCAGCTCGCCCTCGCCCTGGTCAAAGCCGCCGGCTTCTGCGCGCTGTTCGCGTTGCTCCGCCGCCCCATGAGCCTTTCGCGTGGCGCCGCTCTGCTCGGCGCTGCGCTATTCACCGTCTCCAACAACAGCTACATCTCGGCCCCGCACGCGCAATTGTCCGCCGTCGCGTTTCTGCCCGTCGCCGCCTGGCTCTTCTGGCGATATCTCGACCGCGGCAGTTCCGCCCCCCTCGCCGCGGCGGCGCTCATCGCCGGGCTGTTGCTCACCACCAGCTTCTATCTCGCGTTCTTCTCAGGCCTCGCCGCGCTGTTCGCGCTTCTTGCAATGGCGCTGCCCGGCGTCGGTCCCGGTCCCGCCGCGCTCGGCCGTCTGGCGCCGCGCCTGGCGAGCGACCGCCGCGCCCTGGCCGCCGCCTCGCTTGCGCTGCTCGCCCCGCTCGCGCTCTTCCTTTATATATATCTGCCCGCCCTCGCCCATACCGGCGGCCGCACCTTCGGCGAGTCGTTCGTCTACCTGCGCAACTGGTGGGAAGCTCTGGACCTCGGCCCGGACAACCTGCTCTGGGGCGGCCTGGTCCGGCGATGGTACGGCCCGCGGCGCCCGATGACCGGCGAGTACGGCCACGGCATCGCGCCGGTCACCGCCGTCACCGCCGCGCTCGCCCTGGTGATGCTCCGCCGCCGGCCCGCGGTCGCCGTGATTGGCTTCACTACCGCCGCGCTCGCCCTGGTCACCGTCAAGTACGGCTCGCTCACGCCGTGGTGGTTCGTGTTCCGCTTCGTTCCGGGAGGGCAGGGAACTCGCGTCCCCGGCCGCGCCAGCCACCTCATCGGACTCGGCGCCGCGGTCCTCTGTGCCGCCGCCGTCGATGCTTGTGCGAAACGAAGCCAATCCCGCCGCCGGGCCCTGATCCCCGCTCTGTTCGCCGCCCTGCTGCTCGGCGAACAGATCAACATCGCGCCCGTCGCCTCCATCAGCCGCCGCTCCGAGCAAGCCGTCCTCGGCCGCTTCGGTCCGCCGCCCGCCCCCTGCCGCGCCTTCTTCGCCTGGACCGCCGGCCGCCCCGACGCCGCCGGCCAGGTGGACGCCATGCTACTCGCCCGCCTGTGGAACGTGCCCACCATGAACGGCTACCACGGCTTCTTCCCCCCGAACTGGTATCTGGTCCGCTTCGACGACGCTTACCTCGATCAGGCGCGCAACTACGCCGTCCAGCTTGGCCTCACCCGCGGCCTGTGCGAGGCCGATTTCACCCGCGGCCTCTGGATGCCCGTCACGCCCGAGCCGGGCGCGCCCTACACGCCCGGCCGCGTCGTTCACTTCGGCTCCAGCGGCGACTCGTCCCCTTATCAAGCCATGGGCTGGAGCTACTCCGAACCGGGCGCCACATGGACCGTCTCCTCCGACGCCACATTGTTCTTCCGCCTTCCGCCCGGCGCCGCGCCCGCGTTTCTCCACGCCTCGCTTGCCGGCTTCATCGACCCGGCGCATCCGGCAACGCGCTTCCGCGTGCTGGTGAACGGCGTGGAAATTGGCGCCTGGCGCGCCGGCTCCGATCCGCCTTGGCTCGACTTCCGCGCTTCCATTCCGCCCGCCGCGCTCTCCGGCTCCCTGGCGCGCGTCGTCTTCCACATCGACAACCCGCGCTCGCCCGCCGAGCTCGGCATGTCGCCCGACATGCGCCGCCTCGGCGTCGCCTTGCGCGCGCTCGCTCTCGAACCGTGAGAGGCTATTTGAGTGAAGCCAGCTTCTTCTTGATTTCGGCCGCGTTCTTGGCCTCGGGAGTGGCGTCGAGATACTTCGAGTAGGCGTCCCTCTCGCTCGCCGTGTCGCGCGTCTTCTCCGCCGCCTCGCCCCATCGCAGATACGCGTCGGCCAGGCCCGGGTTCCACTTCGTCGCCTCCTGGAAGCGGATCATCGCCGCGCGGTAGTTGCCCTTCTTGAAATAGAAGTTCCCGATCCGCAGCTCCCGCTCGGCCTGCACCGGGTTGAAGACGTACTCCCGCGCCGGCTTGGAGTCTTCGTCCTCTTCGGCCGGCGCCTGGTACTGCTGTTCGCCGGACTTGGCGCCCGCGCCGTCGCTTTTGCCGCCCGCCTGCGAGTCGGCCTTCGTGTCCGGCTTCGCGTCGCGGGTCTTCAGTTGTGTTTTGTCGGGCTGGTTTTGCGGGTCCTGTGCGGCCAACGCGCCCGCGCAAACCAGCGCCACCCACCAAAGGCGTGCCACAATTTGAGTATAGCCTTCCCATGAATGTCCGGGAACAACTGCGCGAGAAGGCCTCCCAGGCGCCGCTGCTTCCCGGCGTGTATCTATATAAGGACGCCGGCGGGGCCGTCATCTACGTCGGCAAAGCCGGCAATCTCCGCGCCCGAGTCCGCAGCTACTTCTCCGACGAGCGCCTGGCCGATGCCAAAACCGGCACGCTCATTTCGGAAGCCGTTTCGCTCGACTACATCGTGGTCGACAACGAAAAGGAAGCGCTGGCGCTCGAAAACGAGCTCATCAAGCGCTACAAGCCGCGCTTCAATATCCTGCTGCGCGACGACAAAACCTACCCCTACATCAAGCTCACCAACGAAGCGTTCCCGCGCGTCTACGTCACCCGCCGCCTGAAGAAGGACGGCGCCTCGTACTTCGGGCCGTACTTTCCCGGCAGCCTCGCCCACCGCCTGGTGCACTTCATCCACCGGCACTTCAAGATTCCCTCCTGCAACGTGGACCTCACGAGGCGCCACTCGCACCCGTGCCTGGAGTATCACATCCACCGCTGCCTCGGTCCCTGCGTCGAGGGGTTGACCACGCCGGAGGTCTACGCCGCCGCGGTCAGGAACGTGCGCCTGTTTCTCGAAGGCCGGCTGAAGGATCTCGCCGGCGATCTGCGCGGGAAGATGGAGGCCGCCTCCGCGCTCACTCGCTTCGAAGAGGCGGCGGCGCTTCGCGATCTGCTGGCAACGGTCGAGGAGGTCGAGGAGAAACAGAAGATCGCCGCCGCCGAGGGCGACGACGTCGACATTTACGCCTACTACGCCGAGCCGCCTCTGGTGGCCGTGAACCTGTTCCACCTCCGCAACGGCCGCATCGTCGAGCGCCGCGAATTCTTCTGGGAGGATCAGATCGATTTCGACCCGCCCGAGTTCTTCGACTCGCTGTTGAAGCAGGTTTACGTCGGCCAGCCGTTCGTTCCCGGCATCATTCACGTTCCGGTGGATTTCGAGGATCGGCCTGCGCTCGAGGCGTTCCTGGCCGACAAGCGCGGGCGGAAAGTGGAGATTCACACGCCTCAGCGCGGCCAGAAGAAAGCCATGCTGGCGCTGGTGGAAACCAACGCTCGCCACAGCTTTGAGCAGCGCTTCCGCGTGCTCAAGCCCACCTCGAAGGCCATTCGGGAGGCGTTGCGGGAGGCCCTCAACCTGGAGCAGGCGCCGTCGCGCATCGAGTGCTTCGACATCTCCCACATCCAGGGCACCGACAAAGTGGCCAGCATGGTGGTGTGGGAAGACGGGCGGATGAAGAAATCCGATTACCGCAAGTTCATCATCCAGACGGTGGAAGGCAACGACGACTTCGCCTCGATGCGCGAAGTGATCACACGCCGCTACTCCCGCCTGCAGCGCGAGGAGCGCGCGATGCCCGGCCTGGTGCTGGTGGACGGCGGTCTGGGCCAGCTTCACGCGGCCGCCGGCGCGCTGGAAGCGCTCGGCATTCTCAACCAGCCGCTGGCCTCCATCGCCAAGCGCGAGGAGATCATCTACGTCTTCGGGCAGGAGGATGAGCCCATCCGTCTGGACCGCTTCTCGCCCGTGCTGCACCTGGTGCAGACGGTCCGCGACGAAGCGCACCGTTTCGCCGTCACCTTCCACCGTGGCCGCCGCGAGGCCGGCCGGCTCACTTCCGAGTTCCAGGCCGTTCCCGGCATCGGCGAGAAAACCATCGCCCGGCTGCTGCGCGAGTTCGGCAGCCCGGAGCGCGTGCGGGCGGCCGCGCCGGAGGAACTGGCTCGCGTGGCCGGCAAGGCCGCCGCCCGCCGCCTGAACGAATACTTCGCCCGCACGCCCGTGGCCTGAAACACGCTTCCTCTGCCGCTATCGCACCTAGAGCATGTGGGGGATTTCCAGCCCATCCCCGCGGATGTACACTGTATATGCGTTCGCCCGTGTAGGTGGACCAGCCCGCGGGCACGTGAACTCTACGTAAGGAGACAATCGAATGGCTTCCGTGGTATCCGCACCCGCAGGCGTGGCCGTTGGCCCGACCAAACTGCTGATCAATAATCGATGGGTAACGAGCAAATCGGGTAAGACCTTCCCGACGCTGAATCCCGCCACAGGGGAAGAAATCTGCCAGGTCGCCGAAGCTGACGCCGCCGACGTCGACGAGGCCGTAAAGGCCGCGCGGCACGCGTTTGAGAAAGGACCATGGCGCACGATGTCGGCCTCCGAGCGCGGCAAGCTCATGAACAAGCTTGCCGATCTGATCGAGAAGAACGCCGACGAACTTGCCAAGATCGAGGCGCTCGACAACGGCAAGCCGTATTCGGTGGCCAAAGCCGCCGATCTGCCGCTCACCGTCGCCTGCTACCGTTATTACGCCGGTTGGGCCGACAAAATTCACGGCAAGACGATCCCGGTCAACGGCCCCTATTTCTCCTACACCCGGCACGAGCCGATCGGCGTTGTCGCGCAGATCATTCCCTGGAACTTCCCGCTGCTCATGCAGGCCTGGAAGCTCGGCCCGGCGCTGGCGGCCGGCAACACGCTCATCCTGAAACCCGCCGAGCAGACGCCGCTCACCGCTCTCCGCGTCGGCGAACTGGCCCTCGAAGCCGGCTTCCCCGAAGGCGTGGTGAACATCCTGCCCGGCTACGGCCCAACGGCCGGCGCCGCGCTCTCCCATCACTGGGATGTCGACAAGGTCGCCTTCACCGGCTCCACCGAAGTCGGCAAGCTCATCATGGAAGCGGCCGCCAAGACCAACCTCAAGCGCGTCACGCTCGAGCTCGGCGGCAAGAGCCCGAACATCGTCTTCGCCGACGCCAATATGGACGAGGCCATCGAGGGCTCGCACTTCGCTCTCTTCTTCAACCAGGGCCAGTGCTGCTGCGCCGGCTCGCGCCTTTTCGTCGAAGAGAAATGCTATGACGAGTTCGTCGAGAAGAGCGCCGCGCGCGCCCGCAAGCGCACCGTCGGCGATCCGTTCGACGCCAAAACCGAACAGGGGCCCCAGGTCGACCAGGACCAGTTCGACAAGGTGATGGCCTACATCGATTCGGGCAAGAAGCAGGGCGCCAAGTTGATGGCCGGCGGAAGCCGCGTCGGCGACCACGGCTACTTCATTCAGCCGACGGTGTTCGCCGACGTCAAGGACGACATGAAGATCGCCCAGGAGGAGATCTTCGGCCCCGTTATGAGCATCATCAAATTCCGCGGCATCGATGAGGTGGTGGATCGGGCCAATAAGACGATGTATGGCCTCGCCGCCGCCGTCTGGACGCGGGACATCGGCAAGGCGCATCACATCGCGCACAACGTCCGCGCGGGCACGGTGTGGGTCAACTGCTACGACGTGTTCGACGCCGCGGCGCCGTTCGGCGGATTCAAACAGTCCGGCATCGGCCGTGAGCTGGGCGAGTACGGTTTGCAGAACTACACGGAGATCAAGACCGTCACCGTGAAGCTGTAACGTTCCTTCTTCGTCCGGGGGCCGGCGCTAGTTCACGCGCCGGTCTCCAGACGCAGGGCGAGAAGTTCCGGCAATCCCGCCTCCCGTATTTTCCGCTGCGCCCCCTCCACATCGTATTCGGTCCGCTCGAGCGTGAGTTCGTCTCCTTCCTCGTCATACAGCGCATAGGCGGCGCGCCAGTCCCCGTCCCGAGGCTGGCCGGTCGAGCCCGGATTCACCAGGTACCAACTCTCCCGATGGAGGCGTGCGGGCCGATGCAGCGCGAAGTGCGGCCGGACAACGCTGCCGCGCCGGTACTCGAACCCTCCCTGCAGATGCGTGTGCCCGAAAAAACAGCGCGGCGCCGGCAGGTGACCCTCGATCATCCTCGCTTCCTCCACCGTCGCCACGTACTCGTCCTCATCCACCGGCGAGCCGTGTGCCAGCGTCAGACCGCCGGCATCGATCGGCCCGCGCGGCAGCGCCCGCAGGTAGGCGAGATTCTCCGAATCGAGCGCGCGCAGCGTCCACTCGGCGGCCTCGCGGGCGATCGGGTTAAACCACGACAGGTCGTCCATGCCCGAGCAGGCGCGGTCGTGATTGCCGCGGACCACCTCCGCCACGTTCGCCCGCACCCATGCCGTAACGCGATTGGGATCGGCGCCGTAGCCCACCAGGTCGCCGCAGCAGACCACCCTGTCGAACGTGCCGTCGGCGCGGGCCAGCACCGCCTCCAGTGCCTCCCAGTTGCCGTGGAGGTCGCTGAGAATCAGGCTCCGCACGGCTCCTTCGCGCCCCGCGATGCCCGGACGGGCGGGCCGCCGGCGCGCAGCCGGATCAGGTTCACCTCCGCCGGCGCGCCGAGACGAACGGGAAGGCCCACGGTGCCGATGCCGCTGGAGACAAACACCGCGGCGCCGCCCTCGCGGTACAGCCCGCGCGTGTAGCGCGTGAAGAAGCGCGCCACGTTCAGATTGTCGTTCAGGATCTCGACGTTCACCTGGCCTCCGTGCGTGTGGCCGGCGATGGTCAAATCGTAGCCCTGCCGCGCCGCCACCGGAAACACGTCCGGGTTGTGCGACAGAAGAATGTTGAGGCAGCCCGGCTCCACCATCCGCTCCGCGCCCCTCAGGTAGGGATGCGAGCGCCGCTGGTAATCGACGCCGGCGAAGTTCAGCGCCGTTCCGCCGAAGCGCAGCAGCCTCGATTGCATGCGCAGAAAATCGATGCCGATGCGCGCGCCGGCTTCGGTTACCAGATCCTCAATGCCGGCGTAGATTTCGTGATTGCCGAGGCATCCGATCACTCCGGCGTCGGCCCGCAGGCGCGCCAGTTGGCGCAGGCAGGCCTCGAGCGGGTCGCCGGGCCGCGTGATCAGGTCTCCGGTCACCAGCGTCAGGTGCGGGCGCAGTTCGTTCACCATGTCCACGGCCCGCGCCAGTTCGGCCTCGGAGAGAAACGCGCTGAGATGGATGTCCGAGACCTGCGCGATGCGAAGCCCGTCGAGTCCGGCGGGAAGCCCGGCGATGGCGATGTCGGTCTCGGTGAGCCCGATGTCGTTTCTGTGGATCAGGCCAAACGCGGTGCCGGCCACCGGAGCGACCAAGAGACTTCCCCGCGCCGCCTGCCAGAAAACGCGCCGGCTGACCCCCGCGCCGGCATCCCGGGCGGCGGCGGGGCGCGCGCCTCCCAGTCGTGTCAATGCCCGCGCCGCGAGCATCGCCCCGCATATCCCGGTGGTCAACATCGCCAGCACCAGCGCCGCGCCCTGCGTCCAGGTCACCCAATCCACCGGAAAATGGCCCGAAACGCGCCCGTAGTTCAGTAGGTACCCAATAGTGTAAATGCCGGCTGCTGCCGCCATCGCCAGCCGGAGCGCTGTCCGGCGCCGCAATTGGGAGTGAAAGAAGCTCTTCTCGCCCAGCATCCGATCGAGTTGCCACAGCGCCGCGGTACTGACGAGAAGCAACATGCCGTCAGGTATGAAATGAAAGTTCGGCACGTACACAGGGCTTCCCTTAATTCTAGCGGATGCGCCGCCGGAGCCCCGCGCCGGAGGCTACGTTACACTGAAAAAATGTCTCTGGTCGTTGTCGGCTCGGTGGCGTATGACGGAATCGAAACCCCGCACGGACGCGTGGAGCGCGTTCTGGGAGGCGCGGCCACCTA
>DAIDHC010000035.1 GCA_027452065.1 Bryobacterales bacterium
CGTCCCCACCCCCGCCCCGCGCCGCCGCGCCCCCAGCCCCACGCCCCGCCCGCGCCGCTCGGCATCGGAGTCTTTCCAACGGACGGCGCCGCCGATGACGATGCCACGATTGCCGCGGCGTCCCAACCGCCGCCAGTTCATCCGTTCCCTGTGCGCCTCGGTGCCCGTGTTCTCCTTCGAGCAGCTCGCCCGTGCGCTGCCCCTCGGCGTCGAGTTCGTCAACATCGCCCGCGAAGCCGGCTTGCGCACGCCCACCATTTTCGGCAGCGAGCACAAAAACAAGTTCCTGCTCGAAACAACAGGCTGCGGCTGCGCCTTCTTCGACTACGACAACGACGGCTGGCTGGACATCTTCCTGGTGAACGGCACGCGCTTCGAGGCGCAATGGGCGCCGGACAAGGCTCCGGTGAGCCGTCTGTACAAGAACAATCGCGACGGCACTTTCACCGACGTGACCGTGGAAGCCGGCGTCGCCCGCACCGGCTGGGGACAGGGCGTCTGCGCCGGCGACTTCGACAACGACGGCCACGACGACCTGTTCGTCACGTACTGGGGCGACTGCGCGCTGTGGAAGAACCTGGGCAACGGAAAGTTCATCGACGTGGCGGCGAAGGCCGGCGTCACCACCAACCCCGGCAACGGGCAGGCGCGCTGGAACACGGGCTGCGCGTTTCTGGACTACGACCGCGACGGCCACCTGGATTTGTTCGTCGCCAACTACATCGACTTCGACCCCAAGACGACGCCTCTGCCCGAGTCCGGCCCCTGCCTCTATAAAGCCATCATGGTCGCCTGCGGCCCGCCGGGCCTCAAGGGCGGCAAGAACATCCTCTATCACAACAACGGCGACGGCACCTTCACCGACGTCAGCGAAAAGTCCGGCATCCTGAAGACCAACGGCACCTACGGCCTCGGAGTGCTCGTTGCCGACTTCGACAACGACGGCTGGCCTGACATCTACGTCGCCGACGATTCAACCTCCTCGGTGCTGTTCCGCAACAACCACGACGGCACCTTCGCCGACGTCGGCGTCGAGAGCGGCGTGGCCTACAGCCCCGACGGCAAGCCGCAGGCGGGCATGGGCGTCTCGGCCGCCGACTACGACTGCGACGGCAAGCTCGACATCGTCAAGACCAACTTCGCCGGCGACACCTCGAGCCTCTACCGAAACCAGGGCGCGATGAATTTCGAGGACCAGACTTTCCAGTCCGGCCTCGGCCGCAACACGCGCTTTCTCGGCTGGGGCGTCAACTTTCTGGACTTCGACAACGACGGCTGGACCGACATCCTGGTGACCAACGGCCACGTGTATCCGGAGGTGGGCGAGACCAGCGCCGAGTCGGGCTATCGCGAGCGCAAGGTGCTGTACCGGAACCTGGGCAATGGAAAGTTCGCCGACGTCTCGATGGACGCCGGCCCGGGGATTCTCGAGCAGGTGCCCGGGCGGGGGTGCGCCGTCGGCGACTTCGACAACAACGGCTCGCTCGATGTGCTGGTGAACTGCGTCAACGACGTGCCGCAGCTCCTGCGCTGCCGCAACGCGCTGCCCAACCACTGGATCAAAATCAAAGCGGTCGGCGTGAAGTCGAACCGCACCGGCATTGGAGCCCGGGTGTACTGCACGTCGATGCTGGCGGGCAAGCCGCACCGCCAGATGGACGAGGTCCGCAGCGGCGGCAGCTACATCTCACAGGGCGACTTCCGGATCCATTTCGGCCTCGGCGCCGCGGTGACCGCGGACATCGAAGTTCACTGGCCGAGCGGCGTGGTGGACCGTGTGAAGGGCGTCAAAGCGGACCGCGTGGTGGTGGTAAAGGAGGGCTCGGCGGCCGGCGGTTAGTGGAGGCCGCCCTCGCTCGCGCCGGAGGCGGGGCCGCGCTTCATGAACACGACCAGCGGCGCCAGGCAGGCGACAGCGACGATCATCACCGAGATGACGTCGACGTAGGCGAGAGTGGTGGCGTGGGCCATCACCATGTAATAGACGCGGGCGTAGGCCTGCTGGGTGGCGGCGTCTGCCTGCATGCCGGCCTTCTGCAATGCGGCGCTCATGCCCATCACCATCTGCTCGAAGGCCGGGTTGCCCGCGCTGGTGTGGGCCGACAGATAGGTCTGATGGACCTGCTCGCGGCGGGTGAGGAAGGTGCTGATGAGCGAGATGCCGATGCCGCCGCCGACATTGCGGATGAAGGCGTTCATCGAGGAGACCTGGTTGTTCTTCTCGCGCGGCACGCCGATGTAGGCCAGCGTATTCGAGGGCAGGAAGATGAAGGCGAGGCCGGCGGCCTGCAGAGTGCGCAGCAGGCTGGCTGTTGTGAAGTCCATGCCCAGCGTGATGTGGCTCATCATGAAGTAGAGCGCGCCGGCGGTGGAGAGAAAGCCGAAGGCCATCATCCCGCGCGGGTCGACGCGGCTCACGAGAACGCCGGCGATGGGCATCATCACCATCATCACCAGGCCGCCGCCGGCCAGAGCCTCGCCGGCCTTGACGGCGGGGTAGCCGAGCATGGTTTGCAGGAACTGCGGGATGACGAACGTGGTGCCGTAGAGCACCATGCCGAGGACGAAGGTGAAGAACATGGCCATGGCGAAGTTCCGTCTTTCAAAGAGACGGAGATCGACGATGGGGTCCTTGTGGCGCAGCTCCCAGAAGATCCACGCGGCGAGGGAGAGGATGCAGACGGTGAGAGCGAAGGTGATGCGGTGGGAGGAAAACCAGTCGTCCTCCTGGCCTTTGTCGAGGACGAACTGGAGGCAGCCGATGCCGAGAGCGATGAGGCCGAGGCCCATGTAGTCGACTTTGACGCCGAGGCTGCGGCGGCGCTCGACTTCGAGGTAGGGCGGGTCTTCAACGAGGCGCGAGCTGAGGTACAGGCTGAGGATGGTGAACGGAACGTTGACGTAGAAGATCCAGCGCCAGCTCGAGTTGTCGGTGATCCAGCCGCCGAGCGTGGGACCGATGGCGGGGGCGACGACGACGGCCATGCCGTAAACGGCGAAGGCCATGCCGCGTTTTTCGCGGGGGAAGGTGTCGGCGAGGATGGCCTGCTCGGAGGGGGCGAGGCCGCCGCCGCCGATGCCCTGGAGGATGCGGAAGAACACGAGCATGCCGAGGTTGGGCGCGAGGCCGCAGAGAAAGCTGCTGGCGCCGAACAAGGTCACGCAGGTCATATAGAAGCGCTTGCGGCCAAAGCGGGTGGCGAGCCAGGCGCTGATGGGAAGGATGATGGCGTTGGAGACGAGGTAGCTGGTGAGCACCCAGGAGGATTCGTCCTGGCTGGCGGAGAGGTTGCCGGCGATGTGCGGGAGGGCGACGTTGGCGATGGAGGAATCGAGCACCTCCATGAAAGTGGCGAGAGTTACAGTGAGGGCGACGGCCCACGGGTTGTGGGAGGGGCGCCAGTCGAAGGAGGCGGGGACGGGAGATGATTCGGCCACGGCCATTGCAAGTGAGTACTTGCATTGTCGCACAGGATGGGCGGCCCGGGCGGCGGCTTCTGTCCGGGTGCGCGGTGGTTCACAACCCGGGCTCCGGCGCCGATAAGGGGACTGAATGGACGTGCGTTCGGAGACCGGCGGCGCACCGCGCCTTTCCGAGATCGTCTCGGCGCTTTCCTTTGCGCTCGATCTGACCGAGGGTCGGCCGATGGGGCACTCGGCGCGGAGCTGCATTTTAGGGTTGCGGATTGCGGCGGAGGCGGGGCTGGGCGAAGGGTTGACGCACGACCTTTATTACGCGCTGTTGTTGAAGGACGCCGGGTGCAGCAGCAACGCGAGCCGGCTGCATTCGATTCTGCGGGCGGACGAGATTCGGGCCAAGGGGAACGTGAAGTTCACCGACTGGACGCGGATCGGGTGGGACAGCGCGAAGTTCGCGCTCGGCCACATCGGGACGGGGCGGGGGTGGCGGGAGAGGGTGTGGCTGCTGGCGCGCTCGGCGGTGAAAAACGAGAGCGACTCGCGGCTGCTGGTGGAGATCCGGTGCGAGCGCGGGGCGGCGATTGCGCGGAGGGTTGGGTTTTCGCCGCGGACGGCGGAGGCGATCTACTCCCTGGACGAGCACTGGAACGGGAAAGGGCATCCGGAGGGGCGGCGCGGGGAGAACATACCGCTGCTGTCGCGGATCCTGAGCCTGGCGCAGACGCTGGAGGTGTTTCACGCGCGGGACGGGGCGGAGGCGGCGATGGGAGTGGCGCGGCGGCGCTCGGGGCGATGGTTCGACCCGGCGCTGGTGAAGGCGGCGGTGTCGCTGCACCGGCGGGGAGCGTTGTGGGGCGAGTTGGAGGGAGACCCGCTGGCGCCGGCGGTGGCGATGGAACCGGGGGAGGCGCCGCGGGTCTCGGCGGCGACGCTGGACGGCATCTGCGAAGGCTTCGCCGACATCATCGACGCCAAGAGCCCGTTCACCTACCGGCATTCGCACGGGGTGGCGACGGCGGCGGCGACCATCGCAGCGCAGATGGGGCTGGGCGCTTCCGGCGTTCGATTGCTTCGGCGGGCCGGGCTGCTGCACGACATCGGCAAACTGGCGGTGCCGAATTCGATTCTCGAAAAGCCGGGGAAACTGACGGCGGAGGAATGGGCGACGATGCGGCTGCATCCGCACTACACTTTTGAAGTGCTGCGGAGGGTGCCGGTTCTGGCTACGATGAGCGACGTGGCGGCGGCGCATCACGAGAGGCTGGACGGCAAGGGCTATCACCGGGGGCTGACGGGGGAGCAGTTGGGGCGGGAGGCGCGGATTCTGGCGGTGGCGGACGTGTTTGACGCGCTGGCGGCGCACCGGCCGTACCGGGCGGGGATGCCGCTCGAAAAGGTATTCGCGATTCTGAGGTCGGAGACGCCGGGGGGGCTGGACACGGAGGCGGTGGAGGCTTTGTACGAAGCGTCGCGGGACAGCGCGAGCCTGCTGCGGCTGGCGGAGGCGGTGGAGCGGAGCGGGGAGACGGTCGGTCCGGCGGCGGGCGGGACGGCCGAGGCTATGCGCGGAGGCCCTCGACGAAGAGGCTGACGCACTCCTTGAGGTAGGCGTCGCGGGAATACCCAGGGGGGTATACGGCGGAGCGGAGCGCGTAGGCGAAGATCATGCCGGTGAAGGCGTCCATGGCGGCGGCGGTATTGGCGGGGCGGAGCAGGCCGCGGCGCTGGCCCTCGGCGAGATAGGCGAGGAATTTGCGCCGCAGGGGCTCGATGACCTCCTTCATGGCGCGCTCGGCGAGGCGAGGGTCGACCGGCTGGCTGATCATGGTGCGGATGAAATCGCGGTGGCGGCGGAGGGCGGCTTCGTAGGCGGCGGCGAGGCGGGTCATGTCGCGGCGGAGGTCGAAGTCGTCGAGGTTAATGTGGTCGAGGGCTTCGGCCTGAGTGCGGACGATCTCGGCGGTGACGGCGGTGAGCAGGTGCTCCTTGGTTTCGAACTGGCGGAACAGGGTTGCTTCGTTGACGCCGGCCGTCTCGGCGATCTCCCGGGTGGTGGCGGCGAGACCACGGCGGGAGAAGACCTCGATGGCCGCGGCCAGCAGACGCTCGGTGGTGGGCCGTCTTGCCATGTTTGCGCGCCTGTCATCATAGCTCAGCCCGGCCCGGGGCCCGGGTTTGCGGGGGTGGAGCCGCGGGTGGGCGGGGCCGGGGACCGCGTTGGCCGGGGAGGAGCCGCGTGCGGACCGAGGCTCGGGTTCGCAGGGGAGGAGCCGCGAGTGGGACGGGAGCCGGGTTCGCGGGGGAGAGCCGCGAGTGGCTCGGAGACCGGGTTCGCGGGGGAGGAGCCGCGGGTGGCTCGGGGGTCGGGTTCGCGGGGGAGAGCCGCGGGTGGCTCGGGGGCCGGGTTCGCGGGGGAGAGCCGCGGGTGGCTCCGGGGGTCGGGACCGGGTTCACTGCAGCCACGGGGGTGGAGCGGCGGGCGGGGCGGGAGGCGCGCGGCGCTCAATCGGTCACCGGCTTCGGGGTGGCCGCGGTGCTGGGGGGAAGCTTCGGTTTGCGGATGTAATCGGTCGGAATGCGGCCGGTGAGCGCCTTAAAGTAGGTTTTGATGGAGGCGACTTCGGTGGAGTTGAGCTGGCGGCCGAGCTGGTACTCGCCCATTTTGGCGATGGCTTCGTCGAGGGTGGCGATGGATCCGTCGTGGTAATAAGGCCCGGTGCGGTCAATGTTTCTGAGCGTGGGGACCTTGAACACGTTGCGGTCGGCCTCATTATGCGTCACAGAGAAGCGGCCGGGGTCGTGGGTATCGGGCCAGGCTTTGACCAAGCCGAGGCGCTGGTACTGGGAGCCGCCGAGGTAGGCGCCGGAGTGGCAGGCGGCACAGCCGGCTTCATAGAACGTGTTGAAGCCTTTCTTTTCGGGGGCGGTGAGCGCCGATTGATCGCCTTCGAGGAAGCGGTCCCAGCGGGAGGGAGTGACGAGGCCGCGCTCGAAGGCGCCGATGGCGGCGGCCATGTTATCGAAGGTGACGGGGTCGGTTTCGCCGGGGAAGGCTTCGTGGAACATTGTGACGTAGCCGGGGATGGAGTTCAGGGTGGCGACGACGCGCTCAGGCGAGCTCATGGCCATTTCGACCGGGTTGGTGACCGGACCCTTGGCCTGGGCCTCGACGTCGGCGGCGCGGCCGTCCCAGAACTGGGCGAGCTGGCCGGCGGCGTTATAGACGGTGGGCGAGTTGCGGTTGCCGGCCTGGCCGCGGAAGCCGGTGGAGACGGGCGAATTCTCGGTGCCGTAGTGTTCGAGCAGATGGCAGGTGTTGCAGGAGACTTTGTGATCGGCCGAGAGGCGGGTGTCGTAGTACAGCATCCGGCCGAGATTGACCTGAGTTACCGTGGCGGGATTGGCGGAACTGGACATCACGAGAGGCAGGGGCTGGAAGCCGGCGAGACGATCGTGGGGGATGGTGAGATCGGCGCCGATGATGGCGACCGCGGCTGCCGACAGTGCCAGCAGCGGAACCAGGAATTTCAGATTTGCGCGCTTCATGGAGAGGGTTCTCCTCGATGGGAATCGTTCTGTCTGACCTGGTTGGTGCAATTGGCGATCCACGACGCCTGATGATTGAGAAGGCGGGTGTTAGGGGACAGGGAGGGAGGCGGGAGGACGGGCGGGGCTGAGCGAAAGTTCGCAGGCGGGGCGGGGAACTGCTCCATTGCGCACAGGAGGCGGCGACGGGGAAGACTCCGGCGCGGCGGAAGGAGGAGAAGGGGCCTTATGATGGAGGAATGTTCGAGAGCGAAGTTGCAGCGCAGGAGCCGACGCTGGCCGAGCGGGTGAAGGAGCTGGAGAAGAAGTATGTTTTGCAGAACTACGCGCGGCTGCCGCTGGTGCTGGAGCGGGGGCGCGGCTGCTATGTGTATGACACGGCGGGCCGGCGGTACCTGGACCTGATCTCGGGAATCGGGGTGAACGCGCTGGGCTACGCTCATCCGCGGATCACGCGTGTGATCCGGGAGCAGGCGGGGCGGCTGGTGCACACATCGAATCTTTACTATCACGAGTACCAGGGGCGGCTGGCGGAGCGGCTGGCGAAGATCAGCGGGCTGGAGCGGACGTTTTTCTGCAACTCGGGCACGGAGGCGGTGGAGGGAGCGCTGAAGATGATCCGCTCGCACGGGCGGCGGATGAGCGCGGAGAAGTATGAAGTCGTGGCGCTGGACAATTCCTTCCACGGGCGGACGCTGGGAGCGATCTCGATTACCGGGCAGCCGAAGTACCGGGCGGACTTCGAGCCGCTGCTGCCGGGAGCGAAATTCGTGCCGGCCAACGATATGATGGCGCTCGAGCAGGCGGTGAACGAGAAGACGGCGGGGATCGTGATCGAGTGGATCCAGGGCGAAGGCGGGATTCATCCGATGACGGCGGAGTATGCGCGGAAGGCGCGGGAGCTGGCGACGCGGCACGACGCGCTGCTGGTGTTCGACGAGACCCAGTGCGGCGTGGGGCGGCCGGGGACGTATTTCGCCTACCAGCTTGCGGATCCCGTAGTGCTGCCGGATGTGATGGTGGCGGCCAAGCCGCTGGCGTGCGGCATTCCACTGGGCATGATTGTGGCGAACGAGCGGGCGGCGGCGGCGATCCGGCCGGGGATGCACGGCTCGACTTATGGCGGCGGGCCGCTGGCCTGCCGGGTGGCATTGGAGTTTCTCGACATTCTCGAGGAAATGCTGCCGTCGATCCGGAGCAAGGGCGCGTATTTCCGGATGCGGCTTCAGGAAATGGCGAAGCATTTTCCGTTCATCGGGGAAGTGCGGGGCGAAGGGTTGATGGTGGGGATGGAGCTGAGTGTGCCGTGCAAACAGATTGTGACGGACGCGATGGAGGCGGGGCTGCTGATCAACTGCACGCACGATGTGGTGCTGCGGTTCCTGCCCCCTTACATCATCAGCGAGAAGCAGATCGACCAGGCGGTGGGGACGCTGAAGAAGGTGCTGAAGAAGGTGAAGCCGGCGGGGTGAGGGTCAGTTGGAGTCGCCGGAATCGGTCTCTTTGCGGATCTGGCGGGCGAACTCGGCGGGAGAGACTTCGGACTCGATGACGACGATTTCGTCCTCCTCGTCGGTGACGACGAGCAGGCGGATGCGGCCGCGGTCGGGGAGAGCGTAGATGGCGACGCGCTCGCCGTCGGAGGACCAGGTGCGGATGGCCTGCTGCCAGCCGTCGCCGGGCGGGGCGAGGCGGAGGCGTTTGCGGTCCTGGGGGAGATCCTCGAAGACGGCGAGCTTGAGGCTGCGCATGGCGAAGGGGGTGACGACGGAGCCGGCCATGCCGGTGAGGCCCTGGAAGGGCACATGGACGGGCTTGACGTGATAGGCGGACTCGACCTGGTGGACGAGACTGGCGAAGGCTTCGTTGGGGCCGGCGCGGAGGGATGCGGCGACGAGCGCGGAGAGGAGAAAGAGGGTTGCGCGCATGGCCGGGCTACTCGTCTTTGGACTTGGGCGGCGCGGGCTTGGAGGAGACGTCGGGGATGCCGAGGGTGCCGCTGAGCTTGCCGATCTGGGCGGGATCGATTTTGCCGGCGATCTGGACGACGGTGAGCTCGCGGCGCTCGGCGGCGACGATGACGAGGCCGGGGATGTCGGCGTCGTTTTTGACGTTCTTGAGGTAGATTTCGGTATTCTCGCCGTCGTGGCGGTTCACGCTCTGGACGATGCGGCCCCAGTTGGAGGCTTTGAGGCGGGCGCGGGCGGCATCGAGGTCTTGCGTGGGATAGGCGTCGTCGCGGTCGAACTGGTAGGAGTGGACGTAGACGCCTTTGAGGCCGGCGAGGAGTTTTTTGACGTCGGCCGAGTCCTTGTCATTGTTGGAGAGAAAGCCGGCGACCGATTGGAGGAGGGGACCGTCGAGGGTGACTTCGACGCGCTCGGTGGCGTGGGCGGAGAGTTTTTCCCAGTCCAGGGGCAGGGGCGGATCGATCTGGGCGGAGGCGCAGAGAGGGGCGAGCAGCAGGGCAAGGGGGGCGAGTTTCATTCGTTCCTTCTTTCTTACCACCTATTACGTTGGGTGAGGCTGCCGGGGTCCGGGGATTTCGCCCGGTGCGGCGCGGCGGGGCGTGAACCCGGGGCGCGGGGGGAGTTAGCGTTTTTTCAGGGTGACGGCGAGGCCGCCGCCTTGCATGTAGAAGACGGTTTCGAGGTTGGGGTTGGCGGTGACGGCCTTGACGTATTGGGGCACCATATCGACGTTGTGGGCGAGGATCAGGCCGCCGGGACGCACTAAGGGGAGGAGCTTGTTGAGGTAGTCCACGTAGCCGTCCTTGTCGGCGTCGATGAAGGCGACGTCGATCGGGTCTTTCAGGCGGGCGATGGTTTGGTGGGCGTCGCCCTGGACGATGGTGACGAGGTGGGCGACGCCGGCTTGCTGGAAGTGTTTTTTCGCGGTGGCGGCGCGGCCGGCGTCGTATTCAAACGTGGTTAGCGTTCCGCCGGTGTTTTCGAGCGCCATGCAGAGCCACATTCCGGACAGGCCGGTGGAGGTTCCGATTTCGACGACGTGTTTGGCGTTGACGGCTTCGGTGAGCAGGCGGAGGAGACGGCCGTCGGAGGCGGGGACGTTGAGGTAGAGCTCACCGGCGCCGGCGGCGGCGTCGATGGTGGCGAGGATCTTTTTTTCGGCTTCGGAACGGGGCAACGGCGGGTACTCGCCGGTGCCGGGAGCGACGGCTTGGGATCCGCCGCGCCGCTGGGCGGAGAGGCAGACCGCGGCGGCGATGGCCAGGACAAGAAGCAGACTCCGTTTCATGGGCATCCTTCCTCCCTACTCCATCATGGGCACAAATCGCGGCGGGAGCGGAGGAGATCGGGGGAAGGGCGGGAGCGGGCAAGGGAGTGAGGGTTGACCGGGCGAGCGGGGGGCGGTTGACCGGCCGGGCGGCACCGGGCGGGGATTGCCGCGAGGGGCGAGGATCGCGGAGTTCCTCTTGCCCCGCTCCGAAGTGAGCCCATTCCCGGCACGGACTCCGATCCGGCACAGGGTTTCACCGCGTCGAATTCCGGCCGCCCGTTCGAGACTCAGGAGGCCGGAGTCGGCGGCCGCATATGCGGCCCGCAGGATGGTTGCACGTCGCGAGTTGATCGTCGTCGCGGCGCACGGCTTCCGATCAAGATAGATTCTGTATCGCAGAATGACAGTGCGATGGAATGCGAGGCGGGGCTCCGAGCGGCACCAGCCCGCGAAGCCGGTTATGGCGCGGACGCAGGTGCGCCGGCCGCTCTTCGACGCAAGGCTGTTCGGGGGCGCCGCTTTCGAGCGTTCCAGGTGGGGAAGGGCCAGGACTCGCCTCGGCTAGCGCATCTTCTTTCTGGATTTCGGCATTGTGCGAGGGACTCCTTGACCGCCGGCGCCGGCTGGCGCGAACGTAAGACCTTCGGCGCAAGAGTGGACCTGACCAGTGGTCGCCCGGTCAAGTTCCGGATCGCGCGTGGAACGGCTTAGGCGTCCCTGAACGGGACTTGGCAGGCCTTTGCGGCCGCGTCGGCGGCCTGGACGCGATACGGCCAGGTGGACCGATCGCCACAGGGCTGAGCCTCGGCATGGCGTAACGGATCAAGCGGCGGTGAGCCTTGTCACGCGCAGCCGCTTCCGGCCTTTTTCGGCGTGCCAGAGGTCATACTGAAGCTGATGGCTGAGCCAGCTTTCGGCACTGGTGCCGAAGGCAAGGGATAGTCGAACGGCCATTTCCGGGCTGATACCCGCTCGTCCGTTGATGATGCCGGAAAGCGTTTTGCGACTCACGCCGAGCGATTGCGCGGTCTCAGTGACGCTCAGCCCCATTGGATCGAGGCACAGTTTCTTGAGTACTTCGCCGGGGTGTGGAGGATTATGCGTTTTCATAGAATCGCCTCAGTGGTAGTCCTCGTAGTCCACTTCTCTTTCCGCTGAGCTCATGAAGGTCCAAGCCGGGAAGGTCCATGTCGCGTGCGGTGGTTGATCCATTGAGACGGCCGAGGATCAGCCGAAGCCGGTTCGCGTGCCTGGGCTGAATTCCCGACCTGGACCCGGCGGTAAAGAACCTTTCGAGTCCTTTATGCCGGAATCCCTTGATCGACACGCCCTTAGTGTAACGCAAAGGGTTACAGAGCGCATACTCCGCCGTCCCGGCTTGGACTGGTGTTTTGCGCGAGCCAATCCGGCGGCCTGATTCGAGGCGCCCGCGAAGAGGAAAGCGGTTTGGGCGTGATGCGTCAGGTTGGCGCGGGATTTGAAAGGAATCTCGTTTTCCGTGAATCTCGCGTTCGTGCCAATGAGTGCTAAGTTGGGGGGCAGTGATGCGCCCGCCGTACCCGTTTGCGCCGCTCTGCGCCGTGCTGCTGATTTATCCGCCGCCCAGAAGTATCGCTCAGGAATTCGGCGGTTCGCCCCCGTGGGGTCCCGAGAAGGCAGCTCACTTTACGGGCGAGATTCGCCGCGGCGAGGCATTCCATCAACCGATTGGCGACGGGCTATCGTTCACTTTGACGCCACTCGACGGGGGCTGGGAGGCTGGGGTGAGCGGGTCCGGCAGGGACTATTCAAGTTGTGCAACCCCGCCGTTTCACGGGCCGAATGCGAGAGACGTGAAGGCCTGGCATTTTCGGGGCGCCGCCGCAGACGGACCTGGGGGAATGGGCCGGAAGCGCTGGCTCGATTTCGTGTTGAACGACGAAGACGATCGCGTGCAGTGCGGCCAACTAGAATCTGCTCTTCAAGGTAAGGATACATTCGAGAATCGCATCCGTGGCCGGTGCTGGTTCGCGCCGCTCAGCGTGAAGCTTTTCGATGACCCGCAGGACCGGCAGGCCATCGACGAAATGAGGTTCGAAGGGGAGTGCGCTTTGCACGGCGCTTGGGAATTGTGGCGTCTACCCGTCACCTACACAATTCCCGACGGTTTCGCCGGCTGGGTGACGGTTTGTTTTGGTGCAAAAGGCCAACCGGGATTGCCGAGAACAGGGGATCGCTACCAACTTCTGGTCAGCAAGCTGCCGATCGTGTATACATCGTCGGATTTGCGGCAGGACTCTCGCGGTGCAAGATTCGAGTGGAGGGATGGCACTGCTGTCACGGGGGACGGCGCCGATCAAGGGATTTGGGGCTGGGCGAGCGGCGTCGCGGCCTGTGGCCCATTCCAGAGCTTCTTCGTAGGAACGGCAACTCAATACCGGAACCGCGCTCCCAACCCGTTGCTGAAGTGAATGCCTATCGAGGTGGCGAGTCATGTGGCTGTGGAACGCGAGTTCTGGACGACAGGCGGGATTCGCTGCCTTTGACCCTGCCGTGCCGGGGGTGGCATACCCTCAGGCTTCCCTCTGAGCGAGGGGCCGGTTTGCCGGACCCTGATGCGGCCGGTAGTTTCGGATGCGGCTTTCCGAGGAACAGTTCCTCGCTGACCGCCTGGCGTTTACCGGCGCACTCTTTCCGGACCCGCCGGCACGGCGCGGAGCACCAGGGAGCGGGGGCCCGGCGGGGTTCGTTCACGAACTGTGGCAAAGCCGCCGGATAATTTCGGGAACGCGGGCGGGACGGTGGTGTAAGGCTGTTCGCGACCTGGGCGGTCGCCTCTTGTTATGGCGCCGCGAGCGCGTAGAATGAAGAGAGGAGGCGGCCATGGACGTAACGCTGCCGGAGGATTTGACAAAGCAGGTCGAGCAGGAACTCGCGCATGGCCACTATCGGAGCCGCGACGAATTGATCGAACGCGCGGTTCGACAGTTCCTGGACGAGCGCCAGCGTGGCGGCCAACGTCTCGATGCGCTGCGTAGGGTCGGCCAGGCGGTTGATCAGGCGGGGCTGTATGAGCGAGTGTTGATCCCCAGCCAGGAATGACGGGCACACCGCTCGTGGTCCTGGACGCCTGCGTCCTCGTGAACTTCTCTTTGTGCGATACGCTCCTGCGCCTTGCGGAACCGCCCCGGCTCTTTGAGCCGAAATGGTCAGAGGAGATTATTCGCGAGGCTACCCATACGTTGGAATTGAAACTTGGGTGGCACCACGCTCTGACTTCCTATTTTGAAAAAGAACTGCGCGCCCACTTTAGCGATGCCTGGATCACCGGTTACGAGTCGCTGATTCCGGGGATGACGAACGATGAAAAGGACCGCCACGTAGTCGCCGCCGCCGTCCACGGTGATGCAGCGATCATCTTAACGCTCAACCTTCGCCACTTCATGCCAGAGCACCTGGCGGCGTGGGGCGTCCGCGCGCTGCACCCTCAGACCTTCCTCATCGAGATCTTCCGCCAGGAACAAGCCGTCGTAATGACGAAACTTGAGCAGCAGGCAGCCGACCGCGGCCGTAGCTTGAGTCAGCTTCTGGGTATTCTGAACGCCACGGTCCCCGAGTTTGTTGCGATCGTTTCGGCCGAATTCTCGCGAGAATAGGGCCGATTCATCACATGAGCGGCAGATAACTCACCGAAGGTCGCCTGGCGTTTACCGGCGCACTCTTTCCGGACCCGCCGGCACGGCGCGGAGCACCAGGGGACGGGGGCCCGGTGGGGTTCGTTCACGAACTGTGGCAAAGCCGCGGATAATTTCGGGAACGCGGGCGTGGGTTATTGCGATCCGTGGCAAGGAGCGACGGTTGCGGCTTCGCTGTTGGGGGGGAGTCATTCTCACGACCGCTGTCGGCCCCGGTATACTCACGGGGGTTGCGGGCGGCGGGGAAGACGCGCGGGCGGCTTTGAGTGCGGTGTGTTTTTGCGGGGCGAAAGGCGGGGCAATGAGGATGGACGGGACAAGAGGGGCTGGGATTCTGATGCTTCTGGCGGGCGCGGCGTTTGCTCAGGCTCCTCAGCCGGACGGCGGGGGACTGCGCGCGGGCACGCTGCCGCGGCGCTGGATGACGGGCGGGCCGAATTGCCTGGAAGTGCCGGCGTGGCAGGTGCACGAGTACAACCCGGACCTGGTGATTCTGCGGGAGTCGGGCTGCGTGAACTACGAGAAGCCGTTCCTTTACCTGCTGTTCGGGCGGGAGAAGGTGCTGTTGCTCGACACCGGGGCGGGGGAAACGGACGTGGCGCGCGAGGTGGGAGCGGTGATTCACGATTGGCTGGCGCGGAGCGGGCGCGAGAGGATCACGCTGGTGGTGGGGCACTCGCACGGGCACGGGGATCACATTGCGGGCGATGGGCAGTTCCGGGCCTGGCGCGACGCGGCGATCGGCGTGGAATTGATTCCGCTGACGGTGGAGGGGTCGAGCCGGGCGTTCGGGATGGGGAAGTGGCCGGAGGATGTGGGACGGCTGGACCTGGGAGGGCGTGTGCTGGATGTGGTGGCGATTCCCGGCCACGAGAAGCTGAGCCTGGCTTACTACGACCGGCAGACGGGAATTCTTTTTTCCGGGGACAGCCTGTATCCGGGGCGGCTGTATGTGGAGGATTTTCCGGCGTTCGCGGCGAGTATTCACCGGCTGACGGCGTTTGCGCGCGGCAAGCGGATCGCGCACCTGCTGGGCTGCCATATCGAGGAGACGAGCACGCCGTATCTCGACTACCCGATCGGCTCGTTTTATCAACCGCACGAACACAGCCTGGAGCTGGCGCCGGCCGACCTG
>DAIDHC010000036.1 GCA_027452065.1 Bryobacterales bacterium
TCCCCATCCGGCACCAGACAGAGGCGCTGTTGCCAAGGATTGTAGCGTGGGGTGAAGTGCGTCGCCACGTCGTAATCCGGGCCCAATTCCTCGCTCACCTTCTTCACGATTCCGTTCTTCACGAAAGTCGGATATCGCCTCGCCAGTTGATAAACGTAGATCATGAAGGCGACGTTCTTCCAACGGCTGAGCCGGTAAGCCCACATGGCCGGAAGAAAGCCGCGGAGTCGATTTGCGATCGCGTCTTTCTCGGGCGCTGAAACGATGTACGTCGGTGAACGCTGCAGCATCGTGACGTGGCCCGCGGTCTTCGCCATTGCCGGCAGGAGCGTCACGGCGGTCGCGCCGCTACCAATGATGACCACGCGCTTGCCGGCATAGTCCAAATCCTCCGGCCATGCTTGAGGATGAACAACCAGGCCAGCGAACTGGCCGACGTTCGGCAACTCCGGCGTGTAACCCGCGGAATATCGGTAGTACCCCGCACACGAAAACAAGAAATTGCACATCACATTCACCGACTCATCGCGTTCGTCGGGCAATGTGTACACGGCCTCGACCGTCCACTTCGCTTCGCCCGAAGACCAGGAAGCACGCAGAATCCGATGGCGAAACCGGATGTGACGGTCGATGCCCTCATCGCGTGCCGTGGCGGTGATGTAGTCTCGAATCTCGTCGCCGGGAGAAATCGCTTTGGGGCTCGTCCATGGGCGAAAGGAATAGCCCATGGTGAGCATGTCTGAGTCTGAACGGACTCCCGGATAACGGAATAGATCCCAGGTGCCTCCGATGCGCTCTCGCTGCTCGAAGATGACATAGCTCTTCTTCGGGCACAGTTTTTGCAAGTGGTGGGCGGCATCGATGCCCGATAAGCCAGCACCAATGATCAGTACGTCGAAATATTCCACGGCCGTTGGCCAAAACGAGTTGCTGATTCGACGAAGATAGCACATCGGAGAAAGCTGACGGATCCCGCGGTCTGGACGCTTCCGGCATCGCAGGTCAGCGATCGTATCCGATGAATGTCTGCTGGCCCTGCTCCGAGTTTGTGACCTCCCGCTCTTGCTATGCCCGCGCCACGCTCATTTTCGACAGCCGACAACTCGCCCAAGAGAAGACAATCCGTTCGCCACGCGGGGACCCTTCTGACGGCTCTGGGGGCTCTGGAATCCTCATGAGCCTGTACGCCGGAGCTCTCGGGTACGGGCAGGAGAGACGCCCTTGGAAAGTTTTCACTGCCTTTAGAGCGGAACGGAAGCACGTTCGTGGCAGTATTGGCGCTCAATACAGACCGAGTATTCGTCGGCGGCCGATATCGTGACATTCTGCGGGCAGATGCGAACGCTATCGCGACACAGCGACGGCGGCAGCCGTTTGCCGTCATTCGATTGCAATCGACGAGGCGTGATCGCGTCGGCCCTCACATGGAATGGACCGGCAGGGAGTAGAGCTTGCATAGTCTTGCAAAAAAGGAGATCCCCCAACGTACTGACGCATCATTAGTCTTGGCCAACTTCGTCGCCGTAGCCGTCAAGCCGTACACTTGCAGTGCCCCCACTGAGCCCCTGCGCGCTCGCTGTACCAATTCGCTCGGCATCCGGGTGAACGTGATCGCGCCGGTGTCGGTGGAGACACCGCGTAAAGCAGATACACCCGAAGGAAGTCCGCGCGAGCTGGACTGACCATACCGCAATACACCAGTACGAACGCCCAGAGGGACTTGCCGGCACCGCGGTCCTCCCAAGCTCGGATGATCTCAGCCTGATTACCGGGCACGTAGTGGCGGTCAACGCTGATTTGTTGGTCGGGACTAACGGCGGCCGCCGGCGAACACGATGAGGCCGTCCGGTCAACGTTGGGCAACTCGCCGAAGCCTTCGGAGCGAATGCATTCATCGTCACTTCGCCAGATCAACACGACGCCAAAGACACTACTTGGTCGGCGGAGACAAGTCGTGATCGGAATTCCGGTGGGACTTGCGCCACAATCGGCGGATGATGGAATTCCTACATCCCGAGGCACTTGATTGACCGAATGCGGCACGCTGGTCAAACCCGTTGGCGCATTTTCATGGAACTGGTGGCGGATCGACGGCTCGGCCGCATGGAACAAGGGGTCTTTGCGCTTACTTCATCTCACGATCAGCGTGCGTCTATTCTGGCCGCGCGGTCACGTCTACTCATGGCTCCGGCTCGAGCCCAATAAATGAAATCGCCCGATCTGACTCGGGAATCACCACGGTAGGCAACCACGTCGCCGGCCGTGCCACGCAGACCGCTCAAAAGGAATTCGCGATGGGAGAGTCACTCGACGTCATCAATCCACTCGCCAGCCGCTGTGGCACACGCCAAAGCATTGAGTGCGACACCTGCTCTCCTGCGCCGAGCAATGGGACTACAAACCCAATGAACCGTCGTGAATGGGTCCGCACCGCCTCCTTGGGCTGTGCTGCGGCATTTCTGACCGGCTGCTCGGATGACAAGCAGGTTGTCGCGAAATCCGAACCACCGCCACAAAGCTCCGCCGTTTCTCCCGACCTTTCCGTCGTCCAGAACTCGAAAGGCCCCTTATGACGCAGGACGACGACTGTTTCAAAATGTTCCCGGGACCGTCCAGTTCCCACACCATGGGACCTATGCGGATCACTTACGACTTCTCCCAACGGATTTCCCGGCTGCGGGACGACCCACTCAAACGGGCGACCGCCCTCAAGGTGCATCTCTATGGGAGTCTCAGCGCAACGGGGAAAGGGCACGGCAAGGATCGCGGCTCGCTCGCGGGACTGCTTGGGAAGGCGCCCGCCACGTGCCCGCCCCTGTTTTTTCACGGCCTAGCCCGGCGGCCTGACGAAGCACACGCTTTGAACCTCGGCCCCACAACGCCGAACCTCACATTGAAAGATCTCGTGTTCGACGAGACGAAGGGCAACTTCCCTCACCCGAACACGATGAGAGTCGTGCTGCTCGCCGGAAATGAGCCGCTGTTCGAGCAGGAATACTACTCGGTAGGAGGCGGCTTCATAGAATGGAGGCCTACAAACCACCGGACAAGAGTCAACCGAAGTATCGGTACGCCACCATGGAAGAGGTCATGCGCGACGTGGTGAACGATAAGGTTTCGCGGCCCAAGCTCATGCTCGAAAGCGAAATGGCGATTTCCGTGAAGCGTGAAAAACAGGTTTGGGATCTTATCGATCAGGTTACCCACATGACGATGGGCATGGTAAACACCCGTTTGAAAGCAGAAGAAGTCTTGCCTGGCCCGATCAGGCTCCAAAGCAAGGCAGCCACGGTTTTCAAGCAGGCGCAAAGCACCTCCTATCCAACGGACCGGGCCATCAGCATGATGGCGCCGGCCGCGTTGGCCGCTTCAGAAGAAAACGCGCCGGGACACATCATTGCGACCGCTCCAACCGGGGGCTCTGCGGGGGTTGTGGCGGTACTCGTGAAAGGGCATCGGAATTTCCGAAAAGTGACACCTCCGGCTCTTCAGGATGCATCCCTGGCATCGGCCGTGAGCGGCCATTTATGCAAACACAATGCGACACTCTCGGTCGCCGAGGGCTGGTGCCAGACGGACATTGGACTGGCCTCCGCCACGGCGCCCTCCACGGCTATGCAGACTAAAGGCGCGGGCATCCAGGTGATCTCAAACGGTGCAGAATCTGCATTGGAGTCCTACCCCGGAAAGACTTGCGGTCCGGTCGCCGGCTTTCTACAGGTTCCCTGCATTCAGCGCTGCGCATTCAGAGCGCTCAAGGCGGCGACGCTCGGAAACATCGAGCGCGCCGACGTGCTTCCATTTCATCAGGTGGATCGATATAAGTGGAAGGACCTTGGTATGAACTACGCGCTGCAGGATCTCCAGTCGCCTTCGAGTGCCGCCCTTGGGAAGGCGCGCGCCCAGTTCCGGTCCGCGGAGCTGAAAGCATATTGTTTGGAGTTAGTTACTCACTACTCAGTGAGTTTACATCTAAACTCTCTGTACGCGCACCTTTATAGCATTTCCCTTCGTAGTCAATTGTGCCGTCAAGAGGAGAATCTATGAAACAGACAAAACAGTCCAGGCAAGACGTTCCCGCTCGAATGAGCGCCAAGGAATACGCCAAGGAGTTGCGGAAGCTCCAAGTTGAGCTTTGCAAACTCCAAGATTGGGTAAAGCACAAGGGGTTACGTATCATCATTGTATTTGAAGGGCGCGACGGAGCCGGAAAGGGCGGCACAATTCGCGCGATCACCGAGCGCGTCAGCCCGCGCGTATTCCGCACTGTCGCTCTTCCTGCACCATCGGATCGCGAGAAGAGCCAGCTATACATGCAGCGCTACTTGTCCCAGTTTCCGGCCGCCGGTGAAATCGTCATTTTCGATCGCAGCTGGTACAACCGTGCCGGCGTCGAGTACGTTATGGGATTCTGCACGAAACAACAACACGACCGCTTCTTGGAGCTCTGTCCGACGGTGGAAGGCTACGTCACATCAACGGGAATCATCTTGATCAAATTCTGGCTGGAGGTGAGTAATGAGGAACAGGAGCGGCGATTCAATGCTCGCATCAATGACCCCCTCCGCCAATGGAAGCTGAGCCCCATGGACCTGCCTTCCCGGACTCGCTGGTATGACTACTCCCGAGCGCGCGACATGATGTTAGAGGCCAGCGATTCCGAACACGCGCCCTGGTTCATTGTGCGATCGGACGACAAAAAGCGTGCTCGTCTGAACTGCATTTCACACTTGTTAAGCCTTATCAAATATGAAGAGTTACCAAAGACCAGGGTGAAAATGCCAAAACGCTCCATGAAGGGGGCCTACGACGATACGAGGACGCTCCGGGACAGGCGATTCGTACCTGAGAAATATTGACAGGCAGCGATGCAGGAGATCGCCAGGAATTCCTGGTGCTTCAATGCACTTCCAGCCTACTCAATATGGGGCCATGTGCAACGCCCCTACTCCGGCCGCTAACAGCCAAGGTGGCAGCCGCCGGACGGTTCGGACTGGGAATCCTTCCGGAACGGCTGCCGGAGACGACTCACTGTCGCAGGCGACTCAGGGTGCAAGTCCAAAAGGGAGACGCCAGAACGTTCTCCAAATCGACGTGCCCCAGGCGAACAGCTCGGGTGCGAGCGTTCGGGGGCATTACGCAACGAACAGGATCTTTCGCTAGCCCCATCTGGCTTTGGAAGCGAAAGGACGATGTGGGTTCATCCGAAACCGAAAAAGAATCGAATACTGTCTTTTCAGCATCGTCACTGCGACTGGCGCTATGGCGGCGGACGCGCGTTGACCCGATTCAGTTGTTTGAATGGCACCGCGAGGAGAACGGCAGGGGAACACTGCCCAGGAGCGATTGCAGAGAAAGGATACTCACATGGGCACAAAGACGGCATTGCCTTCCCCGGTGTCACTGGGATCGGAGCACATCAAGGCACTTCTAGACCAATACGGATGCGGTCCGATTCGGTTCCTTGGGACCGAGAATGCCTTCTATGAACGCCACCTCACGTTCGATAAAGCAATCGACGTGGCCGCGGCAACATTGCGAGATCAGTTCGAGGCTTTTGCGCGTTCCGTCCGGGACGTCCTCTCGCAGCGATGGGTACTGACGGAGAAAACCTACGAGCGCCGAGACCCGAAGCGACTCTACTATCTGTCGATGGAATTTCTCATCGGTCGATCGCTGGCCAATAACACCGCCAATCTTCTCCTCGGTCCCGTAATCAAGGAAGCCCTCCAGCAGCGGAGCATCGATTGGATCGACATATTAGAGCAGGAACCCGACGCGGGTCTCGGTAACGGAGGACTGGGACGCTTGGCGGCCTGCTTTATGGAATCGGCTGCAACACTGCAGCTTCCCGCTATGGGATACGGCCTTCGTTATGATTATGGCATTTTCAAACAGCACATTCAGGATGGCTGGCAGGACGAACGACCTGATAATTGGCTCCGCCTTCAGGATCCCTGGGAGGTAGTCCGGCCGAACGAACAAGTGGAGATCGGCCTGAACTGCTCGTTCGAGTTGCAGGGTGGCAGTTTGCAGGTTATACGAGGTCGCCCGTCAACTCTGATCGGCATCCCTTACGATCGTCCGGTGGTTGGCTACGGAGGAAAAAGCATCAACACGCTTCGTCTATGGGCTGCCGCAACTCCCAGTTACTTTGACTTTGAAGCTTTTAGCAGAGGGGATTTCGTCAGCGCTCTGGCTGAGACTCTATCCGCCGAATCCCTTACTCGCGTACTTTATCCTGACGACACGACGAGCAGGGGAAAGGCGTTGCGTTTTGTGCAGGAGTATTTTCTGGTCGCTTGCTCGCTTGCAGACATGGTTCGGCGTTTTCGACGCAACAACCAGGACTGGAGTGCCTTGCCCCAAAGAGCCGCGATCCAGCTTAACGACACGCACCCGGCCATCGCCGTCCCAGAGCTAATGCGCATCTTGCTGGACCAAGGACACCTCGGTTGGGACCAGGCATGGGATATCACAACACAGACATTGGGATACACCAACCACACACTGCTACCGGAAGCACTCGAGAAATGGCCGCTGGCGTGGTTTCAGCTAATGCTTCCCCGTCAGCTGGAGATCGTTTATGAGATCAACCGGCGTCTACTCGATGAGGTTCGCAGCCGCTTCCCGGGGGATCAAGAACGTGCCCAACGAGTAAGCCTGATCGAGGAAGGCGCCGAACAAAAGGTACGCATGGCCAACCTGGCGATCGCCGGATCACACAGTACAAATGGAGTGGCCGCCATCCATTCCGAGCTCTTACGGAAAACGACCGTGAAGGACTTGGCGGACCTATACCCCGAGCGATTTAACAATAAGACCAACGGAGTCACGCCACGGCGGTGGCTGCTGCTTTCAAACCCAGCGCTATCCCGCGTCATCACCGATGCCCTGGGAGACACTTGGATCACTGACCTCGATCAGTTGACCAGACTCAAGCCCCTCTCCGCAGATAAGAGCTTTCAGGACGCCTTCCGTTCGGCCAAGCGTCAGGCGAAGTTGCAGTTTACAGATTGGCTCCGCCAGGCATCCGGACAGATTGTGGATCCCGATAGCGTCTTCGATTGCCAGATCAAGCGCATCCACGAATACAAGCGCCAATTGCTCAATATCCTGCGCATCGCCACGCTATATGTCCGCGTACGGGAAAACCCGGCAATCGAAATGAGGCCCCGAACATTCTTTTTTGGCGGCAAGGCTGCTCCCGCGTATCAATTCGCAAAACTCATCATTAAGTTCGTCAACAATCTCGCTGGGACGATCAATGGCGATCCAGCCGTACGCGGTCGCCTCAAAGTCGTGTTCTTACCGGACTATTGCGTTTCTCTTGCCGAGCGACTGATCCCTGCGACCGACGTCTCCCAGCAGATCTCGACTGCCGGTTATGAAGCGAGCGGAACGAGCAACATGAAACTCATGATGAACGGCGCGTTGACTGTAGGAACGCGAGATGGCGCCACCATCGAAATGGCCGAGGAGGCAGGAGAAGAGAACTTCTTCCTTTTCGGACTCACCGCCGAACAAGTAGCCTCCAGCCGCGGTTGGTATGACCCGCGATGGCATTATGACAACGAGCCCGAACTTCGAACCGTGCTCGATCTGATATCTTCGAATCACTTCAGCAGAAATGAGCCGCAGGTATTCGGCCCTCTGTACGACGCTCTTCTGACTCATGGGGACTTCTACATGCACTTGGCGGATTTCACATCCTACCTCGCAGCAGACCGTCGGGTGACCGAACTCTACGCCGATCCAGATGCTTGGGCAAAGATGGCCATCCTGAATATCGCGAGCTCTGGAAAGTTCTCTTCCGACCGTACCATTGCCGAATACGCAAAGGACATCTGGAGCATATCGCCATGCCCAGTGCTATAGGGCAATCTCTAGTCATCTCGACCCGAGTCCGCTTGGCGGCTCCGAAGGCGGTATTAGTCCACTTTGGCTGTACGAACGGGGATAACCGTGCGTGCCGGTCCTGTCTAGATCACGCACCGCAACAGTTTCGATTCGGAACGATCGAGCTCCGTAGCTCTCCCGTTCGGGCCGCAGTCGCACAAGCTCGTATTCCGGGCTTAAGGAAGCCGGCTTGGCCCCACGGAGGCACCGAGGGAGACCACGGCCCGCGAGTTACGGAGATGGTACACCAACGGACCGACGGTGCGACTCCCGCAGTGGCGATTACGAGCGTAACTGCCGGCCGCCGCCCATACTCGCGAACAACCTCTGCCCGACGGTGTTGTAATTCCTCCTTCGCACAACCCGCCCGAAGACTGGAAGTTCACTGTCGCATAGACCACTCTGAAGCCGGATGTGTGGTGTCGCTGATGGAGGGTACGACCTTTAAGGCAGGCGCATCCGCCGGTTTAGTGATAGCTGCACCTTTTAAGCGATCAAAGGAGAAATGAAGTGGCAACGAAAACGATAGAACCCCCGATCGTCCAAACAACGAAGGATCAGTCCCTCAGTGCCTACGGCCCGGCCCGTTCCACGGTAAAAGGCACTCCACTCAGTCCCGAAGCGTTGTGTAAAATCGACGCCTACTGGCGGGCGTGTAATTACCTGAGCCTGGGCATGATCTATCTGCAAGACAATCCCTTGCTGCGAGAACCACTCAAGGCGGATCACATCAAAAATCGGTTGCTGGGGCACTGGGGAGCGAGTCCCGGACTGGCGTTTGTCTACATTCACCTGAACCGTTTGATTAAACAATTCGACCTGGACATGATCTTCCTCGCCGGACCGGGGCACGGTGCCCCTGGCGTCTTGGGCCCAGTCTACCTCGAGGGAACTTATTCCGAGATCTACACCGAAAAAAGCGAAGACACGGTTGGATTACGGGAGTTCTTCAAGCAATTCTCCTTCCCTGGCGGGATCGGCAGTCACTGTACCCCGGAGACTCCAGGGTCGATCCATGAAGGTGGCGAACTCGGGTATGTTCTTTCTCATGCGTGCGGCGCCGCCTTCGATAATCCAGACCTCATCGTCGCAGCCGTGGTTGGAGATGGCGAGGCCGAGACAGGTCCCTTGGCGACCTCCTGGCACATCAACAAATTCCTGAACCCAATCCGGGATGGTGCTGTTCTCCCCATTCTTCACCTCAACGGCTACAAGATCAATAACCCCACGTTGTTAGCTCGCCTCAGTCATGATGAAGTGGAGAGCCTTTTTCGCGGTTATGGTTGGACGCCTTACTTTGTCGAAGGATCGGACTGCGCAAGCATGCACCAGGCGATGGCGGCGACGGTGGAGCACTGCGTCTCAGAAATCAAGAAGTGCCAGAAGGAAGCCCGTAAAGCCGCCCGCGCTCAACGTTGCCGTTGGCCGATGATCGTACTCCGTACCCCCAAAGGCTGGACTGCGCCCTTGGAAGTTGGCGGCCACAGGCTCGAAGGTTTCTGGCGAGCTCACCAGGTACCGATGCCAGACGTTAAAAAGAATCCTGACACTCTCAGGCTCCTGGAAAACTGGATGCGTGCGCAAAAGCCCGAAGAACTCTTCGACGTCGACGGCAAGCTGATTCGCGAACTCAAAGATCTGGCCCCCACCGGCATCCGGCGCATGAGCGCCAATCCGCACGCAAATGGGGGACTCGTAAGGAAAGGCCTCCGCTTGCCAGATTTCCGCGCGTACCAGTTGAAAATCGATAAACCCGGACAAATCGAAGCAGAGAATACACGCCCGCTCGGAACTTTCTTCCGCGATGTGATGAAATCGAACATGGACCGATTTCGCGTTTTCGGGCCGGACGAGAATACCTCGAACAAACTGCAGGACATCTACGAAGTCAGTAAGAAATTCTGGATTGCCGAGTACTTTCCAGAAGACGCCGATGGCGGGGAACTGGCGACCGATGGGCGCGTTATGGAGATGCTCAGCGAGCACACCATGGAGGGAATGCTCGAGGGCTACCTTCTCACAGGTCGGCACGGCTTCCTTTCTTCGTATGAAGCCTTTGTGCACGTGATCGACTCCATGTTCAACCAACACGCCAAGTGGTTGTCTATCAGCCATGACTTGTCTTGGCGTCAAGACATTTCTTCTTTGAACCTGCTCATCACTTCAACCGTCTGGCGCCAGGACCACAACGGATTCACACACCAGGACCCCGGCTTTCTCGACGTAGTGGTGAACAAGAGCGCTTCGGTAACACGAATCTACCTGCCTCCCGACGTCAATTCTCTCCTGTCGGTGGCAGATCACTGCCTGCGCAGCCAGAATTACGTCAATGTCGTCGTCTCCGACAAGCAAATGCACCTCCAGTATCTGGATATGGATGCCGCCGTCCGGCATTGCACCAAGGGCATCGGCACATGGGACTGGGCGTGTAACGACCAGGGAAATGAACCTGACGTCGTCATGGCATCCGCTGGCGATATTCCTACTCAGGAGGCGCTGGCCGCAATCGCACTGTTACGGGAGGAATTCCCATTTCTCAAACTTCGTTACGTCAACGTGGTCGATTTGTTTAAGCTGCAACCCAGCACCGAGCATCCTCACGGGTTGACTGATCGGGATTTCGATGCTCTGTTCACCGTCGACAAGCCAATCATCTTCAATTTCCACGGCTACCCTTGGCTCATTCACCGGTTGGCGTACCGTCGCACCAATCACAGCAACTTGCACGTGCGCGGGTACAAAGAAAAGGGAAACATCAATACACCCATGGAATTGGCTATCAACAATGAAATCGACCGCTATAGCCTGGCGATCGATGTCATCGATCGCACACCGAAATTGCAAAGGATCGGTGCTCATGCGAAAGAGAGATATCGCAATCTCCAGATCGACTGCCGCACCTACGCCTATGAACATGGCATCGACAGTCCGGATGTCGTGGGATGGCGGTGGCCGTAGTAGTCGTCGCTGTGATCGTTCTCGCGGCTGAATGCCTATGTTCCATCCGCGCGACGGTCTACCCCGTCGGTGACATCAGCCATCGAAACCCAACTCCACTCCGAGCAGCACTCTCCCGCGGCGTCCGCGGAAGAGCGTTGCAAGGTAACTCCCACTCGACTCATACTGTTCGTCAACGCCACATACACATTCCTCTTACTGCTCGACGCACCCTAAACAGCTTTCAGGAAAGGACGTAAGCAATGAACACTTCGCAACTCTTACGCATCACAAACCCGAACATCATCAAATACGCCTCTTGTGCGTTAATTGCGTTATTCGTGGCTCTGATGCCCGCACATGGGCAGAACTTTGAAGTCACTCCCCTGGTGGGCGGAAGATTCGCCGGCACGATGGAACTTCAGCAGCCTGGAATCCCGAACTACGACGCACATTTATCAGATAGCGTCAGCTTTGGCGTGGCCGCTGGTTACCGCTTAGATGGACAGGACGGTGAAGGCCATGACGTGATTGAGTTCCGATGGATGAGGCAGAATTCACACCTTGGCGTGATACAGAGCCCTCCGGTCCCCAGTCCATACACCTCAGCGCTATTGCGGCCTTCGATTAGCCTAGATCACTTCCTCGTCGACTTCACGCACGAGTACGCGGTACCGGACGCCCCAAGCATACAGCCGTTCGTCAGCGGAAGCGTCGGCGCAGCTCTTATGGGAACTCCGGCGTCCAGCGAGACACGGTTTGCGTTTGCGCTCGGTGCCGGAGTGAAGATATTTCCCGCGACACATTGGGGATTCCGTCTCAAAGTGGAGTACATGCCAATTGTCATGCACACTAACCTTCAGACATTGGTCTGTGCTGGGAGCTGCATCGTGGTATTAAATGGGGGGATCATGAATCAGTTTGAGGTGAGCTTCGGGCCCGCATTCCGGTTCTGATCTCATTTCCTGTTCGTATCCCGCGACGGCAGCATCCATGGTAGCGAATGAGCGGAGTCCGAACTTACGTCCTCGGCGGTCGGCCCACTGTCTCCACTCTGTCTCCCGTCCGGCCGGAACGAGCTCCATGCCTCGCTCGCGAAGACTCTCGATCACATCACGCACCGTCTGAAGTCCTGTGACATCCATCATGGTAACCGGAATCATATCCATGACAAACCACTTCAGTTGTGGTCCGGCAGCATTAATGGCGTCGAAAGCGCTGCTCTTGAAGAAGGCAGCGTTGAAGAAGACAATTGGCGCGTTAAAGCGAAACATGAGCAAGCCGGGAATGGTGCTGGCATTCCGATGGCGATCGATCGAGTGCAATCCCGGCATCCCAGGCACCGAGCCGAGGATCTCGACCTTCGGCCGCGAAATGAGCTTGATGAACCGCAATAGCGCGAGAATCACTGCAACGAGAATTGCCTTCACGGTCCCGACGGTAGCAACTCCGATTGTGGCCAAGACTGAAACAACCAGTTCACGCCGGTCGATTTGGTAAATGTCTTTCAATGCCTTCACGTTAACAAGCGATAATGCAGCGCCGACGAGCACTGCACCCAGAGCGGCCGTGGGCACGTATTGCAGAGGACCCGTGAAGAAGAGCAATACCGTCGCCACCGAAGCGGCCGTTACCAGTCCTGTAACTCTTGTGCGCCCGCCCGCCGCATCGCTTACCGCGGTACGTGAATCAGCCCCGCTCACTGCGAACCCCTGGGAGATTGCAGCGGCGATATTTGCTGCACCGAGAGCTGCGAACTCGCGATCGACATCGACTTCATAGCGGTTCTTGGCTGCGAAGCTCCGCGCCGTCAGCATCATGCTTGAGAAGCCGATCAGTGCGACACCCGCCGCATCCGCACAGAGATCGGGGAGCAAGTCAAGAGGGAAAGAAGGAAACCTTATCGGGGGAAGGCCCGCGGGTACGGCACCAATGGTCTTTACCCCAGCTGCTTCAAGTCCTAGTAGCTTCACCGCCACTCCTGTGACGATCATCGCTGCGAGCGCAGCGGGAAGACGCGGTATGAATCGCGGACACAGAAACAGAACAGCGAAAGCCGCCGAACCGATCGCCAACGTCGGCAGGTGTGTGATATTGAGCTTAGAGATGAATTCAGCGAGGCGCGGGATGATGCGCTCTCTCGTAATGGTAAATCCAAAAATCTTCCCGATTTGCCCGAGAGCGATACTGAGCGCCATGCCATTTAGAAATCCTATAAGAATAGGTCGCGACAGGAAATCCGCGAGTGCGCCCAATCGAAGAAATCGAGCAATTATGCAAAGCACGCCGGCAAGGAACGCTAACGTCACAGACAGGGAGACGTACATCGCCTCGTCGCCGGCGGCCATCGGTGCCACGGCCGCCGCCACGATTGCGCAAGTAGCCGCGTCGGGGCCCACGATCAACTGGCGCGACGTTCCGAACAGAGCGTAGGCAACGAGTGGGAGGATGCTAGCGTATAAGCCGATTTCCGGTCTGAAGCCGGCCAACTGTGCATAGGCGACGCCGACGGGCAGCGCAACGGCCGCAACGGAAAGGCCTGCTACGACATCGTGCGGAAGATCAGTCCGGCGATAAGCGAGCAGTTCGGCAACACCAGGCGCAATTCGTGAAAGGTATTGGAACCGTCGTTCTCTGGTCTGAGTGGGTGTCGGGGTTCCGGGCATGATGCTGCACCTGTTCCTGCTCGCCTTCTTGGCAATCCTTCATAGCGTTCAGACCCATCTAGCTTCGGTAGCGCCGCTTCACACGCAATTGGGCAAGGGAGCGAGCCAGCGAGGCATTGATCGTCGCTACCTCCTCGTCCGACAATTTCTCGCGGAGCCGGGCTTCCGCGCGCCGCTTCGCTTCTTCCGCCTTGGCTTCATCAATGCGGTCCGCCGCAATCGCCAGGTCGGTCAAAACCGAAACTCGATGGGGCGTGACTTCGATGAGGCCTTCGCCAGTCGCGAGGAACACGTCCCGGCCATCTTTCCGTACAATAATCTCGCCCGGTACCATTTCGGTCGTGAGCAGCGTGTGTTCCGGATAAACCCCAAATTGGCCCACCACGCCCGGCAGCGTCACCATCTCCACGTCGTCCGAAAACACCTTGCCCTCGGGAGTGACGATTTCCAGTCTTAGTGTTGTGGCCATATCACCGCCAATCCGTCAACTCGGCTTCACTTCGTCGATTCCGCCCTTCATGTAGAAGTCGCCTTCCGGCACGGAATCATGCTTGCCGTCGAGGATCTCTTTGAAACCGCGAACGGTTTCCGCCACGGGCACCTGCTTGCCTTCACGCCCGGTAAACACCTGCGCCACACTGAACGGTTGGCTCAAGAAGCGCTGAATCTTCCGCGCGCGCAGCACTGTGAGTTTGTCTTCGGGCGAAAGTTCGTCCATGCCAAGAATTGCAATGATGTCCTGGAGATCCTTGAAGCGTTGCAGCACCTTCTGCACACCGCGAGCCACATCGTAGTGCTCCTGGCCGACAATCTCTGGCGCGAGCGCCCGGGAGGTGGAGGCAAGGGGGTCGACTGCCGGATAAATCCCCAGCTCTTGAATCGCCCGCTCGAGCACGATGGTCGAGTCCAAATGGGCAAACGTAGTCGCTGGCGCAGGGTCGGTCAAATCGTCCGCCGGCACGTATACCGCCTGGAAGGAAGTGATCGAACCCTTCTTGGTCGAGGTGATGCGCTCTTGAAGCGCGCCCATTTCGGCAGCCAGAGTCGGCTGGTATCCAACAGCGCTAGCTGTGCGACCGAGAAGGGCGGACACCTCTGAGCCGGCCTGAGAAAATCGGAAAATGTTGTCGATGAATAGAAGGACGTCCTGGTTCTTTTCGTCGCGGAAATACTCGGTAACAGCGAGGCCGGCGAGCGCAACCCGCAGTCGCGCGCCTGGCGGTTCGTTCATCTGACCGTATACCAATGCGATCTTCGACGCACCGAGGTCTTTCTGGTTGATCACACCCGCCTCTGACATTTCCTTATAAAGGTCATTACCCTCGCGGGTGCGCTCGCCGACTCCGGCAAACACCGACACACCACCGTGCAGCTTGGCGATGTTATTGATTAGTTCCATAATGACCACGGTCTTGCCTACTCCGGCGCCGCCAAACGCGCCGATCTTTCCGCCTTTCAAAAAGGGACAGATCAGATCGATCACCTTGATGCCGGTGGTCAGCACCTCAGGCGACGTAGATTGCTCGGCGAGTGTTGGAGCCGCCCGATGGATGGGATAGTATTTCTCCGCCTTGACAGGTCCGCGGTCATCGACGGGGTTTCCACAAACGTCGAACACCCTTCCCATAACCCCTTCACCGACAGGCATCGAAATTGGTTCGCACGTGTCGATCACTTCGTAGCCGCGCTTAAGACCCTCCGTGCCTGCCATGGATACTGTTCGAACCCATTTGTCGCCGAGATGTTGTTGCACCTCAAGCGTAAGTTTGATCGGCTGGCCTTGAACCGTGTAATCGACAGTGAGAGCGTTGTAGATGCCAGGCAGCTTCTCCGGAAACTCAACATCCACAACAGGACCGACCACTTGAACGATCTTGCCTTTGTTCATCTCTACACCTAATCTTCCCTCTGCAAGTCAACTGTTGCCGAGTTGGCCACCGGCAATTTCCAGGAGTTCTTTCGTTATGTTGCCTTGACGCAGCTTGTTATATTCGAGACTCAAGTCCTTGATCAGGGCGGTAGCGTTATCCGTGGCATTTGTCATGGCCACCATTCGGGCGCTCTGCTCGCTTGCCTTGGCTTCCAGGACAGCTCGAAACACAAATACGTTGAGGTAATTCCCAAACAGATATTTGAGAACTGCTTCCGGGCTCGGCTCAAAGAGCACTTCGCCCTCTTCGAAGGGGGTATCCCGTTCTGCTACGGCGGCGCGGATATCTGCGTTCGTGATCTCGCCGATCGGCAGCATCTCGACGACAGCCGGCTGCTGCCTCAACGTGTTAATGAATCGCGTCGTGACAATCTGGACTTGATCCACCTCCTGTTTCAAAAACATGTCGCGTGCAAAGGCAGCTATCGGCCGGACTTCGGTGAATCTCGGCGTGTCCGTGATGCTAAACTCCGCTGCTAGCTGCCGGCGCGTGCGCGCAATGAACTGTCCCGCTCGCTTACCAACTGCGATGTAGACCGTCGATTCCGGATCAAATTGGGAAGCGACGCGATACAAATTCGTATTCAGCGATCCGCATAGCCCTTTATCGGTGCCGATCAGAATCACAGCGCGCTTCCGAACGTCTCGTACCGCCATCAAGGGATCGGTGAAATCAATCGCGTGAGTGGTCGCGTGGCGTTGGATGCTGTACAACAGTTGCCCAAATGGTCGAGTCCTCAGAGTCGCCTCTTGCGCTTTACGCATCTTCGATGCCGCCACCATCTGCATAGCGCGAGTGATCTGCGATGTACTCGAGATCGACTTGATGCGCCGCCGGATGTCACGAAGACTGGCCATGGGTCACCGTTTCGTTAATCCTTCCCATGTCTGCTCAAATTCGTCAAAGGCCGCCTTCAGCTCCGCCTTCAACGTGTCGTTCAGTACCTTTTCCTTCCCGATCGTGGCGAGCAACTCGGATTTCCGTGTGGTCAGAAACTCCATTGCTTTGGTTTGGAACTCCTTAACTCGTTCCACAGGCAGCCGATCCACGTAGCCGTTCTGCACGGCCCAGAGAACTCCCACTTGAAGCTCGACGGGAATCGGGTTGTATTGAGGCTGCTTGAACACCTCCATGATGCGCTTACCCCGGTCGATCTGTGCCTGCGTCTTGGCGTCGAGATCCGACCCAAACTGTGCGAACGCGGCCAGTTCCCGGAACTGAGCAAGTTCGCCCTTCACCTGTCCGGCAACCTGTTTCATTGCTTTGATCTGGGCTGCCGAACCGACACGGGAGACGGATAGGCCAACCGAGATAGCCGGTCGGATGCCTTGGTAGAACAAATCTGATTCCAGATAAATCTGTCCGTCGGTAATCGAGATGACGTTGGTGGGGATATAGGCAGAAACATCGCCGGCTTGCGTTTCGATGATGGGAAGGGCCGTCACTGAACCATTGCCATACTTCTCGCTGACGCGAGCCGCGCGTTCGAGCAACCGGCTATGAAGGTAGAACACGTCGCCGGGAAAGGCCTCGCGGCCCGATGGCCGTTTCAATACCAAGGACACCTGCCGGTAGGCCACGGCGTGCTTGGACAAGTCGTCATATACAATCAGCGCGTCCATGCCATGGTCCATGAACCATTCGCCCATCGCGGCCCCGGCAAATGGCGCAAGATATTGGTTTGTGGCCGAGTCGGAGGCTGGAGAAGCCACGACAATGGTATACGGCATCGCGTCGGCTTCCTCGAGAACCGCGATAACCCTTGCGACGGTCGATTGTTTTTGACCGATCGCGACGTAAATGGAATATAGCGGACGATAGTCCTGGTTCCCTGCCGCTTCCGCAGCCCTGTTCAACCGAGCCTGGCTGATGATGGTGTCAATGCAAATTGTTGTCTTGCCGGTCGATCGATCTCCGATGATGAGCTCACGCTGACCGCGGCCGATCGGAATCATCGCGTCGATCGGCATTATCCCTGTCTGCACCGGTTGGCTGACCGACTGACGGCGAATAATGCCGGGCGCCATTTTCTCGACCGGATATGCAACGTCACTTTTGATTGGGCCCTTACCGTCGAGAGGCTCGCCCAGGGTATTCACAACACGCCCCAGCAGGCCCATTCCGACCGGTACTTGCAAAAGCTTACCCGTGGTGCGCGCTTCCCCACCCTCTTCCAGTCGGGTATAGTCGCCGAGTATGATTACACCAACCTCGGACTCCTCGAGATTCAGTGCTAAGCCAGTGATGCCGTGGCCGAGATCAATCATCTCGTTGAGCATCGCATCAGTGAGGCCTTCTACTTTGGCTACACCATCACCGACCTCGCGAATGATGCCCACGTTTTGTCTTACGGGTGCCACCTTCGCGGCCGCGATTTGCGCTTCGATTTCCTGTAGTAGGGTCGACACAGAAACCTCTCTTCAAAAACTCTTCTTTAATGCCGCTAATCCGAACCGGACGCTGCCGTCATAGACATCACTACCCACCTGGATGCGCATACCGCCGATTAACGACGGACACTCAGCGAATGTGATTGCTAACCCTGGGCCATAGAGACGTGTCAAGTCGGCCCTGGTGGCAGCCTCTAACTCGGCAGGCAAGGCTCTCGCACTCTCAACGGTGGCGCTGTGTCGCGCGCAGTCAAGTCTCACCAGTCGGACGAACTCCGAGAGGATGGCTGGACATTTCCGGCAACCAGCCGCGGCGAGATGTTGGACGACCTGCCGGACACGATTCTCATCAAGCAAGGTGTTCACGAGGCAATACCGAAACAGTTGCTTGGCTTCGCGCTTGGCTCGTTTGTTCGTATTCATTGCTACGCCGCCACTTGCTTCGCGGTCTCCTCTGCGAGACGCCGGTGATCCTCCGGAGTTAGAATCTTCCCCGTCACCGTCGAGGTGGTCTGCACTACCAGCCGGCCGACTTCGCGTTTGAGTTCGGCAAGCATTCGATCGTGATCCAACATAGCCGATTCGCGCGCCTTGATCACGATCTGTTCTGCGGCGGCAATAGCTTTCTGGATTTCCTCCTGACGAACGTGAGCGGCCGCAATCCGGGCTTCCTCCATCGCATGAGCGGCCTGAGCGTACGCCTGCGCCATCACCTCCCGGCGCTGAGACTCGGTCTTGTCCAATTCCGCTTTGATCTTCTCAGCGTTCGCAAGTCCCAGGGCGATCTGCTGACGCCGCTCTTCCAACATTGCGAGAACGGGCCGATACGCGAACTTGTAGAGCACGGCGCAGACAATGCTGAAGCTAATGGTTTGCGCTGCCAGATGCGCCCAGTCCACGCCGAAGGTCCGGGCGATCTCTGCTACTTGCCCGCCCCCCTCCTGTGCCGCCAATAGTATGAAGGCAATCATTTTCGCAGCAGTCCTCTGCTCTCACTTCACCAAAAACAGCGTGTAGAAGACTATCGCCTCAGCGAATGCGATAGCCAGAATGGATTGGACCAAGACCTTGGTAGCTGCGCCGGGATTTCGTCCCACAGCGGACGATGCTGCCGCGCCAATCATACCCACGCCGATGGCAGCGCCCATCGCCCCAAGTCCGACATGGATGTTTCCGCCGAGGAGGCTTCCGCCCGCTTCGCTTGCCGCGAACAACAATAACGTTGGCATACGTACTTCCTTCTCCTTGTTCTATGCCGGCCAACACGAGTTAACTCGCACGAGCCAGTTGAATTATCAAGTTTCACTTTCAATTGTGGACGCCGGTACCGATTCCTCATGCTGGCAGATCAATAGTGTGAAGACGGCTGTCAAAAGCATGAAAACCAACGCTTGTACCAAGCCCACCAATAGCTCCAAAAAATAGAATGGAATCGGCAACAGCCAACCGATGCTCGGAACAAGTTTCGCCATCGTTTCCAACATATTCTCGCCGGCGAACGTGTTCCCGTAAAGACGAAAGCTCAACGAGATGGGTCGGAACAGAATTGACACAATCTCCAAGCACCCGACGGCGAAGAACACCACAACCATCAGCACTTTCAACAGGCCGGTAGTTTCGCCCTTCGGTGCGAACAATTCCTTGAGAAATCCGCCCGGACCAACCTCTTGCATGGCCCAGACGATCCAAAGAGCAAAGAATACGAGTGCCATAGCAAGGGTGAGATTCAGGTCGGCGTTTGCGCCGCGCAATAATGGTTGATCAACCTTGAAACCGTCGGCACTCCTATGTCCCCACCCAATGGTTCCAACTCCGGGAATCAGTCCAAACCAATTCGCCGACAAAATGAAAATGAAGATCGTTGCAAAGAACCAAAACGTTTTCTTGGCAAGGTGCGGGCCAATGACGCCTTCCAAGAAGTTGTATAGACTACCTACGAGCCATTCAAACAAGTTTTGCGCTCCATCGGGGACCCGTTTCATGTCGCGCGTGGAGATCCGAGCGAAAACGATCAACCCAACGGCCACGATCCATGTCACAAGCATCGAATTCGTGACTGGGAATCCGAGCGGCCGCGCAATTTCCAGAGCCTTTTCGGTGAGCCCGTGCTCTGCTGGAGCCGCAAATGCGAGCCCACCCAGGGATACGAGTCCCGCGGCCACACGTGCAGATGCTTTGCTGACTACTCCCACGACAGAGTCCTATCCGGGGCGAATTCGAGAGCGTTGAACCATGGCTTTCGTTCGCGCATACTATTCACCCGTATTCCCATTCCATCGAAGCGATGCAAGCTGAGAACGGTACGATGCAGTTTATCTGGGCTTAACGCTGCTCACGCGCGCGCCGCTGTGACAAGACTCGGCCGCGCTTTTCGCACAATGAAACCTGGCGCGAGAAGCGTTCTCGGCAAATGTCGCCCCCGTTGCCAAGATCCGCCGGCCATTCATGCTGCCCGCCTATTGCCACCCACCGCCGAGGGCCTTATAGAGAGCAACGAGGGAGGTCAGTACGTCCCTCCGTGCCTGAGCTAGCTGCTGTTCTGCCGTAAGCCGCTGGCGTTCAGTGTCCAATACTTCGAGATAGCTGCTGACGCCGCCGACATAGCGCTGATTCGCCAGCCGGCTCTGGTCACGCAGTGTCTCGGCAAGGAGGGCTTGGCTGGTCGTGTGCTCCTTTTGCTTTTGGTATCCGACCAACGCATCAGAGACGTCGTGGAATGCTCCGTTTACGGCCTTCTGATAGCTGATCAGAAGCTCCTCGCGCTGCGCCTTCGCAATTTTATAGTTTCCGGACCGCCGGCCGGCGTCGAATATGGGCAGATCAATCACGCCGCCCACCGAGTACGCCGTGCCGCTTCTGCTAATGACGCCCAGTAAATCGGTCGATTGAAAGCCGCCGGCAGCCGTGAGATTGATGCTTGGATAGAACGCCGCCTTCGCTACCCCGACACGGGCATTCGCGGCTATCAGTCGCTGCTCGGCTGCCCGCAGGTCCGGTCGGCGCTCGAGCAACGAGGACGGAAGCCCGCTGGGAATTTGCGGCGGTATGGGTTGGGCGACAAGACTCAAGCCACGAACGATGGGCCCGGGAGGCTGTCCTAGAAGGAAATTGATGACATTTTCGGTTTGCTCCTGAGCACCTTCCAGAAGAGCCAGGTTCGCTTGAGCCGTATAAACCAGCGTCTTGGCTTGGTCTACGTCGAGTAAACTCCCGACGCCCCCTTCCTCTCGGGATGACACCAACTTCACTGACTCCTCTCGGGTCGCCAAAGACTCCCGAACGTACTCGATTTCCGCGTCATATTCCCTCAGGTCGAAATACGCCGACGCCACTTGAGCGACGAGAACTTGCATTATGGCCTTTTGATTCTCCTCGACGGAAAGAAGATCGGCACGCGCGGCTTCGTTGGCGCGCCGCAGCTTGCCGAATAGATCGATCTCCCAGGAGGCAACTCCAAATACTCCTACCGAAGATTCGATCGGCGACCTTACACCGACTCTCGCCGCACCCGCCTGGCCGTTGAGTTGCGGGAAGAGTGCCGAGCGCGTAGCGGTAAGCTGTCCTTGGGCCTCGAGCACGCGTTGCGCGGCAATCCGGATGTCGTAATTTGCTTTGAGCGACTCCTGAATTAACCCGCGAAGCGTCTCGTCCTGGAATAGATCGAACCATTTCGTATCGCCCAGTGAGGTTTGTCCAGGCTGTGGCTCGCCACCACGGAATTGCGGGGGGGCTGGCACGTCGGGTCGCTTGTAGTTGGGACCCACTGTGCAACCTGTCAACGCAGCCGTCATGCAGACGATGAGAACTGTACGGTGCACTAGTGATGTACCCCCTCCAGCGCTGGCTGGTTCGCAGGCACGGCAGGGACCCCTCCCTGGATAGCCTTTCGATTGCCGCTCACAAGGTATGCGGCACTTTGGACTACCACATAAAGCGTCGGAATGAAGAATAGGCCTACAGTGGATGCCGTCAACATCCCTGCGAATACCGCAATCCCAATGCTGACGCGGGCGGCAGCGCCTGCGCCACTTGCCATGACCAGCGGAATCACGCCGAGAATGAACGCGAATGCAGTCATCATGATGGGGCGAAAGCGGAGCTTTGCACCCTCTTTAGCCGCCGCCACCAGGCTGAACCCTTGCTTCTCGTGATATTCCTTCGCGAACTCCACGATCAAGATCGCGTTCTTCGCCGCCAATCCCATCAGCGCGACGATACCGATCTGAACGTACAGGTTGTTTTCCAAGCCAACTGCACTAACGCCGAGGAATGCGCCAAACACACAGATGGGCAGGCCCAACAGTACAGAAAACGGAACGGCCCAACTCTCATATTGGGCTGCCAGCACCAGGAACACGAAGACCATGGCCATACCGAAAATCGGCCCCTGCGTGCCACCGGCCTCCTTCTCCTGGTAGGCGATACTGGTCCATTCGAAACCGTAGCCGCCGGGAAGCTCCTTTGCGGCCAGATTGTCCATAATATCGAGCGCCTGTCCCGTCGAAATACCCGGCCCGTTCGCCCCGTTGATTTCTGCCGTCCGGAACATGTTATAGCGTTGTAAGATGTCCGGGCCCGTCGTCATTTTGATGGTCCCGATCGTGGACATCGGCACCATGGAGTCGTCGCTGGAACGAAGATAGATATCATTGATGCTCTCGGGCGATTTGCGGAAATCTTGTTCTGCCTGTATCATCACTTTGTACGTTCGTCCAAAGAGATTGAAGTCATTGACCTGAAGCCCCCCCAAATAGATCTGCAATCCGCGAAACACATCATTGACAGGAATGTTCAACGTGCGTGCCTTATCGCGATCGATCTCCAATTTGATTTGCGGAATGGAAGTGCTGTAGGCCGAGTAGATGCCGGTGAGTTCCTTTTGTGTGGCCATCGCCTGCATGAACTTTGCCTTTACCGCATCCAGTTCCTGGGGAGTTCGTCCGGTCCTGTCTTGCAATTCGAAGACGAATCCGGAGGCGTTGCCGAGACCGTTGATGGGTGGTGGCGGGAACACCAGTGCAACTGCTTCCGGATAGGCGGAGAATTTCTTCTGCGCTGCTGTCAGGATCGCCTTGAGTTGTTCTTTGGCGTCTTTCCTCTCCTCCCATGGCTTAAGCATCACGATCAACGAGGCATTATTCGAAGTGTAGGTGTTGGTCAGAACATTGAGTCCGCCCAAGGTCAGGACTTCCGCCACGCCCGGAACACCCTTCAGATCCGCCTCTGCCCGCCGCATCAATTGATCAGTACGCTCCATCGAGGCGCCATCGGGGAGATTGAATACCGTGAAGAAGTAACCCTGGTCTTCGTTTGGCACGAAACCGGACGGCAGCTTCATTAGAAGACTGCCAGCTCCCAACCACAGTCCGGCAAGACAGGCAAGGGCGATCGTCACTCTGCGTAAAAAGAATCCCACGCCACCGAGATACCCGTCCGTCGTCTTGTTGAACACCTTGTTAAAGCCGCGCAGAAAGCCACCGACGGGACCGCGGATCTCCTTCCGCGGCCTGAGCAGCATCTGGCAGAGGGCCGGCGTAAGCGTCAGAGCCACGATGACCGACAGGATCACCGAGATCGAAATCGTGAGGGCGAACTGTCGATACATCTGGCCAGTGATCCCCCCCATGAACGAGACCGGCACGAACACCGCGCACAAGACGAGGCCGATAGCGATCACCGGGCCGCTCACTTCGTCCATCGCCTTTTCGGTGGCTGCCAGCGGGCTAAGGCCGTGCTCGATGTGATGTTCCACAGCCTCCACCACCACAATCGCGTCGTCCACGACGATACCTACCGCCAGCACAATTGCGAGCATCGTCAGGGTATTGATGGAAAAGCCCATAACCGCAAATGCCCCAAACGTCCCCACGAGCGAAACGGGCACGGCTAACATCGGAATGAACGTTGCTCGGATATTGCCCAGGAAAATGAAAACCACAATCAGTACGAGTATGATGGCATCTCTGAGGGCGAGAAAGACCTCGTGAATCGCGACTCTGACGAACTCCGTCGTGTCGAGAGAGATGCGGAATTTCATTCCGGGAGGAAGAGACTTCTCTGCGCCGTCAAGCAGTTTTCGCACGCTATCCACCGTCTGAATGGCGTTGGCGCCCGGAAGTTGATAGATGATGAGCAGAGTTGCCGGAATACCGTCCTTGCGACCAAAACTGGTGTAGCTCTTGCCTGAGAGTTCAGTACGCGAGAGATCCTTCATCCTCAGGATCGATCCATCGGACTGAGTGCGCACAATCATGTTTTCGAACTCAGCGGGTTCCGTGAGTCGGCCCTTGACGTTCACTGTGTACTGGAACTGCGTGTCGGCCTTGGTGGGTGGCTGTCCTACCTGCCCAGCAGGGGCCACCAGGTTCTGCTCGCTTATCACATTGGCGAGATCTGAGCCTGTAAGTCCGAGCTTGGCCAGCTTATCCGGACGGACCCAGAACCGCATGGCATAGTCACGTTGGCCAACAATCATCGTTGAACCAACGCCGGGAGTCCGCGCGATCGGGTCGACCAGATTAATTGAAGTATAGTTGGACAGGAACGTTGCATCGTACGTGCTGTCAGGGGAGTAGATCGATATCGCCAGAAGAATGTCGGGCGACTTCTTCTTGACCGAAATACCGTAAGAAATGGCTTCCTGCGGCAGTTTAGCGTAGGCCTTGTTCACTCGATTGTTGATGTCAACGTTGGCCAGGTCGAGATTCGTTCCCACCTTGAACGTGCACGTAAGTACATAACGCCCATCGCTCGACGATTTTGAAGACATGTAAATCATGTTTTCGGCGCCGTTGACTTCAGCTTCCACATTAGTCGCGATGGACTGCTCCACTGTTTCGGCATTCGCACCGGGGTAATTAATCTCGACTTCGACCGTCGGAGGCGAGATCTGAGGATACTGCGCAATGGGGAGAGTGAAAATGCTAAGGCCGCCGGCGATGAGGATGATCAATGAGATGACAATCGCGAAGACCGGACGATGGATGAAGAATCTCGCCATAACTACTCCGCTCGGTTCGCGGCGGTTTCGGAGCTCATGGCCTGTGCAGTCGGATTCACCGTCGCGCCTGGGCGGGCTTTCTGAAGTCCCTCCACAATGACCCGATCGCCCGCCTTAACGCCTTCGGTGATGATGTAGTCCTGGCCCACCCGATCGCCCAGAGTAACGCTGCGCAACGAGACCTTGTTGTCATCTCCGACGACGTAGACGACCTTGGCGCTCTGGATTTCCGTGACTGCCTTCTGCGGTACGAGCAAGGCGTTCTCTGCCACAGTAGCCGCCAGGCGAACACGCCCGAACTGCCCCGGCCGAAGCAGAGCAGTCGGATTGCGAAACTCCGCAATTAGACTCAACGTGCCGGTCTTAACGTCCACGGCGCGATCGGCAATTATGAGGTGGCCTTTCTCGGGAAACACCGAGCCGTCTGCCAGAATCAACTCCAGGTCGGCCATTTTGCCCTTCGACTTCCCTTCGGATCGGAGGCGCTGATACTTCAGATAGTCGCTCTCGCTGATGCTGATGTAGACGCGCATCGGATCGACGTTGGACACAGTCGTCAACAAAGTCGCCTCGTTGTTTCCTACCAAATTTCCTGGTGCTACCTGACGTGTACCTGCTATGCCCGCGATGGGCGTCGTGACCGTGCAGTACTCCACGTTCAACTCCGCCTGCCGGATACTCGCTTTCGCGGCCTCTACGGCCGCTCGTGCCTGCTCGATTGCCGCGGTTTGGTTTACTTTGGCTGTGTTTAGCGATGCCTTCTTGCCTTCCACGTCGGCTCTCGCTCCCTGCTGAAAGGCCAGCGCATCATCGTAGTCCTGTTGGGGCACCGCGCGCTGTTCGGCGAGAGGCTTCAGACGTTTGACGTCCTGATTGGTCTTGTTCAATTGTGCCAGCGCAATGTTGAGATTGGCTTCCGCGGTATCGACGACGGTCTTGTCCTGAGCCTGCGCTAAGTCCGCTTGTGCCCTCGCGAGTTGGGCTTTTGCCTGCATGAGTTGGGCGTCGTACTCTCGCTGATCCAGTGTGAACAGGACCTGGCCGGCCTTTACCATCGTGCCTTCGGCATAGTTCTGAGTCTTCAGAAACGCCTTCACCCGCGCCCGGATATCTACCGAGTCGGTAGCATCGGTCCGCGCCGTCAGTTCGGCATACACCGGTACCGTCTTCTGCACGACGGGAGAGACCACGACCGAAACGGCCGGTGGTCCGCTCGCAGCGTTGATTTCCCTCTTCTCGCCTCCGCAGCTCGCCAGCAGGATGGCGATCACAGGCAAACACGCTGCACTTCTCGTTGGCATTGCAAGCTCCTTCCAACAACATGCCCCTGACGAGTTCATGCGATTCCCCTCGTGTTTTAGGGTCTGTTTCCGGAGGAGTGATGCACCGTGGAACACCCTGGATCTACACTATTGTGTGCTTCATACCCCTGTATTCACAGCCTCTCCAACTCGACGGGGTCCATTCGATGACGGGGTTTGTCAGTAACGCCAGTTCAGGCACACGCGCCATGTCTTGCATCCTTGTTCGTGCGCCGTGGATCGCCAGGCCGCGGACTGATTTCGGGGCTCTCCAGCCCGGCGATCGCGTAGAGGAAATGGCCGCCCACGCTCCAAAGCGGCTTACGCTTCGTCATGCCCGTTGCCGGAGCCGTCCAAAGATGCTCGGATTGCCGCACCATGCAGTTCTGCGGTCCGGAAAGACAGTCGGCATTTTCGGTCAAGTGAAAGGACAGATTGCGCCGAAAATGAGCGATTCCGCCAAAGCGCCGCCGCAAACACTCAAGACCATCGATTCGCCACCGAACCCACGGCATGATGGACACCACGAATAGTCCTGGGCCCGCGATCCGAGTCGACCACATCCATCTGCGTTTCCCAACAGATCGCGCCACGTGCTACCGCAGCAAAACTAAGTCAGGCTCCGATTGGGCTCATCCATACATTGAGAGTCAATTGGCCATTCGTCTGCCTGCCACAATTTGTTTGCTCACCGCACTCGGCGGGAGCGATCTGGTCAATTGCCAGGATCTGCCTCCGCAGAAGAGCCCTTCGGCCGTTCAGGCAGCCCCCCCCGTACCCTCGAGTTTCCGGGAGCAGGCTTCTCAGAACGCAGGGGCACCTTGCTTGGAACCTCCGCCCCTCCCGAGCATTAAGGACTATAACGGACCAATGGCGAAGCTGGTTGGGCTGTTCGCTCGCACTCTCGAACGCAAGTCCGTCCACCGGCCCCGCTACAAGCCCGGCGTTGTCTTATGCGCGATGAAGCCTTGGGACAAGTTCATGCTCTTCGTTGATGATTCAACTGACCCGGTGACCTTTCTGTCGGCCGGATTTGATGCCGGAATGGACCAAGCCGCCGACCGTGATCCTACTTTCGGGCAAGGGGCCGAAGGGTACGGCAAGCGGTTCGGAGCAACCCTTACGGATCGCGTTTCATCCTCGTTCTTTAAGGATTTCGCCTACCCGGCCATATTTGACGAGGACCCCCGTTACTACCGTCTTGGGCAAGGCAGCACGGGCGGGCGACTCCTTCACGCTGCCGAACACATGGTCGTCGCGCACCACTCCGACGGAACACGCATGTTCAACTATTCGGAATGGTTGGGAACAGCCAGTGCAGTGGCACTGAACAATATCTATCATCCGGGTGAGGAACGCGGAGTCGGAGCCATGTCACTCAACATGGGATCCCGTCTCGCCTGGGATGTCGGATTTGATGTTCTGCGCGAGTTTTGGCCTGAAATAGCGCAAAAGTTCAAGCTGCCGTTCCGGGGTGCATCGAAGCCGGGAAGTCCACCGCCTGATTCCAACGGGCACTAGACTCCGTGATCGCCGTAGTACGAAATTGCACCGGCATACTCAAGTGGCAGCGATCCGGTGGCACCGATCCGGTGACGCTCATCAGACCACCAACTCTGCCATTCGATCCCGAAACACAAACTTAGAGCGCGCCCGGCAAGATCGCGATCGGTTCACCATCCCCGCCGTCGAGATAAAACCGGCATAGCGTTCGGATCGAATCGCTTGTGTCCGGCGCCTCGGCAATGCGCTTTAGTATGCTTTTGGCTTGCTCGGAACTAGAATTTCCGAGCGCCCGTAAGCAAGCGACGTACAGTCGCGCATCTTCTGTTCGCTCCAGCACTTGCGCGATGACCCGGGATGCTCGCGGACCTGCCTGAACCTCGCCGCCTAATGCCTCTACCGACTTGCGAATTTCATCCGTATTCCAAATCACCTCCGGCCGGGGACTCGAAGCCAGGACTTCACTGAGAAAACGAATGTGATAATCGATGCGCCGACGCGAGTCAACTTGGGCGCGGAGTGCAAGGTCTAGTTCGGCATGGACCCGAGGCCCTCGCGTGAAAAGGCGGCCGGCCGCGACCAGGATTCGCTGAGCGGTGGAACGGTTTTCATCTGCCGCCTCCTTTTGCCGGTCCCGGTTCAAGGTGGCCTGCAAGCCATTAGGGGACACGGCGGATCGGAGTAATGCTTGGTACTGCTTCCGCGCCCCGACTGCTTGGTCTGGTGCGGCATTTTCAACCGGGTTGACTGCCAGGTGCTCCAGCCGTCGAAGCAACTCAATCTTCAGCGCCGGGTCCAGCCTTGAATTTACGATCAAGGACTCATGTGCCTTCGCGTAGGCTTCGAGGCGCGCCTCGCTATCGATGGGAGCGCCGTGCTTGGCACGGACGAAATTCAAAACCGAACCCGCCGCAAAGACCCATAGGCTGCTGAATCGGCTGACTCCAAGTATGCCGCTCATAATCATAGCCGTCCCATGAGAGGCTAGCTCCCGCCGTTTTGGCTTAAGCCCGTCGCGAAAGTCGACCAACACCAATGGAACGCGCGGATATTCGAGACTATAGAGGGCCAGGGGAATCATATCGAGACGCTTTCCGCCCGGCGTTGCCTCAGCGACAAAATGATTCTCACTATCGAGATATCGAGCTTGGGAGTAGCCGGTCCAGTTGATCAGCCGATCATCGGTCCATGGATTGGCGATCGTCAGAAATTGTCCGTTGAATTTATGTCCACGGCGCTCGGCCAGGTCATCACGAGCGATCCATAACAACACTTCGCGGACTTCGCCGTCAGGCGTGGGGATGGGATCAAAGTAAAGACCGCACATCTCGGCACGTTGGCGAAGCAATTCCCAATTATGGTCGCGCGTCTGCTCAATCCGGAGCGTCTGCTTGTCGTAGAATCGCGTTAACGATTCTTCTCGAACCAGACCACCCAGCATCCGGCTCGAAAGACTCAATCTGGAATAGAGCTGGCGCAGATCAGGCTCCTCGATAAATGGCTGCCCCTCCTGCTCCCGCATGAGCCCTTCCATGGCACTGAGGGTTTGGAAAGTCTGAAACCTGCGACCATCCCCAGCATTTCCACGATAAGAACGAGTAGACGATCGGATCACGGCGCCGAGGGGATCCAGCCACAGGACCTGAGCACCGTTACCCAGTAAATTCTTCCACACGCCCTTGGCTGGTGAGGCGAGATCCAAAACCGGTTTCGGAGGTTCGTTAGAATGCCGATTCTTTCGGAAGCGAAAGTACGTAAACGGCAGCGCTGACACAAGTCTCTGCGCCGCGCTTGGGCGACTGCTGGTCAGGATCCAGACATACCGAAGGCGATCGTTCTCGGGAACATCGTCACCGAGAGTGTCGCGCAAGACACTGACCAGCGGTACGTCGTCCGTGCCCTCCTGGCTCCGGATAATAGTCAGAAGGTCAGCCCCACCAGCCACTGGCGTTCGCTCGACTCGGTAATTCGGTGCGGGTTGGGCCCGAGCCGCGGACGACATGAGGAGCACCACGAGCGCAACCCCCACAAAACCGACCGCTTTGTCCACGACCATGGTTCCACTCCCGGGCTGGTAGACGCATCTGCGACTGCGCCGGCGGCACCCTTCGTTGGAGTGATTCGGAGGTTTCGACCACGGATCTGTTTTGTTTGCTTTTGGATAACTTGGTCTGCGACAAAAAGAATAAATCTCTCGGTCGAGTCAGCGCATCGCCATGCTGTCAGCGGCGGAGTGAGAGTGTCCTCGTGCGGCGGAAGAAAGGGGGAATTTCGGCTGCTCCCAGGTCTTTGGCGTACAGCCGCCGAGGCGGAGAAAAACTGCGGACTGAAACAATTCACCCATGTGTCCGGACCGGACACCAACAATTTGGCTCCTCAGGTAGGACTCGAACCTACAACCCTTCGGTTAACAGCCGAATGCTCTACCATTGAGCTACTGAGGAGCAGTGCGGAAGGCCAACGTTTCAATTACACCAAAGGCGCGCCGATGGTGTCAAATAGAAGCTTATGGCTCGCCTCCCTTGGCTCTTCGCTGTCCTCGCTTCTCTTGCCGCGCTTCCCTCGTTCGCCCAGCCGAACTTTTACCTCAAGGACGGCGACACTGTCGTCTTCTACGGTGACAGCATCACCGACCAGCGGCTCTACACCGCCTTCACCGAAACCTACACCGTGACTCGCTTCCCGCATCTGCGCGTCCGCTTCGTCCACTCCGGATGGGGCGGTGATCGCGTCACCGGCGGCGGCGGCGGCCCCATCGACCTCCGTCTCCGCCGCGATGTTATTCCATTCCGTCCCACGGTGGTCACCATCATGCTCGGCATGAACGACGGCCACTACCGCTCCTATGACGACGCGATCTTCGACCAGTTCGCCAACGGCTACCGGGGCATCGTCTCGTCCCTCCGTACCGCTCTTCCCGATCTCCGCATCACCGCCATCGAGCCGTCCCCTTACGACGACGTCACCCGCAAGCCGCTTTTCGAAGGCGGCTACAACGCCGTCCTGGTTCGCTACGGCCAGTTCATCGCAGGCCTTGCCTCGTCTCAACATCTGGATCTCGCCGATCTCAATTCGCCCGTTACCGCGATGCTCGCCCGCGCCGACGCCTCGAACCCCGCTCTCGCCCAGAAAATTCTTCCCGACCGCGTCCATCCCGGCCCCGGCGGCCACCTCATCATGGCCGAGGCCCTTCTCAAAGCCTGGAACGCCCCCGCCCTGGTCAGCGACGTGTCTCTCGATGCCGCTCGGACGACGCCGGTTCGCTCAACCAACGCCACTATTTCCTCGATCAGCCGCGACGGTGGCTTGCATTGGAGCGAAACCGACCAGGCGCTTCCGATGCCGGTGGACTGGAAGGATGAAGCCGCCGCCCTCGCCGTCCACTCATCCGATTTCCTCGACGCCCTCGACCGCGAGATGCTCACCGTCACTGGCCTCGAGGCGGGCCGCTACACCCTGAAGATCGACGATTCGCCGGCCGGCACTTTCACTTCCGACCAACTGAGCGCCGGCATCAACCTCGCCGCCTACGACACCCCGATGTCGCGCCAGGCCGCTACCGTCCACTCCTTCACCGTCAAGCACAACGCCATTCACTTCGCCCGCTGGCGCAGTGTCCAGGTTCCGCTCGATGGCGAAGGATTCGACGACGCCGCGGCCGAATCCGCTCTCGACCACCTCGAAGATCAGGTCATCGCCGCCCAGCGCATGGCCGCCCAGCCCAGGGATCATCATTACGACCTGGTGCGCGAGCCATGACCTTTGACGTCTCGCACCCTGAGGTGCAGGCGATTCTCGACGCCGCGCTCGCCGAAGACATCGGCACCGGCGACATCACCTCGTCGCTCTGCGTTCCCGCCGGTAAGCTCGCCTCCGGCCGCTTCGTGGCACGCCAGAGCATGATCGTCGCCGGAGTCGAGTTGCTCGAGCCCATCTATCGCCGCCGCGGCTCACTTGGGCGCCTTGACGTCCGCGTAGCCAGCGCTACCCGCGTCAACGACGGCGATGAAATTGCCAAGGCCGAGGGCGATGCGCGTACGCTGCTCGAGTGCGAGCGTGTGGCCCTCAACTTTCTCCAGCGCCTGAGCGGCGTTGCCACGCTGGCCGGCCAATATTGCGACCGCGTCGCCGGGACAGCCTGCCGCATTCTCGACACCCGCAAGACCACTCCCGGACTGCGGCGCCTCGAAAAAATGGCCGCCTCCGCCGGCGGCGCCGTCAATCACCGCCTCGGACTTTTCGACGCCGTGCTGATCAAGAACAATCACATTACCGCGGCCGGCGGCATCCGCTCGGCCCTCGAACGCACCCGCAACGCCGGCGTGCCGGTGGAGATCGAAGTGCGCAGCCTCGCCGAGATCGACGAAGCTCTGAGCTGTGGCGCCAGCCGGCTGTTGCTCGACAATTTCACGCCCGCCGATGCGGCCGCCGCCATTCGCTTCATCGCCGGCCGCGCCAGCGTCGAGATCTCCGGAGGCGTCACGCTCGACACCGTCCGCGCCTACGCGCTCACCGGCGCCGACTTCATCTCCTGCGGCGCCATAACCCATTCCGCTCCCGCCGTGGACATTAATTTCCACCTCGATCTTCGCTGAAAATGCCTCTGGACTTGGACTGGATTCGCGCCCGCTTCCCCGGGCGGCACATCGAATGGCGGGATACCACCGCCTCCACCATGCGCGACGCTTCCGCGCTCGCCGCCTCCGGATGCGCCTCAGGCACGGTCGCCGGCGCCGACCAACAGACCGCGGGCCAGGGCCGCCTCGGGCGAAGCTGGCACTCGGAGAAGGAAGCGGGCCTGTATCTTTCCATCGCCCTCCGCCTTGGCCTCCCGCCTTCGCGCCTCCCTGTCCTCACCCTGGCCCTCGGGCTCGCCGTCGCCGATGCCGTAGCCAAAACCACCGATCTTGTCTGCGACCTCCGCTGGCCGAACGATCTCCTCATCGGCGGCAGAAAGTGCTGCGGCATCCTCACCCAACTCGAGGGTGAGGCCGTCATCGCCGGCATCGGCATCAACGTCAATCATTCCGCCTTTCCCGATCCCATCGCCCGTCTCGCCACCTCGCTGCGCCTTGCCTCCGGCCGCAGTCTTCCCCGCGAGCCTCTGCTCGCCGCGCTGCTTCAGTCCGTCGATTCTCACACCGCTCTACTCGAACACGACGGTCCGCAGGCCATCCTCGATATGTTCTCCCACGCCTCCAGCTACGTCTCCGGCCGCCGCGTCACCGTCGAACAGGAAGGCGGCGTGCTCACCGGCACCACCGCCGGCCTCGATCCCTCCGGATTCCTTGTGCTCCGCCAGGACGACGGCCGGCGCACCCTCATCCTTGCCGGCGGCGTCCGTCCGGTTTAACTCCCCGCTGTGGTTGGGCTACCCTGAAGCTGGGGATAACAATGCTTCTGGCCCTGGATGTAGGAAATACCAATGTCACCATCGGTGCCTTCGAGGGCCGCAAGCTCAGCAGCCGTTGGCGGCTCAGCACCGTGCACGAGCAGACCGCCGACGAATGGGGCGTTCTCCTGCGGAACCTGTTCTCACTCTCCTCGCTCGATCTGGGCAAGGTGCACGGCATCATCGTTGCCAGCGTCGTCCCGCCTCTCGACGCGCAACTGGCCATGATGGCCCGCCGTTACTTTCAGACCGAGGCCCTCTTTGTCGGCGCCGACACCGACACCGGCCTGAAGATCCTCTACGACAATCCCCGCGACGTAGGCGCCGACCGCATCGTCAACAGCGTCGCCGCCTTCCATCACTATGGCGGTCCCTGCGTCGTGGTTGATCTCGGCACCGCCATCACCTTCGACGCGATTTCCGCCAACGCCGAATACCTCGGCGGCGTCATCTGCCCCGGCATCGGCATCGCTATCGGCGGCCTCTTCACCAAAACTGCCCGCCTTCCCATGGTAGATTTCCGGGCCCCCGCGCGTCTCATCGGCTCCAATACCGTCGACAGCATACAGTCCGGCTTGTACTACGGCTTCATCGGTCTCATCGACGGTATCATCGAGCGCCTGACAGCCGAGCTCGGCCCGCATACAAAAACCGTTGCCACCGGCGGCCAGGCCTCTCTCATCCAGTCGGCCTCTAAGTACCTGGGCATTGTCAACGAGGACCTGACCCTCCAGGGCCTTCAATTGATCTGGGAGCGCAATCGCAAACAGTGACCGCTAACGACGAACCCTGGCACGGCCTGAACTACTTCAACTACTTCACTGAGGTCGAAGAACATTTCCAGCGCGCCCGCGGAACCGGCCTGTTCCTTCTCTCTCCACTCGACTGGGCGCTCATCGAAACCTGGAAATCCGCCGGCGTGCCGCTCGAGGCCGTCCTTCGCGGCATCGATGCGGCCTTCGAGAAATGGCGCTCGCGCAGGCAGCGAACTCAAGCTGTGAACTCTCTCGCTTACTGCGCTCAGGCCGTCATGCGCGAGGCCGAGGCCATGGCCGGTGTCGCCTCCGCCGCGCCTCGGCCCGAAGCCGCTCCACCGTTCAGCCTCGAAGATCTCCAACACCACCTTCTCACCGTCGCCGGAAAACTCGCCCCCCTGCCCGGCTTTGAGGAAATCGCCGCCTCTCTTCACCGCCTCCACGCCACCGCCGCCGATGAATTCGCCGATCTCGAGCAACTCGAACAGCGGCTCACCGCTCTGGAGCAGAAAATGGCCGCCATCGCCCGCGCCGGCCAGACCGAAGATCAACTCTTCCTCGCCCGCCGCGATCTCGATACCCAACTCAAGCCATACCGCGGAAAAATGACCGCCCCGCAGCTCGATATGCTCGAACGCCAGTTCCTCGAACGCCGCCTCTTCGAGGACGCCGGCCTGCCCCGCCTCAGCCTCTTTTACCTGCGCTGACACCCGCCTGATGGTACACTCGCTCGGGTGACCCCGATCTCCACCGTCACGCCCTCCCGCGCCGGAGACAGACTCCGCTGGGTCATGCTCGGCCTGCTCGTCGTCTCCATTTCCATCAACTACATCGACCGCGGCAATCTCTCCGTCGGCGCCCACGAGATCAGCCGCGAAATCCCCTTCACTCCCTCCGGCGAGGGCCTTCTTTTCTCGGCCTTCTTCTGGAGCTATTCCATCTGCCTCTTCCTCTCCGGCCTCGTCATCGACCGGTTTCCCGTCACCAAACTTTACGCCGCCGGCTATCTGCTCTGGTCCCTGGCCACGATGCTCACCGCCGGAGCATTCAACTTTGTCTCGCTCTTCTCTCTCCGCCTCCTGCTCGGCGTCGGCGAGTCCGTTGCCTATCCCTGTTATTCAAAAATCCTCGCTTCCCGCTTCGTCGAGTCTGAGCGCGGCTTCGCCAACGCGTGGCTCGATGCCGGCTCCAAGTCCGGTCCCGCCTTCGGCGTTCTTCTCGGGGGCCTGATGGTCGAACACTGGGGATGGCGTGGCATGTTTCTCGTTCTCGGAGCCGCGAGCCTTTTGTGGCTGATCCCCTGGACTGTCACCGCGCGCCGCCTCTCCCCGCCTCCCCGCCCGACCGTTTCCGTAGCAGGCCCCCCACCCTCGGTCCGCGCCATCCTGGGATGCCGCGCCGCTTGGGCAACTTTCCTGGGGCTGTTCTGCTCCAACTACGCCTGGTATTTCCTCCTCACATGGCTCCCGCCGTACCTCGTCATGGAGCGTCATTATTCCACCCACGCCATGGCCATCTTCGGATCACTGCCGTTTTGGGGCGTCGCCGCCTCATCCCTCTTCGGCGGCTGGCTTTCCGATCATCTCATCCGCGGCGGCGCCGATCCCTCCCGCGTCCGCAAACGCTTCACCGGCGGCGGCCTGCTGGTCTCCTTTCTCGTGCTCCCCGCGTTTCTGGCCCACAACAACGCCATCTCCCTCGCCCTTCTCATCGCCGCATGCCTCTCGTTCGGCATGTATAGCTCCAACGTCTGGGCCATCACCCAAACCCTGGCCGGGCGCCAGGCCGCCGGCAAGTGGACCGGCCTCCAGAACGGATTCGGCAATCTCGCCGGCATTGCCGCACCTTACATCACCGGCCAGATCGTCGGCCGCACAGGATCGTTCTATTGGGCTTTCGCCGTCGTCGCAACCATCGCCGTCCTCGGCAGCGGCTGCTACTTCTGGCTGGCAGGCGACATCCGGGAAATCGAATGGGCCGGGCGAGCCTGAGGTTCTTCAAAATTGGTATGATTGAAATACGGTACGAGTTACCGATTCGTCATTTTGAATTGCGGACGTAACCTTTCGTTTTGAGGTGGCGTCTGTGTAAAGTGGCTCTGGCTGCTAACGCGCTGGGGTCAGCCGGTGAGCATCCTCCTCCGAATGCTCACCGGCTTTGATTTTTTCTAGCCCAAACGCTCATTCCCCGCACATTTTGCAAAACGAAGCCACCCGCGATCAAATCGCCCGCGACGGCCTCGTCAACCAAAAAAGCACCGCCCCCGGTGCCAGAGGTACTAGGCGTTCGGCCCAACCGCTGCGCACCAAACTCCTGAAAACACTCGATACTTCAAACGGGCGCTGCAGGGTGCTCCGGCAGTCCCGCACGTAGCGATCCGCACCGGACCGGCGCGCCGCGGCAAGGCCGGCCAGCCTGCCCGTGGTCACCGCCGACAGCAGCCCGGACCCGGTGAACGGATCGACGAACGACAGGGCATCCCCGGCGATCAGCGGACCGGTCATCGGCTGCCGCAGCCGATGGCCGAACACCAGCGGCCCGGTGCACATCCATTTCATCACCCGCCGCAGCGGCGCCAGGCGCTCCGCCAGGGCCGGATTCGAGCCAACCACCGCGTCCATCTCGAAGCCCCTCCTCGCCAGGGAATCTTCAGCCGCGATTCCGCAGACATTGGTAACTCCGTTCTCCACGGCGTTCACGCCGACGTAGCAGCCATCGAAGAAAAATAGCTCGACTGCGTCGCTCGCCGGTCCATGAAAGTGGGCCTTAAAGCCGAACAGCCGGTCACCGCGCCTCTGGCGGCCCGCGCGCCCGGTCGCCTCGACCGCTACCGGCGGCGCGTCGGCCGGCGGTTCAGCGGCCGCCGTGGCCCCCTGGCGCAGCGCCGCCTTCCATAACAACTCGTCGAAGCGGAAGCGGCTCAGGCCATATGCCGCCTCGGGAAGGCGGCACCGCTTCACGGCCTTGGGAAAGTACAGTGCCATACGCCGTATCGTCGCCGCGCCGGCGCGCCGAAAATCTTCCCCGGCGCCGAGGCGCTCCAGCAGCGGGACGATCTCCGGCGACAGAAATTCGCCGCAAACCTTGTGGCGCGGAAACCGGGATCGCTCCACCAGCAGCACTTCCCTTCCCTCGCCCAGCGCCGCCATCGCCGCCGCCGCCCCCGCCGGGCCCCCTCCCGTGATGTGAATCCGCCCGTCCGCCGCCCTCATCCCACGATTACAGCACGGCGGCGCAACTGGCCGTAGCCGATCCACACAAAGCATCCCAGCCACGCCGCTGCGCTGCCCGTAAGCGCCGCCTTCATCTCCCTCCCGCCGTCATATTCAAGCTCCACCCGGCAAAGCCCGCCGCACCGCGGCTCGATCACCATCTGTCCCAGAGCGTCGGCGAAAACGCGCCGCCGCCGCCCGTTGACCCGGGCGTGCCAGCCCTCGTGCCAGGTCTCCTGAAATGAGACCAACTGGTCCGCCCTCATTTCCGCGGTCAACGTCACGGTATGCCGCGAGGTCCACTGCACCTGCGCCTGCGCTCGCTCGATGGCCGCATCGTAACGCCCGATGTCGTCGACATCGAGTGCTCCGGCCGGCGCATGCCGCATCCAGTCTTCCGGTCCAATAACATGCGCCAGGCTGTTCCAGGGCGCGGGAATTTCATAAATAGCATCGCCTCCGTCGCCGCGCCAAAGCACGGGCAGCGAAGCGAAGTCATCGGGCTTCGGGAAAGTTCGGTAAACCTGGCCCGTTCCAGCGCCGGCCACACCCAGCGCGCGTACTCCAAAAGCCTTCAGCCACAAGACAGACGCTTCCAGGTGCTGTTTCGAATCGGGCGGTCCGGCATATACCAGGTAGGTGATCATCGCATTCCAGGGATACGGCCGGCACTGATCGAATCCGCCGCCCAACTGCGGCGTATCGTTGAACGAGTTCAGCCAAAAAGAAGCGGCGCCGGGCGCGAAGACGCGAGGGATGCCGGGATGCGCGCCAAACCATTCGTCCATCTTGTACTCCGCGGTGGCGCGTATATCGATGGGTGTGATCAAGCCACGGGCGTAACCGCGATAGCGGACCACCTGTGGGATCAGCAGCACAACCACCGCGGCCCCAACGGCGATCCGGACCGCCGGACGCCGGCGTTCCACCGCCATCCAGACCAGCGCCGCCGCCAGGCCGCAGAAAGCCAGATCCATCTCGATGTGGTACCGGGCCGGTTGCGGGAGCAGCGCGATACCACGCCAGTAGGCAAACAGCGGCGGCGCGCCCATGAACAACGAGAAAAAGGTGAAAAACTGGATCGCAGGATTCGCGTTCACCCGCGCGAACAGCAACTTCAGGCACGCCGCGATCGCCACGCCGGCCAGCACCACCAAGGGCAAAAACTGAACCGCGAGGTGGTAATCACCCCCGATGGTGGGCGAATTCAAACGCACCGCGTGTATGGTCGAGGGAGGGATGCAGGGTGATGCCAGCAGGTAGGCGAGGCCGCCGCAAAGCGCCGCCCAAAGCCAGTTCCCCAACAACCGCCGATCGACTCGGGAAGTGCGTGCCAGCAAGAGACAGAACACGCCCGCCGCAAGGGCCAGCGCACCTAGCCAGTTCGTGGCGGCGACGGCGGCCAGCGCGATCGCGGCAAACAGCGTATCCCCAGGCCTGCGGCTCTCCATCGCGCGGTCCAAAGCGAAGATCGCCAGCGGCAGCAGCGCCACCGCCGCGATGTGCGGCCCCTCGCCGTACACCACCAGAACATCCAGCCGGCGGTCGAGCCAGGGCCCTCCTAAGTCCACGCGGACCTCTCGTGACAGCAGCGCTGACGGCGACAACAGCGAATAAACCAATCCGGTCAGAAACCCCGCAACCCGCGATCCCGACAGTCTCGCAGCGAGCCAGTACAGGGCCACCGGCCCAAAAGCATAGAAGGCCGCGCTTACGGCGTGATGGGCGAGCGCGGGCGGCATCCCACCGAACGTGCCCGCCGCCGCCACCAGAATATGCAGCAGCGGCGGATAGGAGTTCTGCTGCGGAATCCCTCCGTACCATTCCGGAAACCACCGCAGATCGCTCCAGTGCTCCATCACAATGCGGCTGATCGACACGTAAGCCGCCTCAATCGAGCCCGTGTAACGGGTGTATTCCACGGTGAACAGCTCGCGGCAGACAAAAGCGTTCAGCAGAAACAGGACGAGAGGAGGAGTAAAACGCGAGAGGCGTGTTTTCAAGGCGGAGGATTTATCGGGGCCGGTGGACTCCAAGCAAGCTCATCGGGAATCATATCATTGGGAGTTGGAAAGTTCCGAAATCAGACGCCTTCGCCGCGCGCTCCTGGCCTGGTATGCGGTGGCGCGCCGGGACCTGCCCTGGCGGCGCACCAGCGAGCCGTACCGGATCTGGCTCTCCGAAGTCATGCTGCAGCAGACGCGCGCCGCCGCCGCGGCGCCCTATTACCAGCGGTTTCTGGAGCGCTTTCCCAACGTCGAGGCATTGGCCGCCGCACCCGAGCAGGACGTTCTCGCGCTTTGGGCGGGCCTCGGATACTACACCCGCGCCCGCCTGCTCCACCGCGCGGCCCAGCAGGTTGCCAGTCTCGGGCGATTTCCTGACGATTACGACTCCATTCGCGCGCTGCCCGGCGTCGGCGATTACACCGCCGCCGCCGTAGCGAGCATCGCCTTCGCGCAACCCCATGCGGTTCTCGATGGAAACGTTGCCCGGCTGTTGAGCCGCCTGACGGCCGAGTCCGGCATCATCTCGTTGCCGGCCACACGCGCGCGTCTCCAGGCAACCGCTTCACTCCTGCTCGATCCCAAAGCCCCCGGCGCTTTCAATCAAGCCATGATGGAGCTCGGCGCCACCGTCTGCCTGCCACGCGTTCCCCTTTGCAACTCCTGCCCGCTGCAGGCCTCGTGCTCGGCCTACCAAACCGGCCGCCAGGCGGAGCTTCCCGTGAAGGCGCCGCGCAAGCCTTTTCACTCCGCCCTCCGCGAGCTTCTGCTCATTCGCCGCCGCGGGGCGATCCTTTTCCGCCAGCTTTCTCCCTCCAGCCCGCGGCTGGCCGGCTTCTGGGAACTGCCGGAGCGCGCCTCGCTTCCCGATGCGCTGCGCTTGCGGCTCCTCGGCTCCTTCCCCCACACCATCGTCCAGACGCGCTATGAATGCCAGGTCTGGGAGGCCACGCTCCCCTCCGCGCCCGCCGGTCTGCGATGGATCGACCTTCGCCGTTTTTCTGAATTTCCCGTCTCAACAATTTCGAAAAAGGCTTTAAAAATAGCCGGAATCTGATGGGATCTCTTCCCTCGCCCGCATTTCGCAATTTCTTTACACGCTGATTACGACATCGCGGGTGCCCGTTTCTATTCTTAGGTGAAGGCGAGTCCTTCGCCGAGGTCACTCACATAAATGCAACGACAATTAAAGATTCGTGTCGCGCAATTCGCCGCGCTCGGCGCCGCCGCCCCGGTCCTGCTTTGGGCCTATAGCTACGGCCCTCTTCCCTTCTACACCACCGCACCCGGCGACAAACCCGGCATCGCCTGCACCGCCTGCCATCCCGGTCCGCTTAACCCTCCCGGAGGCAGCGTGGCCGTGAACTTCCCTGGAGGGCTCAGCTACACTCCGGGCAAAACGCAGACCTTCACCATTCAGATCTCCGACTCTCAGGCCACGCTCTACGGTTTTGAAATGACTGCCCGGCTCGATAGTAATCCCACCGCCGCGCAAGCCGGCAGCTTCACTCCCTTGGCGCAGAATGGCGGTCTCCAGCAGGTGATTTGCTCCAAGTACGATCAAGCCGGAACCCAGGGCTGCCCGCCCTCGGAGGACAACGGGATCGAGTGGATCGAGCACTCGCAGCAACCCTTCACCACCAACACCATCCAGGTGCAGTGGACTCCGCCGGCCACCAACCAGGGCAACGTGCACATCTACATCGCCGCCAACGCAGCGCCTTCGAACCCCGGCCTCCCCATCGGCCACATCTACGCCGCCGATTATGTTCTCAGCCCCGCCGTCTCCAATCCCAAACCGCCCTCCATCGCCGGCGTCGTCAACGCCGCCAGCTTCGCGCAGAGCGCCCAGGCCGGTTCCTTCGTCAGCATCTTCGGCTCCAACCTGGCCACGAAAACCATGACCTGGGACGGCGCCATCGCCAACGGCATCTTCCCCACAATGCTCGCCGGCGCCAGCGTCACCATCGACGGCAAACCCGCCCCGGTCAACTTCGTCAGCCCCGGCCAGATCAACGTCCTCGCCCCCGCCGATTCCAACACCGGCCCCGTCGCCGTCGTCGTCACCACCAACGGTACGCCCAGCAATTCCTTCTCGCTCAAACTCCAGTCCGAATCCCCGGCCTTCTTCACCTACAGCCCCGGCAACGGGAAGTACATCGCGGCGCAAATCGGGCTGCCCGGTAACAAAACCCTCACCCTCGCGCCGAAAGGCCTCTTCGGCTCCGCCGTCCCCTCGCAGCCTATCCAGGCCGGCCAGGTCGCCGTCCTCTACGGCACCGGCTTCGGCCCCACAACTCCCATCGAGGACCCAACGCGCGTTCTCTCCTCCGCCCTGCCCTGCATTTCCAACCCGGCGGTCACCATCGGCAACGCACAGGCCCCGGTTCAGTTCTGCGGCATCACCGAAACGGGCCTCTACCAGATCAACGTCGTCGTGCCCTCCGGTCTCCCCGGTGGCGACAACGCCGTCACGGCCACCGTCAACGGCGTCTCCACCACGCAGAAAGTCTTCCTCCCCGTCCAATGACCGCTGCCCGCCGCGACAGGACCCGGCGGCGGTTACGAAGCTCCCCGCTGCGGGGCTTTCACTCGTTCCGCAGCGCCTGCATCACGTCCACTCGCGCCGCCCGCATCGCCGGTATCGCCGAAGCGATCACTGCTGCCGCCAGCAGCACCAGCGCCGCTCCCGTCACCGGCCACACCCCCGGCAGCTTCAGATCGCCCAGCAGCTTTCCCGCCCCCTGCGCCAGCCAATACCCGCTCACAAATCCCAGCGCCAGCCCGCCAATCGCCATCGCCGCGCCGTCGCCGATTACCCGCATCAGAAGGTCCCTCGGCGCCGAGCCCACCGCCAGCCGGATCCCGAACTCCCGCGTCCTCACGCTCACCGAAAACGCCAGCACGCCCGCCACGCCCACAACCGCGATCAGCAGCGCAACTCCGCCAAACACCCCGAAAACCACCGCGTTCAACTTCTCCGGCGACAGCACCTCGGCCCGGATGTCGGCCAGCGTGCTCGCCTTCTCCACCGGCTGATTCGCCGACAGCTTCCGGATGATCCTCGCAACAGGCTGCGTCAGCGCATACGGATCGGTCCGCGTCTCGATCAGCAGCCGCCCCGGCAGCAGAAACTGCTCTTGATCGGACGGATGATAAATCGTCATCAACGGCCTCGCCGGTATGTGCGAGTTGTCGATGTCCGGCACAATCCCGATGATCCGCGTCTGCAGCGGCTGAAATCCCGGCAGAAACTGCAATAACGGATCCGAATATGCCACCCGGTGATTCAGCGCGCTTCGCCCCTGAAACATTTTTCTCGCCAATGTTTCGCTGATGATCGCCACCGGCTCGCCGCCCGCGCGGTCCGAATCGGCAAAGTCCCGCCCCTCCAGCACCGGCAGTCCCAGCGTCGCGAAAAATCCCGGCGAGACCACCTGAAAGCTCGCCCGCGGCGGCGCCTGCCCCGCATCCAACGCTTTCCCGTCGGCCTCAAACTGCAGCGCAATAACGTCCCGGTCCCGCCACGGAACCGACAACCCCCAGGCCACGTTCGCCACTCCGGGCAATTGCCGGATCTGCCTCGCCGCTTCTCTGGCATAAGCCGCCCTCTGCTCCGTCGTCGTCCCTTCCCGCATCACCGGTACGTTTACCGCCAGCACGTGCGTCACGTCAAAACCCGTCTGCGCCGATTCGAGCGACACCAGCGTCGTCACCGTCGCCGCCGCCGACGCCACCAGCACAAACGACGCCGCAATCTGCACCAGCGCGAACACCTTCAGCCGCCGGTTCGCCGTCCCCGTCACCCGCGGCCCTCCGCTACTCAGCCCGAACGCCCGCGCCGCGTCCGTCAACGGGAGCCTCGGCACAAACGCCAGCACAACCGCCGCCAGTATCGCCAGCCCCGCGCCCACCGCCAGCGCGCTCGAATCCACGCTCAGATCCAGCGCCCGCACCGAGTACCGCGACGCATACCGCGCCAGCACCGCCGTCAGCGGCCCCGCGATCGCAACCCCGATCACCGCCCCCGCCCCGCACAACATCAGGCTCTCGGCCAGCAGCACCCTCCTCAAATCCATCGCCCGCGCCCCCAGCGCCGCCCGGATTCCCAACTCGCCTTCCCTCCTCACCGTCCGCGCCAGTATCAGGTTCGCCACGTTCGAACACGCGATCACAAACACCAGCACCGACGCCGCCATCAGCACCAGCAGAATCGTCCGCGCCCCGCTCGTCAGCTCATCCCGCAGCCTGCGCGCCCGGATACCGAAGCCCTCCTCTTTCGGATACGCCTCCGGATGCTCGCTCTTGATCCCCCCATACACCGCCGCCAGCTCCGCCCGCGCCTGCTCCATGCTCGTCCCCGGAGTCAGCCTCGCAAACAGTTCCGTCATCCGGTGAATCCGCCCCGTCACCATCGTCGCCGACAAATGGTGCGCGCTCGTCACAATGTTGGCGATAATCTCGGTGTCCTGCGGATACGGCACGCACGGCTCCAGCACCCCTACCACCGTTGCCTCCCGCGTATCGATAAACGACCCCAGCCGGATCGTCTTCCCAATCACGTTCGGATCCTTGTTCAACGCCGTCGACCAGAACCGGTACGTCAGCACCGCTGCCCCCGCCGCTTTCGGCCCGTCGTCGCGCTGGTCCAGCAGCCGCCCCAGCACCGGCCTCAGCCCCATCGTCCCGAAATACGTCCCGTTCACAACACCGCTCCGCACCGTCCTCGGCTCGCCCAGCCCAACGAGGGTGAATTCCATCTCCGAGAAGTCCCCGAACGACGTCAGCGTCTTCACCCGCGTCTCGAGGTCCTGGACCTCCGGCACCGAGAACGCCACGTCGCCGCGATTCGAGGTCTGCTCGATGAAAATCAGCTTGCTCTCGTCCCGGTTCACCAGCGGCCGCAGCAGCACCCCGCGCACCAGGCTGAACATCGCCGCGTTCGCCCCAATCCCCAACGCCAGCGTGACAATCACCGCCGCCGTCAAGCCCTTCGCCCGCCGCAGCGACCTCGCTCCCGCATTCAAGTCGTTCCAGAACGCCGCCAGTTGATCCGCCATGCGCATTTTCCTGTGGTTTGCCGCCGCAACTCGCTTGCCAACGCCGCCCGCTGCAATATCCTACCGGTTTCGATGCATCCCCGCTCCCCACTGTCCGTTTTCGGGACGCCCTCGTCCGTCCCCGAACGCGCGCTTCAGTAAACCGCCCTCAGCCGCGCCTCCTGTTTGCTGGCGAGCGAAAATCTCGGCTCCGCCTCCAGCCTCCCCGCCAGCACATCGGCCACGTATGCCCCGACCGCCGGCCCGTGCTTGAAGCCATGCCCGCTTCCGCCGCCGGCAAACCAGACGCCGGGCCAGTCCGGATGCCGGTCGATGAGGAAATCCCCGCTCGACGTGTTCTCGTATTGGCAGACGCGGGATTCAATCAGAGGCGCCTCGGCCAGCGCCGGAAACCGGCCGGCGAAGAACCGCCGCGCCTGCTCGACGGTGGAGCGCTCGACGATCCTGTCCCCGGTATCCGGATCCACCACCGGTCCGTGCGCGTCGAAGGCGATCTTAAATCCGCGTTGTTCGATCTCCGGCAACCCGTACGGCAGCGTCTCTTCAAAGCGGTCCAGCCACACCGGCATCGCCGGCGGGCTGAAGCGCCGGTCGCCCGGAGGGATGCCGAAGAAAAGCACCTCCTGCCGCGTCGGGTGGATCCGGCCGCCCACGACGCCGGGAAATACCTTTCTCAGCCAGGGGCCGCAGGCGAAAACGTACGTGCCGGCAAGAAGCTTGGCGCCGGATGCGGTCCGGAATCCGTGCGCGCCCGGAGGCCCCACCGGCGGCAGCACAAGCTCGTGCAGAAAATCCGCTCCCTCCGCCAGCGCCGCCGCCGCCACCGCCTGAACGGCCCGGCGGGCCATCAGAGCCCCGCTAAAGGGCTCATAAATCGCCTCGGCGTCCCCATCGAAGCGGATTTGCGGATAGCGGTAGGCGATCTCGGCGGAGGCGAGTTCTTCGAACGGTACGCCCACTTTGCGCAGCACCGCGCTCGACTCCCGGAGTGGCGGCGCGCCCGGAGGGCCGAACCACAGCACGCCGGTCTGATGAAAAAGAGGCTGTTTTTCGCGCTCAAAGAAGTCCTGCCACAAGGGAAGCGAGCGGAACGACATCCGCGTGTACAGCTCATCCTGTCCGTAGGCCATGCGGATGATGCGCGTCTCGCCGCTCGAGCTCGCCCGGCTGTGCGCCGGTCCATACGCTTCCACCAGCGCCACCGTTCTCCCTTCGCCCGCCAGCCGGTACGCGATCCACGAACCGAAGACGCCCGCCCCGATCACCGCCACGTCGTAGCTCTTCATGTAGAAATGATTATGCCTGACGGCGCCCTGCCCCAGCGCGCGCCGGCGCCTTCCGCACTCCCCGCTTATAAGCAATCACTGTTGGCTGCATCCAAGAATTGAATTGGTATTTTCGACGAAGATCGCCTACAGTATCAAGTAACCGGCAGTGTATGCCGGCTCAGGACCTCGAGCGTCCGGCGCGCGAAGCAGATTAATCGTGGGAGGCTCGGGTTTCTTGCAGGACGATGTCACCAGGCTTGTGGTGGTGGGCAACGGCATGGCGGGCATCGCATGCCTGGAACAGATCCTGAAGCACGCTCGACCCTTCTCAGTCCACGTCTTCGGCGACGAACCGCACGTCAACTACAACCGCATTCTTCTGTCCTCGGTCCTCGCGGGTGAAAAAAGCGACAGCGCCATCGTCCTCAACGATGCCGGCTGGTATGAGCGCCACGGCGTAATCCTGCGCCGCGGCGTGCGGATCGATTCGATTGACCTCGATGCGCGCACAGTATCCGGCAGCGACGGGTCGGCAACCGGGTGGGACAAGCTTGTTCTGGCGACCGGCAGCTCGGCGTTCCTGCCTCCCATTGAGGGCCTGAACAAGGACGGCGTCTTCGCATTCCGCAACCTCGACGACACGCGCGCGCTCCTCGAACGGTCCCGCCCGGGCCTGCCCGCGGTGGTGATCGGCGGAGGTCTGCTCGGGCTCGAAGCCGCGCGTGGGCTCCAGGTCCAGGGCTGCCAGGTCACCGTGGTCCATCTCATGGACACCCTCATGGAGCGGCAACTGGATTCCGCCGGCGGCCGGTATCTTACCGACAAGATGGAGCGTATGGGCATCCGGGTTCTCCTGGGCCGCCAGACAAGAGCGGTGCTGGGCAACGGCCACGCCGAGGGGCTTCGTTTCGCCGATGGGGAAACAGTCGAAGCCGGGCTCGTCGTCGTCGCGGCCGGCATCCGGCCCAATGCCGAGCTGGCGCGGCGCGCGGGCCTCAAGGTGAACCGCGGCGTCGTCGTCAACGATTACATGGAAACCTCCCACCCCGACGTGTTCGCCGTCGGAGAGTGTGTCGAGCATAACGGCGTCTACTATGGGCTGGTGGCGCCGCTTCTCGAGCAGGGCAAGGTTCTGGCAGCCACCATCAGCGGCAATCGCGGGCCCCGCTTCGAGGCTGTAGCACCCGCCGCCACTTTAAAGATCATGGGCGTCGATGTCTTCTCGGCCGGCGAAACCGGCGCCGAGCCCGGCGAGGCCGACGTCATCCGCTACGAGGATCCTTCGCTCGGCATTTACAAAAAGCTCGTGCTTCGCGACAGCCGCCTGGCGGGCGTGATTCTTGTCGGCGACACCTCAGACAGCGGACGCTACGCCGGATGGCTGCGCCAACAGACCGACCTGTCGGCCCAGCGCCGCCAACTGCTGTTTCCCCCTCCTTCCCAGGACCAGGGCTTCGACGTCGCCAGCATCGCCGACAGCGAGACTGTCTGCGGCTGCATGGGCGTCTCGAAGGGCTCCATCATCCAGGCTATCCATGAGAAAGGCGTCAACACTCTGGCCCAGCTTAAGGAGACAACCCGCGCCTCCACCAGTTGCGGAAGCTGCACCACCATGTGCCGCCAGATTCTCCAGGCCGTGGCTCCGGAGTTCGAGGACCAGGTCAGGCGCACAATATGCAAGTGCCTTCCTTTCACCGAAGACCGTCTCCGCGAAATGCTGCGCGGCCAGCAGATCAAGTCCGTTCAGGAAGTGCTCGACATCTACGGCAACGGCGCCGGCTGCGAGGTCTGCAAGCCCGCCCTCAGCTACATGATGGACATGCTCTGGTGCGGCGGCCATGACGAGGATCGCTCGGCCCGCTTCATCAACGACCGCGTCCACGCCAACATACAGCGCGACGGCACCTTCTCCGTCGTCCCCCGCATGCGCGGCGGTGTCACCTCGCCCGGCGAGCTCCGCCGCATCGCTGACGCCGCCGACAAGTACAACGTCCGCATGGTCAAGGTCACCGGCAGCCAGCGCATCGATCTGCTCGGCGTCCGCAAAGAAGATCTGCCCCGCATCTGGGCCGACATCGGCATGCCCTCCGGCCAGGCGTACACCAAGGGCACGCGCATGGTGAAAACCTGCGTCGGCACCGATTTCTGCCGCTTCGGCACGCAGAACTCCATCCAGGCCGGCATCGAGCTCGAACGCCGCCTCGAAAACCTCTTCACGCCGCACAAGGTCAAAATGGGCGTCGTCGGCTGCCCCAGAAACTGCGCCGAGGCCACCGTCAAAGACATCGGTCTGGTCGGCCAGGAGGGAAGCTGGCAGGTGGTGGTGGGCGGCGCCGCCGGAAAAAGCGTCCGCAAGGCCGACCTGCTCGTTACCGTGGAAACCACCGAAGCCGCGCTTGAAGCAGCCGAGATCTTCTTCCAGTACTACCGCGAGAACGCCAACTATCTCGAACGCACTTACGATTTCGTCGAACGCCTGGGCATTGAAAAGATCCGCAAGGAAACCGTCTACGCCGCCGAGCCCGCGCGCCGCCAGCTTCTCAGCCGCCTTCACAAAGCGAAACAATACGCGCGGGACGCCTGGCTCGAAGGCACCCAGCCCGTCGACCCCACCCAGTTCATACAGATTCAGCCCCTGGAGACCGCATACCGCTGAACCGAGGCCCGACAAGGAGAGTCCATCATGACCAGCCACCAATGGATCCGGATCACCGACGCCGCCAACATTCCCGCCCGTCAGGGCCGCGCCGTCACCGTCAGCGGGCGCGAACTCGCCATCTTCAATCTCGGCGACCGCTTCGTGGCCATCGAGAACTCCTGCCCCCATCGCGGCGGACCGCTCTGCGACGGCATCGTCACCGGTACCAGCGTCGTATGCCCTCTGCACGGCTGGAAGGTCGATCTCGATTCCGGCGCCGTCGAACGCCCAACTCTCGCCGACTGCGTCGCCACCGTCCCCGCGCGTGTCGAAGACGGCATCATCCTGCTCGACGTCTCCGCCCTCGCCGCGCAGCAGCGCGTCACCGCGGCTTAGCCTCCTACGATCATCTCCCGGATGGTGTTCGCCACCGCCGGCCAGGCCCGCGAGCGCGGATCGATCAGTTCAAAATGCCCCGCGCCCGGGATTTCGTTGAGCGCCGCGTCGTCGCCCTTCGCTCGCGCGGCCTTCACATACCCCCGGCTCATCGAGACCGGAACGGTGTCGTCCTTGGCCCCGTGCAGCAGCCGCTGCCGGACGCCCAGCGGAAGCATGTCGGCCGGCGAGGCAGCCCGGTACCGCTCCGGCACCTCGCGCGGCGATCCGCCCAGAAATTCGGCCACCGCGCCGTTGCTGAGCTTCAGATCCCAGGCTCGCCGCAGATCCGCCACCGGGGCCAGCCCCACCACGCCCCTCAGCCGCGCCGCGTTCTGTTTCCCCAGCCAAAGCGCTAGCTGCCCTCCGGCCGAGTGCCCCGCGGCCACGACACGCCCGAGGTCGAGGCGGTGCGCACCGGCGACCTTTTCCAGATAGGCGGAGCCGTCGCGAACGTCGTCAAACGTGCCCGGCCATCCTCCTCCGGGATTTCCGATGCGGCGGTATTCCAGGCTCCAGGTGGCGTTGCCTTCGGCCGTGAGAGCGTCGCAGAAATGGCCGATGTGCATCAGGTCATAACGCGCCCGCCAATAGCCGCCGTGAATGACAATCGCCACCGGATGCGGCCCCGCGCCCGCGGGCACGCGAAGTTCGGCGAACTGGAATTCGCCCGCGCCGTACGCGAAGCGGACGCCCGTGCGCGACGGCGGAAGGTCGAGAAGGCTCTGCGCGGCCCCGGTCAGGCGGGCGGCCAGAGAAAGACTCAGAAACGCGCGCCGCGTGGCCATGAACTTCGATTATCGGATAACGCGGGCACCGTTCCTTACGGCGTCGCCGGCAGAATGACACCCGTCGCGCTCGTATTCCCCGCCAGTACCACCTGAATCTGCGGATTCGGCGGAAACTGCGCCGGAAGCTGGACGTTGATCTGATACAGCCCCGCAAACCCCGGCGCCACCCCCGCATACGCCACAAGGTTCCGGTCCAGTGGAACCGTGTTCAGCAGAATCTGCAGGCCCTGCTGCTGAATGTCGGCCGCGGTGTGCGGAATTTCCAGGTTGTTCAGCGGCGGCAGCGTGCCGCCGAGTCCCGTGGCGTACAGAATCACCCAGTCCCCGGCCCTGGCCGGCGAAGAAACGGTGTAAAGAGACCCGTCCGGTTTCGTCGCGATCACAGTCGCCGGGTCCAGTTGATACAGCGCCGGCGCCGCCGGCCGCAACGTCACGGGCACCTGCGGCCCCGCGTTGCCGTCCAGCACCACCTGCACCTGCACGGTCGCCGGCATCAGAATGTTGGGCACCTGGAAATTGATCTGCTTCGGCGAAACGTAGAAAATCCCCGCCGGAATGTTCCCCACCAACACATGCACTCCGGTCCCCTCGAGTTCGGTCGGCATGATCCCCGCCCCGACATCGGTGGTCAAAATGCCCCGCGTCGTGTAGCTCAAACCGGTCCCAAAAATCGACCCGATCGCGCCCGGAGCGAGTTCTCCGGCCTGGTAATCCGCCGAATTGACCACGCCGGCCGCCGTGTAGCACGGCGTTGGGCCGTTCATGAGGCAAGTTCCGGCACACGCGGCTGGTCCTACCACCAACAGGAGGACACAGAGCGCACAATTCCGCATGACTGCCCCTCCGGATTTGGTGCCCGGACGCCCACAACACTCTCAGACAATTTTTAGCGGCCGTACTTTTTCAGCACCCGCTGCAATTCGTCGTGCGGCAGGCCCGGCACATGGTGCCCATCAACACCGGTCATGGACTCGCCCGCCACCAGCGCGTTGACAATCGATTCCTCCGTCGCTTCCACCGTCGCCTCAAACAACGGATTCATGTGATCGTTGTCCACCATCGCCACCCGGTTCGGCCCCGGCCCGTTATACGCCCCTCGGTTAGCCGTTGAAAACGCGAGAAATATATCGCCCGACCCGTTGCCGGAAATCGAACCCGTCCGCGCCAGCCCCATCGTCGCCCGCCGCGTCAGCCGCTTCAACTGGTGCGGCAGCAGGGGCGCGTCCGTGGCCACAATAATGATGATCGAACCCATCTCGCGCTCGGCCGGCACCATCGCCGCCCGCCGGTCCGGCACCTCCTGCGGAATCTCGCGGCCCACCGGCACTCCGGCGATGGTCAACTGCGGCCGCACCCCGCAGTTACATTGCACCAGTACTCCCACGGTATATCCCCCGAGCGCCTCCGGCAAATGCCGCGACGACGTCCCGATGCCGCCTTTGAACTCATAGCAGATCATGCCCGTGCCGCCGCCCACCCCGCCCTCGTCCACCGCACCGCCATGCGCCCCGTCGAGCGCCGCCCGCACGTGCTCCGGCTTTACGTGAAACCCATTGATGTCGTTCAGCCACCCGTCCCACGTCTCGGCCACCACCGGCAGCGACCACGGCTGAAACATGCGGTGGTGCTCCAGCCCCCATCCGATCATCGCGTCCCGCACCACGCCCACACTGTGAGTGTTGGTGATCCCCACCGGGCTCTCCAGAAACCCCGATTCCTCCACCCACGTCGTGCCCGTCATCTCCCCGTTTCCGTTTTGCGCAAACCACGCCGCAAACACCGGGTCGGCGTCCGCCCGCCCGCGCGGCACCACCACCGTCACGCCCGTCCTCACCGGCCCTTTGCCCACCACCAGCGGCCCGTCGCCCGAAATCAGAGTCGTCTGGCCCACCTCCACGCCCGCCACGTCCGTAATCGCGTTGAAGCGTCCCGGCGTCCCCGTAAACGGCACGCCCAGATCCCGCGCCCGCGGCTTGGTTTGAGCCGCCCCGCCCACCGCCGCCGCGCATGCCAGCACCGCCACCCACCCGTGACTCATGATCTCTGCAAACTACCACAACGCCGCCTGCTCCCGCCCATTTCCCCGGGCATGCCACTAGAATGGCTCAAGGCATCCAAATCAGCCTCGACAGTCGTATGTCTCATATGGCGTGGCATTCGCGATGATCTCGCTGCTACTGCCCTGGTTGTCCGCGGTATTTGAGGACTTCAGCCACGACGAGCACCTCGTCCGGCGCCTCCAGAGCCGCGACCCTCAGGCGATGGCGGACGTGTATGACCGCTTCGGAAAGCTCGTCTACGCCTTGATTCTGCGCGTCGTCCGCAACAGCGCCGCCGCCGAAGACCTCACCCAGGAGACTTTCATCCGCCTCTGGAATCGCGTCCAGGCCTTCGACGCCGCCAAGGGCGCGCTCGGCCCCTGGCTTCTCACCATCGCCCGCAATCGCGCTATCGATTATCTCCGCTCGGCCGAAGGCCGCAACCGGGAAAGTGTCGTCGAGCTCCAGCGTCTCGAACAGCCCGAGTTGTTCTGCGACTTCGAGCGCGAAATTCTGAACATCGATCGCGTCCGCCTTCTCAAGGACGCTTTCACCAAGCTCACGGCGAATCAAAAGCTGGTCATCGAGCTCGCCTACTACGAAGGCTTGTCGCAGAGCGAAATGGCCGAGCGCCTGCGCCAGCCCCTCGGAACCGTCAAAACGTGGATGCGTGCGGCTCTCAAGACCCTCCGCGCCGAACTCGACGAGGCGGCCCTCGCATGAGTTGCGGCTGGCCGCCCGCCGAGCCCCCGACCCGCCCTTCCGCGCCGCATCCTCGATAGACTGGTGAGCATGGAACGTCGAGCGGCACTCCCGCTGGCATTTCTCGTCATCTTCGCCGCCTCCGCCGCCCGCGCTCAGGACAGCCCCGATTCCTTTCAGGTCCGCCGCGAGATCGGCCTCGGCATCCGCGCCTTCCGCCAGGGCCAGTACGAAGTGGCCGCCCAGCATTTCGAAAAGGCCTGCCAGATGGATCCCGAATCCATCAATCCCCGCCTTTACCTGGGCACTTCTTACGCCTCTCTCTACAACCCATCGTCGGCCGATCCGGCCAACCTCGATCTCGCCCGCAAAGCCGAAGCAGCTTATCTCAAAGTCCTCGAGCTGAACCCGGAAGAGGACAACGCCCTCCGCTCTCTCGCCAGCCTCGCCTACCAGCGAGCCGGCGCCATCCGCGATCCCAAGGAGCGCCGCCAGCAGTTCGACCGCGCCGCAGGATGGTATCGCAACGTCGCCGAATCCATGCCCAAGGACAAAGGCGCTTTCTACATGCTCGGCGTCATCGCCTGGGACCAGTGCGACCCGGAAATCTCCGCCGCCCGCGCCCAGTCCGGCCTTCAGCCCGAGTCCGCTGGTCCCATCCCCGACGCCGCCCTTCGAGCCCGTCTCAAGACCGATTGCGGCCCGATCCTGGACGACGGCATGGCGCAGCTCAAAAAAGCGCTTGATCTCGACCCCGATTACGAGGAGGCATACGCCTACCTGAACCTGCTCACCCGCGAGCGCGCCAACTTCGCCGATTCCCTGGATGAGTGGAAAGCCGCCGCCCGCGAAGCCGACCAATGGTCGGCCAAGGCCCTCCAGGCGCAGAAGAATCGCGCTGCCCACCCCGGATCCCCCGAACCGTGAGCGGCCCCGCCCGGCGGCCCTGGCCCAACCTGCGCTGGTGGATCGGCGGACTCCTGTTCGCCTCGACGGTCATCAACTACATCGATCGCCAAACGCTATCCCTGCTCGCTCCGATGCTCAAGCGCGACTACCAGTGGAGCAACCAGGATTTTGCTCTCGTGCTGGCCGCCTTCCGACTCGCCTACGCCGGCGGCCAGGCCATCTCCGGCCGTCTCCTCGACCGCCTCGGCGTCCGCGCCGGCCTCAGCCTCTCCGTCGCCTTCTATTCCGTGGCCGCTGCCCTGACCTCGCTTGCCTCCGGCCTCCGCTCCTTCTGTTTTTTCCGCTTCCTTCTCGGCGCCGGCGAATCCGCCAACTGGCCCGGCGCCACCAAGGCCGTCGCCGAATGGTTCCCCAGCCGGGAGCGTAGCTGGGCCGTCGCCCTGTTTGACAGCGGCTCCTCGGCCGGCGGAGCCATCGCTCCCTTTCTCGTCTTCTGGCTCTATCGCGCTACCGGCGGCTGGCGTCCCGTTTTCCTGATCACCGGCGCTCTCGGCGCTCTCTGGCTCCTCGCCTGGCGCATTCTTTATCACCCTCCCGAATCCCATCCCCGCCTGGGCCCCGAAGAGCGCGCGCTCATCCGCTCCGGCCAGCACACGCCCCCCGCCGGCCCCCGTCCCTCGTGGCTCCGCCTTCTCCGCGCGCCCGAAACATGGGGCATCGTGCTCGGCCGCTCGCTCACCGACCCGGTGTGGTTCTTCATCACCGACTGGTTTCCGCTCTATCTCGTCAGCCGCGGTTTCGCCGTCGAGCACAGCCTGCTCGCCGTCTGGGTCCCCTTCGTCGCCGCCGACCTGGGCAATTTCTTCGGCGGTGGACTCTCCAGCCGCCTCATCGCCCGCGGCTGGCCCGTGCTCCGCGCCCGCAAAGCGCTCATCGCCGTCTGCGGCCTGGGCATGTCCACGCTCGCCCTGACCGCTTTCGTGTCCAGCCTGCCCGCTCTGGCCGCCCTCTTTGCCCTGTCAACTTTCGCCTATGCCGCCTGGTCCACCATGGACATCGTTCTGCCCGCCGATCTCTACCCCCACCACTCGGTCGCCTCCGTCGCCGGTCTCAGCGGCACCGGCGCGGGCCTGGCCACCATCGCCTCCAGCCTCGCCATCGGCCACATCACGGACCGCTATTCGTTCGGCCCCGTCATTGTTGGCGCCAGCCTGGTTCCCCTGCTCGCCACCACGCTGGTGCTTGTTCTTGTCCGCCGCCGCCCCGAGCTTTAGCGAGGCAACGGCCGCGGCGTCGCGTCGCCCGGTATCATGCCCATCGCCCACTTGATCGCTTCCGAGTACATCTGCTGAATGTCGTGCCGGTCCCAGGTCTCATACCGGTGGCCGAACGTGCTGTAAAACACCCGCCCCTTGCCGTACGTTTTCACCCAGGCCAGCGCGAAATCCCCATCCGTCCGGTGCACGCGCGGGTTTTTCAAATCGAGCTTGTTGGCGTCCAGCCGCGCCAGCACCCGCAGCTTATCCCGCGAGTAGTTCTTCACCTGGTACATCTCGTCGGTCATCATGAATTCCTTCGGGAAGTACCGCATCGCCGGAAAGTCCGGGTCTTCCACAATCACCGGCGCGTTAAATGTCATCCACGGATGCTCATTGAAATACCCGCCCACCATCTCCCCGTACTCGGGCCAGTTGTAAAACGTATCGATGGCGCTGTGAACGCCGATGAAGCCCTTGCCGTCGTCGTGAATGAACGACAGCAGGTCTTTCTTCTGCTGGTCGTCCATGTCCAGCTCACCGGTGGTGTAGAACAGTACCGCGTCGAAATAGTTCAGGTTCTTCGCGTTCTTGCCCAGGTTCTTCTTGGTGATCAGCTCGCAGTCGGTGCGAATGTAGGTGTCCCACTCGCCCGACAGATAGCCCAGCCGCTCGATGGTCGCCAGAGCGTGCGACACCGAGTCGTGTTCGAAGCCCTTCACCTCGCCGATGGCGAGCAGGTGCTTCACCTTGGGCTGCTGGGACGAGACCGTGCCGGTCAGAGAAAGAAAAAGGAAGCCTGCGAATGCGAGGCGGAGCGTGCGCATAACAGGGGAACTATATCAGAAGCGCGGCCTAGCCGGCCTGCCGCCGCAATGCCAGATATTCCGCCACCACCTGCGCCAGAGGCGGCATTGGCGCCACTCCCGTGCTCTCCATCTTGGAGTTGGACAGCGCCGAGAAGCGCGGACGCCGCGCCGCGGTCCGGTACTCTCGCTCATTCGTTGACCGAAGCTCCGGCTTCAGGCCCGCGGCTTCGAAGATGATGCGCGCAAATTCGAACCACGAGGTCGGAGTCCCGCCGCCGACATGAAAAATCCCGCTCGCCCCGCGCTCCACCAGGTCGAGCGTCCGCGCCGCCAGCAGCGGCGCAAAGGTCGGCGAGGCCACGTGGTCTTCCACTACCCGGATCGGCTGGCCGCCCGCCGCCAGCCGCAGCATCAGCTCCACAAAATTCCCCCGCGCCGTCTTCAGGCCGCCCGGCCCGAACACCCCCGACGTGCGCACGATCAGAGCATTGTCCAGATATGCCTGAGCGAAAAGCTCCCCTGCCAGCTTCGACACCGCATAGGCTCCCAGCGGGTGCGGCGCGTCCTGTTCGGTGTAGGGCCTTCCGGCGGTGCCGTCAAAAACGTAGTCGGTCGAAAAATGCACCAGTTGCGCGTCAATCTGACGGCAGGCCAGCGCCAGGTTCCGCACCGCCAGCGCATTGGCTTGAAACGCCGCCTGCGGCTCGGCCTCGGCCACGTCCACCTGATTGTAGGCCGCCGCGTTCATCACCAGCGCCGGATCCTCGGCCGCCAGAGCGCGTTCCACCTCCGCCGCCGCAGTGATGTCCACCGAAGCGCGGTCGAACCCGCACACCTCGCAGCCCCGCCGCTTCAGCTCGCTCACCAGTTCCACGCCAAGCTGCCCGCGACACCCGAATACAACCGCTTTCTTTTTACGTTCCGGCATCTAGGGGCAGCATAGCATCGTCCTTGACGCTTTCCCTCCGCCCCACCTGCTCCGGCGCCGCCGCCAGCAGTTTCTTGTGCAGCCGCATGAGCTCGGAAAGCCGCGACAGCACCTGATCCACGCGCACCCCGGACACGAACGCTTCCCCGGTGCGCTCGGTAAACGCAACCTCGGCCAGAATCAGTGAGTCGGCCAGCTCCACCTTCAACGGCGTCCCGGGAGCCAGCGGACGCTGGTGTGTGAACTTCATCCCACGGCCGGACACGTTCACTAGCGTCGCATCCAGGCTCTCCGGATGCGGCCCCAGAATGGTGAGACGGGCCGGCTGGTTAGCGGCAAATCGGGGTTCTCGACGGCGTTCCACACCCGTCTTATCGGTGAACCCGCCGAATTGTGTGAGAAAATCCGCGCCCGCTTACCGGAACGCGTACAACAGCCACACCGCCGCTCCCAGCGCCGGAGGCAGCAGCAGTTCCGCCCAATGCAGCTTCACGAACCGAACCACCCGCTCCCATCCCGTCACCGGCGGCGCCGGCCGCGCCGCTTTCCCCTTCACCAGCGGCGAGCGCACGTTCGACGGCAGCCCCCGGATCGCGCGCGCAATCTCCTGCCTCCCCCGCCGGTCGGCGATCAGTATCGTCGCCGAGTTCAACCCGTTCGTGCTCTGCTCCAGCTTCTTCCGCAGCGGCGCCGGTACGTCTTCCACCGAACGGTACACTCGCGTCTTACCGCCCACCGAAATGAATATCGTCGAGGTCTTTAATGTCACCCGAGGCATTTTTCACCCGCCGCCGGCGTCTCCGCTGCCGGGCCGCTCAACTCCCCGCCACCGCCCGCGGCATCCTTGCCGCAGGGTGCGCCGGCTCGCCGCCGCCCGCATGCTCTAATATTACCCGAATGAAGCCCAACGCGGCTTTCGAAAGCGCCTTATCCTTGCGGTAAATCAACCCCAGCCGCCTCATCATCGGCTCCGGCGCCAGCGAGACCGCCGCCAGTTTCCTCGCCTTGATCTCTTCCTGGCAGTGCGATGCCGCCGAAAACGCGTACCCCAGCCCCGCCATCACGAACCTCTTCATCATCTCGGTGGAATCCAACTCCATCGAGATCTGAATCTGGCTCTCCACCGGCTCCAGCCACACGTTCAGCCGGGTCCGGGTCGTCCCCCGCTGCGGCAACAGCAGCGGCTTGCCCACCAGGTCCCGGCAGCTCACCGATTTCCGCGTCGATATCGGATCCCCGAACGGCACCAGCAGCTTGATTTCGTCCGAGTGGATCGGCGCCACCTCCAACCGCTTCTCGTGCACCGGAAGCTGCGTGATTCCGAAGTCGGCCAGGTTGTCCGCCACCGCCTCCACCACGCGCGCGCCGTAGGACCGGTCCACCAGGATCTGCACGTTCGGAAATTGTTTCTTATATTCGGAAAATACCCCGGGAAGCACGTAAATGCAGGTCGCTTCGTTGGCCGCGATCAGCAATTCCCCCCGCGGCACGCGCTCCAATTCGTTAATCGTGTCCTGGGCCCGCCGCCGCAAATCCAGAATCTGGCTCGCATAATCGGCGAATATTTTTCCCGCCGGCGTGAGCGCAATCCGCGTGCCCAGCCTCTCAAACAACGATGTGTTCAGCTCCTGCTCGAGCTGCCGCACCTGCGCGCTGATGGCCGGCTGCGTCCGGTAACAGGTCTGCGCCGCCTTGGAAAAGCTCTTCAGACGGACGATCTCCAAAAATGTGTGTAGCTGATCGAGATCCATTACCGCCTCGCGTAGGCGTTCCCCGGGTCGTGCACCAGGCCCCGGGAACGCGAAAGCCCTATTGTAGCAGCACCGCCCGTTTCTTCCGCCCCCGTTCCGCGCCCGCTTCCAGCCCGCCTTCCTCCCTACGGTGTCTCGTCCAAAACCTCGATCGCCGACACCGAGGCGTAGTTCTCCGACGGCGTGAACGCCACCATCAGCTTGCCCTGCGCATTCGGCTTCATCCCGTGAAACGTCCTCGTGATCGCCGTCCGGCTTCCCGCCGTCTGGAACATGTCGAAGTTCCGCAGCAGCGGCGTCTCGTTGCAGCTCACATCGAAGATCCGGTTCCCGGCTCCCCCGCCCCCGGCGCTCAACGGCCCGAAATAGCTTTCGGCAAAATACAGCGTCAGCCCATAGCTGCCCTTGTCCACCGGGATTGCGTAGCTGAAATTGCCGTATCGCTCGAAAGCGTAGAGCTCCGGATCCCGGGTGCCCCGGACGATCCCCGTCCGCGCCGTCAGCCGCCCGAAAAGGTAGTAATCGTCCGGCAGCCACACATTCCCGCTGCTGTCGGTATAGCGCTCGTCCTGGGTCACGATTCTCACCGGCAGCAGACGGTGCGGCTGGCCCGGCGCAATCTCGATCGCATTCAACAGCGGCTCCGATATCGTCCGCGCAAACTTCAGGTGCAGGTACCCGTCCGCCGCCGGGCTCACATCCTTGAACACCCGCACGTCCGCCGTCCCCGGTCCCGAGTCCGCGATGATGTCGAAATCCTTCAGCAGCGGCGCCCCGTTCATCGATACCTGGAACACCCGCGTGCTTTCGCCGCCTTCCAGCGTCACCCCGGGCGAAAAACTGGTGTCGGCAAAATACAACCGCATCTGGTAGATGCCCGGCCGCAGCGGGATCCGATAGGAAAACTCGCCCCGCCTCGACCAGCCGTACAGCCGGTAGTCCCGCGTCCGGTATAACATCGACACCGGGCTCGCCACCGCCGTGCCGCCGCTGAAATATTCGTCGGCTGACCATGCCCGTCCGTCCCGGTCCCGCTCCATCGGCGCCTGCGAGCCGCACAAAATCCTCACCACAGCGGCCGCGCCGCCCACCTTCGCCGCCGTCACCACCTCGCGAGCGTTGAGCATCCCCGGCGCCCCGACCCTCCATCGCCATGCCAGCCCGCCGATCCCCACACCGCAAACCAACAGCACCATCGCCGCCGCCCACAAACGGTTCCCCGGCGCCGGGCTCTGCACCACACTCGCACCCCCCGCCGGCGCCAACTCACCCTCGTGCTTTTCAATTCCCGCGAACTCGGGCGCATATCGACCCGGCTGGATCACGATCCGCACCGTCTGCCCGGCGCCTTCTCCTTCGTAATACTGCTGCAGCTTTTTCCGCAGCCGGTGGATCTCCACCCGCACAATCGCGTCCGTGCTCTGATCGAAGTCCGCGGGCCGTCCGAACACGTCGACGGCGATGTGATATTCCTTGATCGCGTCGCCGTCGCCCTTCATGTGGCGGACGCACAGGTATTCAAGCAGCGCCGCCAGTCGCGGCGATTTGGAGAACACCCTGGATGACAATACGGCATCCAGCGCTTCACGCTCCCGTTCGTACCCGGAAAGGAGCGATGTCCCGTTCCCGCTCGCCATTAGCCCAGAAGTATACAACAAACCGCGCGGGACCGAATTCGTCACCCGCCGCGAATCGGTGAAACGTTCGTGCAACGCTGGGTTCCGCCCCGGGACGGCAGACGTAACTATTTGAATGTTTAGCCAGTTTTCCCGAGTTACAGTACGCCTATCGGTTTCGGTAACCGGGGTAACCTAGTCTTTCGAAACCCGCCCACCTATACTTTCTCACTAGTTCCGGGGTTGGAACGGATACTTGTCGACATCTGACCGGGCCCCGCGCTGCCCGGTCCGGGAGAATGCAATGACGCATGGGAAACTCGGCACACTGATGTGCCTCGCTTTGGGATTCGGCTCGGCCGCTTTCGGCCAGTCCACCGCAACGTTATTGGGAACGGTCACCGATCCCACCGGCTCGGTCATGCCGAACGTCCAGATCATCATCACCAACACGGCCACCGGTCTCACCCGGGCCGTTGTGAGCAACTCGACCGGCAGCTATAACGCGCCGGACCTGATTATCGGGACCTACGACCTCAAGGCGGACTCGGCCGGCTTCAAAACGTTCGCGAAAACGGGCATCATCCTCAACGTCGCCGCCACCGTTCGCGTGGACATCGCCATGCAGGTCGGCGCCTCCAACCAAAGCGTCACCGTCGAGGCCAACGCCGTCCAGGTCCAGTCCGACAGTAATGAAGTCAGCTCCGTCATCACCAGCGCCCAGATCTCCCAGATCGACACCAACGGCCGCAATCCCGTCCAGCTCGCCACCCTCATGCCCGGCGCCGCCAGCAGCCTCCCCGACTTCAACGCTCCCACCTCGCTGGCCAGCAACAACAACATCAGCTTCAACGGCCAGCGCCCCCAGCACAACCTGTGGATGATCGACGGCGGCGAGGACTATGACCGCGGCTCCGGCGGCGGCATGATCGTCAGCCCCTCGCCCGACGCTCTGTCCGAATTCAAAGTCCTGGCCAGCAACTACAGCGCCGACTTCGGCCAGGCCTCCGGCGGCACCATCTCCATCGCCCTCAAGAGCGGGGGCAAGGAATTCCACGGCGCCGCCTGGGAGTTCAACCGCAACGACGCCTACGACGCCAACAACTATTTCTCCAACCTGAGCGGTACGCCCCGGCCCGAGCTTCGCTACAACGCTTTCGGCTTCAATTTTGGCGGCCCGGTGTTCATCCCTCATCTCTACGACAAGAAGCGCAGCAAGACATTCTTCTTCTATAACCAGGAATGGCGGCGCCTCATCCAGGGCAACGAAATTTACGCCAACGGCATCCCGGGCGCCGAATTCACCGGAAATTTCGCCGGCGCCGCTCCCATCCGCGTGCCCCAGAGCAACGACCCCGCCGCCATCGCCAAGTTCGCCCAGTACGGTCTCGTCCCCGGACAGAACTTTCCCAACAACGTCATCCCCTCCGGCCTCATCGACTCCAACGCCGCGCTCCTGCTGAAGACCGGCATCTTCCCCGCGGCTAACGCGCCCGGCAACCACTTCTCGGAAGCCGCCCCCGTTCCCACCGACCTCCGCGAAGAAATAGTCCGCATCGATCACCAGATCAACGACAAGCTCAACCTCATGGGCCACTTCATTTACGACTCGACGGCCAACAGCTACGCCACCAGCCTCTGGAGCGGCGACACCTACCCGACCATCGGCACCAACGTCGGCTCGCCCTCCTACAGCGCCGTCGTCCACCTCACCGACACCATCAGTCCCACCCTGCTGAATGAAGTCGCCTACAACTACAACGGCAACCAACTCCACCTGAGCCCCACCGGCATCTACCAGCAGCCCACCGGCTACGCCGTTCAGTCCTACTTTCCGGCCGCCAACAACCGCGAAAACCGAATCCCGGTCATCAATCTGGGCCAACCCTATGGCGTCAATTACGACACTGCCTCCTGGCCCTGGAACAATTCCTACAACAGCCACCAGGTTCGCGACGATCTGTCGTGGACCAAAGGCAGGCACAACCTGAAGTTCGGCGGCTCCTACATGGGCACCTGGAAGCACCAGGACATCTTCGGCAACACCAACGGCAACTACAGCTTCAACGGAAACTTCACCGGCAATTCACTGGCCGACTTCCTGCTCGGCTACGCCTCCGGCTACAGCCAACTCGACATTCAGGACGCGGTGAACATCTACACCGAGACCTTCTCCTTTTACGCCCAGGACGACTGGCGCGTGAACAGCCGCCTCACCCTGAACCTCGGTATGCGCTGGGAAGGCGTGCCTCATGCCTACGACACCAACGGCCGCCTGTCCAACTTTTATCCCGGCCAGTACAACCCGGCCAACGCGCCTCTGTTCAACTCCAACGGCAGCCTCAATCCCAGCGGCCCCGGCTTCTCCACCGTGTCCGGCATCGCTTTGTCGAACGTGCCTTTCTATCTGAACGGCGTCGGACTCGCCGGAAAGAACGGCACGCCCATGGGCCTGGTTCAGAACTCCTGGAACGACATCGCCCCGCGCATCGGCTTCGCCTACGACCTGTTCGGAAATCAGAAGACCATCATCCGCGGCGGCTTCGGCATGTTCTACGAACGCATCCAGGGCAACGACGTTTACAACATGGGACCCAACCCGCCGTTCTCCTTCAATCCCAGCACCAACAACGTTTACTTCTCCAACCCGGCCATCAGCAACGTCAGCGGCGAAAAAGCCACCGTGCCCACCTTCCCCGGAAGCTTCACCGCGCTGGCCTACAACGACTATCAACTTCCCACCAGCATGCAGTACAGCTTCCAGATCCAGCAGCAGCTTTCTACCCGCACCGTCTTCACCATGGGCTACGTCGGCGACTCCAACTACCACCAGCCCGATGTCCGCAACATCAATCCGGTGCCCCTGAACGATCCCAACCGCCTCGCCATCTGCGGCGGCAACTGCGGCTATACCGGCCCGGCCTACAACGCCAACTTCGACCGCCTGTACTCCGGCTTCGCCAATATCAACATGACCGAGGCCGCCACCGGCTCCAGCTACAACTCGCTTCAGTTGAGCCTCAACGTCCAGGACTGGCACGGCCTCATGCTCCAGGCCGCCTATACCTGGTCGCGCGAAGTCGACTACACCACGGCCGATCTGAGCGTCGTTTCCGATCCCTACAATCGCGGCTACGATTACGGTCCGGGCAACTTCAATCGCACCCAGATCGCAATTTTCAGCTATAATTATGACTTGCCGTTCTTCAAGAACACCAGTCATGCGGTCACCCATGCCCTGCTCGGCGGATGGTCGCTTTCCGGCATCACGATGTTTGAAACCGGCACGCCGCTCAACATCACCCTGGCCTATGACAACCTTGGGCTTGGCGGCAACACCACCAGCCGCCCCAACGCCATCGGGCCGCTGACTTATCCCAAGACCGTCACGTCCTGGTTCAGCCCGGGAACTTTCTCAAAACCCGCCCCGCTCCAGTTCGGCAGCGTGGGCCGCAACGCCGTTACCGGCCCGGGTCGTGCTAACTTTAATATGGCCCTGTTCAAGTCCTTTGCCCTGCCGTGGCGTGAAGGCTCGGCCATCGAGTTCCGGTTTGAGAGTTATAATACGTTTAACCATACGCAGTTCAACGGCGTTCAGACTACGTATGGAAACGCCAACTTTGGTCAGGTGACCTCAGTGTACGATCCTCGCGTCCTGCAGCTCGGCGCGAAGTTCTTATTCTGAACCTGCCCACGAACGGCGGAGCGAGCCCCCCCGCTCACTCCGCCACAAGCCCGGGGTGACTTCGCCTCACCCCGGGCGCCCCCCTCTCTCCCGCGCTCGACTCCGGCTCTCCGCCATGCCCAGCCCCGTTCGCATCCGCCGCCTGTGCCACAATCGTAGTCGCCTCATGTTCGGCAGGACCATTTTGCTGGCCTGCGCCGCGGCGGCCGCTCTGTGCGCCGGCGAATCCGCCCCCACCGCCTCCCAGGCTCGCGATCTCGAAGCCCGCGGCGATTGGGCCGGCGCCGAGTCCGCCTGGCGCGCCCTCCTCCGCTCTTCCCCCAACGACTTCCGCCTTTGGACCGACCTCGGCATCTCCCTCGCCCGCCAGAACCGCTATGCCGACGCCGTCTCCGCATATCGCAAAGCGCTCGACCTCAACCCCGGCGCCGGCCCGGCGCGCCTCGACCTCGGCCTGGCGTATTTCAAACAAGGCGACTTCCCCAACGCCGCCCGCGCCCTCCGCGCCGCCGCCGCCGCTCTGCCCGGCAACGCCCAGGCCGAACAACTGCTCGCTCTCAGCCTCTACGGCGCCCGCAATTACGCCGAAGCCGTCCCGCATCTGGAAAAAGTCGCCGCCCTCGATCCATCCAACTCCGAACTCCTCGCCGCCCTCGCCCGCAGCTATCTTTACAACCGCCAGTACGACAAGGCCAAGGCCGAATTCCAAACCATGCTCGCCCGCGACCCCGACTCTCCGGGCGTCCACATGCTTCTCGCCCAGGCCGACGACGCTGTCAACCGCACCTCCGACGCCATCGCCGAGTTGCGCGCCGCCCTCGCCCGCGGCTTCGTCCCCAACGCCCACTTCGGCATCGGCTACATCTACTGGCGCGACCACCGCTACGCCGAAGCCGCCGCCGAATTCCGCCAGGAACTCGAATCGGCCCCGGGCAATGCCCAGGCTCTTGCCTACCTCGGCGATATTGAACTCAAGGACCAGAACCCCGAAGCCCGCCCGCATCTTCTCCGCGCCGCTTCGCTCGACGACTCTATCCGCATCGCGCAGCTCGACCTCGGCATCCTCGACACCGGCGCCGGCCGCCTCGACGACGCCACCCGTTACCTGAAACGCGCCATCGCCCTCGACCCAACCGCCGCCGACGCCCACTACCGCCTGGCCCGCATCTACCAGCAGACCGGGAAACCCGCCGCCGCCCGCGCCGAACTCGCCGCCGTCACCCGCCTCCACCAGCAGCGCCACGAGGATCTGATCGAGAAAATCAGCGGCCCCAGCGCCCAAAACGCCCGCTGATCCCCAGGCGCGGCCCTCCCGCCGCTTTGCACCGCCAAACCGCTCATGATAATCTGGATAAGTTAGCACAACGCCGCCGTTCCTCCGGTCTGCGGATGGAACCCAGGAAAGATTCAAAATGCCTAAGTTGAAGACACATAAAGGTGCGTCCAAACGGTTCAAGAAGACCGGAACCGGCAAGGTGGTTCGCCGCCACGCCTTCTCCCGCCACATCCTGACCTCCAAGACGCGCTCGCGCAAACGCAGACTGGGCAAGTCGGTGGTCGCCGATCCGGCCAACCAGCCCAGCCTCCAGCGCATGATTCCGTATTAACGCGCCCGCCGGCGCCGCTCCCATGCTTCTCCAAGCCGGGAGCCGCCGGCAGTTGGTGCCCCGGCGGGATTGCCCGCCGTATACCGTGTGTCCGGAGCCACCGCACGTGCCCGGTTCACCGGAAACCTGAAACTGCAAAGAAGGAGATAAAAACGTGCCTAGAGTTAAACGTGGAACCAAGCGCCGCGCCAGCCGCCATAAGACACTGGATCTGGCTTCCGGCTTTTTTCTTACCAAGAGCAAGCTCTACCGTTCCGCCCAGGAAGCTGTAGAGAAATCCCTCCGCTACGGATACGTCGGCCGCCGCCGCAAGAAGCGCGATTTCCGGTCCCTCTGGATCGTCCGCATCGGCGCCGCCTGCCGTGCCGCCGGCATCCCGTACAACAAGTTCATCAGCGGTCTGAAAAAGGCCGGCATCGATCTCAACCGCAAAATCCTCGCCGATCTCGCCGCCACCGACGCGCCCAAGTTCGCCCTCCTCGTCGAACAGGCCAAGGCGGCCCACGTCCAGGAGGCTTGAGCACATGCCCCAAGCCGTCCGCGAAGAAGATCCCGACGCACTGGGCAGTCTGGAAGAGCGCATCAACCGCGCCGTCGAGCTTGTCATGAGCCTCCGCGACGAGAACGAAACTCTCGCCCGCCAGCTCCAGGAAGTTTCGGCCGAGCGCGATGCCGCGCGCGACCAGGCCTCCAAGGCCCTCGATCAGGCGCAGCGCGCCACCCAGGAGCTCGACGACCTCCGCACCGAGCGCAAACAGGTCCGCACACGCATCGAAAAGCTCCTCGGCCAGATGGATCTGCTCAGCAACGCGTAAACTGGTTTCTATGGACAGCGGAGAGTCGGCGAACAAACCGGTCCGCGTCACCATCTTTCACCAGAACTATTCCCTGCTCGCCAGCGAGGAGCCCGGCGCAGTCGAGGAAGTCGCAGCCACCGTCGACCGCCTGATGCACGCCATCGCCGACCGCTCCGGCACCACCGATTCCACCCGCGTGGCCGTCCTCGCCTGTCTCCACCTCGCCGACCAGCTCCGCCTCCTCGAACGCGATCGCGAGTCCCTCAAACAGCGCATCGACTCCCGAGCCCGCCACTTCTCGCTCCTGCTCGACGAAGCCTTCGGCAAAAGCGACTGAGGCCGCTGTCTTGTTCACCCCGCGCACAACGCAGCGCGGCGCGGACGTTGATCGGTGGAGTTGTGCGCGCCCCGCGCTGTGCGCTCTCGGGTTCACCCCGCGCACAACGCAGCGCGGCGCGGACGTTGATCGGTGGAGTCGTGCGCGCCCCGCGCTGTGCGCTCAGAACAACCGGTCCTGCCGGCGCAGCGTTCCGAACGTGCTCACGTTCGACACCCCGAACGATACCAGAAACTGGTTCTCGTTCCGCGTCCCGAAGTTGAACCTGCGCACCTGCACCGACACTCCGCAGCAATCCGTGTTGTAGGTCATCTGCGCGGTGGCAAACTCGAGAATCCCCCGATCGTAGTCATAATACACGCTAAACGCCCCGCTGAACCCTTTCCGGTTCGTGTTGCCGTAACCCACCAGCGCCGACATCTGGTTCGAGTTCGGCGCCAGAATCGGGTTGTCCCGGATCTCGTTGTATCCCAGCGCGAAGAACCACTGCGCCGTGTGCACGTTCGCCGAGACCCCGCTGTCGATCAGATGGCCCTGCAGCGGATCGTAGTCGGCCCGCCACTCAAAGCCCACCTTTGTCTCGATTCGCAGGTCCGAATCGATCGGCGAATAGTTCCGCGGCCCGGTGAGAAACGGCATCGGAGTCAGATCCTCCGACGCCTCGACGATGTTCAGCCGCCCGGGCAGCACCGCGCCGCCGAAGGTCGGATTGAAATACCGGTCCTGCCGCAGCTCCCACCACGCCAGCTCCTGCACCGTGCCGTCTTTTTTCTTCACGTAGAACCGGTTCGACAGCTTCAGGTTCAACTGCTCGGTGTCGCTCAACAGATCGGTCCCGTCAAAACGCAGAATCCGATTGAACCCGCTGCCCACGCCGGCCACCGACCGGAATTCCGCCCGCGGCTCGATGACGTGCTCGATTTTGTCCCCCAGCCATTTCGGAGCCTTAAATACTCGCGCCAGCGACGGCAGAATCAGCAGCACGTCGATGTCGCTCGCGCTCCGCACGAAGTCCTTCGAGATGAACGTCCCCACCGGCGATACCGACGCCCCGTAGTACGTCTCATGCCAGGTGAAGCTCGGCATCAGCCCGAAAGCGCCCCAGTGAAACGCCGTCGTCACCGTCGGCTCGGCGTCCATCCGTCCCACAAAATCCTGCGTCTCCAGCGTCCCCGTGTAGTCGCCCGGCCCCGTCCCGCCCGGCTGGCTCCGGTTGAGCCCCGCCACGCTCGACTCCAGCGATAGCCACACCGGCAGCACGCGGTCGTTCACCAGATGCTCGCTGCTGTCCCAATTCACCGACGGCAGGCTCCGGATCACGATCGTATCCTGCGGATTGATGTCCAGATAGTTCACGTCCCGCTCGGCCGCGATCGTGATGCCGTACGTCGACCAGTGCTTGTCGATGAACCCGACCGAGTGCGACTCGGAGAATATGGCCTCGTTGAACGTCTCGGTGAAATTCTGCCGGAAAAGATACGAGTCCAGATAATCCACCGACACCCGCCCTTCCCAGCCATCGCCCAGTTCCGTCTTGCCCTCGAGCTCAATCTCGTACCCGCCCTGCTTCTGAAGCTCGTTGCCGATCATGATGCCCCGGTCCTGCACTCCGTACACCTGAAAATCGAAGTCCGTCCCCGGCCTCACTTTCCCCCGCAGGTCCGTGTACTGCGAAAGCCCGCGCGAGGAAAAATACACGGGCCGGTACAGCAGGTCGTAGCTCCGGTTGATCGCCCAGTAATAGCCAATGCCGTACAGAAACCCCTTCTGCGAGCTGTTGCCCAGATTCGGCGACATAAACCCGCTCTTGCGCGGCTGCTTGCCCAATGGTTTGTAATAAAACGGCAGGTACAACAGCGGCAGGTTCTTTAGCCGGAATACCGCGTTGTAGGCGATCGCCCGCTCGTTGTCGATCACGTCGAACTTCGGGCCCTTGAGCACCCACCACGGCTTCGGCATGCTGCAGTTGGTGATGAAGCCCTGGTGCAGAATGTAGCGTTCCTGGATCCGCTCCACCCACTTGGCCTGGAAGACAAACGGCTGGCTCCCGGCCAGAATGCCCGGCCTCACTTCGATCTTGGCCGGCGCGGTCCCGGTGACTTCGTAAAAATTCCCCTTCTCCGTATTTACGTTGTACTCGCCGTGGTCGCACTCGATCTTGTTCCCGGTCACGTAGCTCTCATACAGCACGCGCCCCCGCACGATCACGTCCCCGGTGTCGCCGTTGTAGTCGATTTCGTCGGCCCGCAGCAGCGTGTCGGTGGTCTCCACGCTCGCATGGCCCCGAAGGTACCGCCAGGGCCCGTTGGTCTCCTGCGAAATCGCCTCAATCAGCACGTGCGCCTCGTCCGGCGCGTTTGGGTGCGGAATCTTGTACCGGACATTCGGATTCGTCGCCCCCGGCTGCGCCGCCGGCTTGGGAAGCGGCAGCAGCGGCACCACCGCTTCCTGCGCCCACCCCGCCGCGCACCCCGCCAGACACAGCGCTACAAATGCCCCCGGAATTCTCCTCCGTGCCCGCAACCCAAAAAGTTCGTGACATTTCCACCCAAATATGTTACGAACAAGATGAGGGGTGTCGTCCCTTATTCGGATGTTGTTTGGGTTACCGGTTCGCGGGTGTTGCGTGGCGCCAGAGGACTTCAACCGCAAACGGTAACACGGATCGGAAACTTATAGCAAGCCGGGAACGCCGATGCGCTTCCCGCAGACCGGCCCGCTTCGTTTTACGAGCCGCATCAGGTGCTCACTTTGAATGATTCGCTCATGACCTGTCGCTATTGCGGCAGCCACAACTCGGAAGACGACCATCGCTGCCGCCGCTGCGGCCGTCGCATCGACGGCGGCGCCTCCGCCATCCCCTTCACGCGCGAAGCCACCGCCCGCGCCCTCGATCCCGAACCTGTCCGCCCGCCTGCTCCGGCCCCCCCGCCTGAGGCTCCGGCGCCCGGCCAGCCCCTCTACCAGCGCTCGCTCTTCGTCCAGCGCGAATCCCTGCGCCTGGTCGAGCCGCCGCCGGCGCCTCAGGTCCGAGCGCGCCGGCCCAGGGCCGCCTCGTCCGCCCCCGCGATCCCTCCCCCTGCCGTCAGCCAGCAGCGCCTCGACTTCGCCGTGCCCTCCACGCATTCGGCCCGCGCCGCCGGCCCCGTCAGCCATATCGTCTGCGACGCCATCACCGCGCGCGTCTCCACCCGCGTGGCCGCCTTTGTCGGCGATTCCACCGTCGTGCTCGTCTCCATCGCCGTCTGTGTCGCCGCCGTTCGCGCCGTCCTCGGCACGTTGCCCCTGCGCGCCCCGGCCCTCACTGACCTCGGCGTGGCCGCATTTCTGATCGCGGCTCTCTATAAAACCCTCTGGTGCCTGGCCAACGCCGACAGCCCCGGCATGCGGTGGGCGCGTCTGCGCCTTGTCACCTTCGAAGGCCGCCGCCCCACACGCGCCCAGCGCTTCCGGCGCGCAACCGCGTTTCTTTTGAGCTTTGCCGCCATCGGCGTCGGACTTGCGTGGGCTGCCCTCGACGAGGACGGTCTGGGCTGGCACGACAGCATCTCCAGTACCTTCCCCACTGAAGACTGACCGTGCCGTCCGCCCGCCGCTAGTCAGCCTGCCGCGCGAACACCAGCTTCTGCTCCAGCTCCCCCATAGGGCTCATGATGTGCGCCGCCATCGTCAGCGTCTTGCCGTCCGCCGACAGATCCCACTTGGTCCGCACCTCAATGTCATTGCCGTCCATGGACAACTTGTTGTTCACCACCAACTCCGCGTTGTCCCACACCGCCGTGCCCTTCATCTCATTGCCGCGGAACTTGTTCACCGACTCTTTCCCGTCGGTCGTGTAGCTCAGTTCTCCGCTCATGTCCCCTTCCTGGCCCTTGGCCTGGTAGGTGTCTTTCACCAGATTGTCGCTCTGCTCGATCTTGTCCACCCGGCTCTCCGGTCCCGGCAGCGGACCAAAGTCGCTCTTCGCGACATCGAGCTTCCAGGTCCCGCTGAAGTTCGGATGCGGCCCGTTCCCCGAGATCATCGGAGCGGCCGGAGCCGCGGGGGCGGCCGGCGTGGCAGGAGCCGCCGGTACCGCCGGAGCGCCCGGTGCTGCAGGAGCAGCAGGAGCGCCCGGTGCTGCCGGAGCCGCCGGTGCCCCCGGCGCGGGAGGAGCCGCGGGAGCGGCCGCCGCCATGGCGCCCGTCTGCTTCTCCAGCACATAAGTCGTATCAGCCTCGCCCATCGGGCTCGTAAAGTGCGAAGCCATCGTCAGCGTCGCCCCGTCCGCGCTCAGCGTCCAGCGCGACGAAATCCCGATGTCCTGCTCCTGAATGTTCAGCTTCGATTCCACCGCCAGCGCCGCCCCGTCCCACTTCGCTGTGCTCTTCACGTCGCTGCCCCGGAACTGGCTCACCGACATCGTCCCGTCCAGGTTGTAGACCAGGTTCAGATCCATGTCGCCGTCCGGCCCCACCGACTTTACGGCGTCCTTCACCTGAGCATCGCTCTGCGTGATCACATCCGTCCGGCTCGCCGGTGGCGGCAGCGGCCCGAAGTCGCTCTTCTCCACATTCAGCTTCCAGGTGCCGCTGAAGTCCGGATGCGTCTGGGCTGACCCCGACGCCGCCATCAAAACCGCGAAAACAGGCAGTAGGGTGCGCATAGTTTCTCTTACTATAACTCAGGAACTCGAAATTGGAAGCCCGTGTCGCGAACCTCGTCCCGGCCCCGCTCGGCCGCCTTTACCCGGCCGTTTCGGGCTCCAGAATCGCGCTCATCGACCCCTTGGACCGCGGCATCCTCCAGTCGGCCCCATAGGCGTGAATCTGGTCCCGGGCATATTCGGCCGCCGGACGCTCGCAGGTCAACACCACCGTCCGCCCCGCCGTATCCACCTCGACGGCGTGCTGGAACGCCTTTGTACGGCTCATAAAGAACAGCTTCTCCAGCATCTCCACCACGTAGTCGTAGGTGTGATCGTCGTCGTCCAGAAGCACCACCCGGAACAGCGGCTCCTGCGCTTCCTGCCCACTGGTTCCGGTCCCTGGTGCCGGCCGCGACGTCACCGTTCCCATGGCACAACCACGCTCCGCCGCGTTCCACTGCCCTTCCGGGCTCCATCACAGCTTCCCTCGGCCCCGCGCATCTTCCACCCCCGGCCGCTTGAATCGCCGTCCCGCGAGGCGTGCGCCGGGCCGCCGGTCAGCCCGGAACCCGCCTCCAACCGCTTGGCCGCCCCGTTTCGCCTGCTCATGCTCGTGTTACCATCATAGTAAGAGCGGCAAAGTGGCCGCAAAAAGGGGGGGCGCAACGGATTCGACGGGATTGAGTCGTTTTGGAGAGGCGTGCCGGGTTCCGAGCTCCCGTTAAACGATCGGAAAACATAACTGCCAATCAGCAGTTTGCATACGCTGCTTAATTAATTAAGCAGCCGCTCCAGCCGGTGGGCCTGCAGGCCGGTCAGTGAGCGTCATTTCGCAGGATTGGGCCGAGAGCTTCTGTCCGGAGCAGCAGGCCGACATCAATCGGGCTAAGCCGTCGCTGTCCTGCCGGTCCTCAGGCGACGGCCGACAAACGCCGGATCGGATACGCACGTAGTTCTCTTCAGGGCGGGCTTTCTCGGACGCGGGTTCAACTCCCGCCGCCTCCACCACCTCTGTCTTATAGCAAAATAAGAACATACGAATCAGAATGACCTGTGCGGACTTTTCACGCAAGGTTCAACCATCGAGCTTGTCCCGCACTTTGCGTCTCGTTCGACGCCCCCGTCGGATTTGATTTTCACCGTTCTGAACGTGGCCCGGGGATTGGTGCCCGCCGTAACGCTTTTCTCATCGCTCGTGTACACGTTCGGCGCCGTCAGCGTGACCGTGTTCTTTTTCGTTTTCCACCTCTATCCTTCCGTCTTTGGGCTCCCGATCACCTCGAGCGGCCCGATCCCCGGCCGGTGCCCGCTCGGCACGCACATCTCATAGCGCGGCGGCTCGTAATGATTCTCCGCCGTGTACGGCCCCCGGAACCGGCGCTTCACTAAATCCTGGCGCACGAAAAAGGCGTTCACGCCCGAAAACGAGCAGCCCACCAGGGCATACCCTTTGCGCCGTCCCAGTTTCTCGAGCGCCGCCAGGCTCGCTCCAAAGTAGTTCGTCTTA
>DAIDHC010000037.1 GCA_027452065.1 Bryobacterales bacterium
TGGCGATTCTGAAGCAGATGGACGTGCCGGCCAAGCCGCACACGGACGTGGACCTGACGATGAATTTGATCGTGGCGTCGAAGGCGGCGGGCGAGGGCAAGCCGCTCGATCCGGCGCTGGAGCCGGTGGTGGCGCAGCTTAAGAAAGTGTTCGCGTACAAATCGTGGATCCCGCTGGATTCGATTTCGCTGCGAATGAGCGACGATCCGGGGACTGGGAGGAGCGAGACGAAGGGCGCGCTGGCGCCGTTGGTGGAGGGTGCGCCGGCGGGGAAGTACGACCTGGCAATCCGGCAGCTCAGCGTTACCGGCGAAGCGGGCGAACGGACGATCGGGCTGCGGGACATTCTGTTAAACATCGTGGAGAAGACGCGGGAGCCGGGCACGCCGGGAGGATTTGGATGGGAGGAGGCGAACATCTCGACGTCGGTGGATGTGAAAGAAGGGCAGAAGGTGGTGGTGGGGAAGGCGGGGCTGAACGGAGGGCAGGACGCGGTGTTCGTGGTGGTTTCGGCGAAGGTGGTGGAGTGAGCGGGGCTAGAGTTCGGATTCTGAGGCTTCGATTTCGAGCGCGAGGAGGCCGGCGCCGAGAGTTTTGCCCTGGGCGTCGATGCGGAGGGAGAGCGTGCCGCCGCCGCCGAGGGATTCATGGAGAAGGAAGTTGAGGGCGGCGAGGTTGGGGAGTTCGAAGCGTTCGACCGAGCCGAGGACGAGCGGGCCGAAGTGGGCTTTGACGCGCTCGGGGGTGACTTCGCGGACGAGGATGGGGTAATGCTTGTCCTGGTAGGCGATGATGCCGACGTTGGCGGTGTCGCCTTTGTCGCCGGAGCGGGCGTGGGCGATTTGGGAGAGCGGGATTTTCATTCGAAAACCTCGACGCGGGTTTGAATGGAGTCGCGGGGGACGAGGGCGGGCCAGTAGGCGACGACCTCGCGGACCGGCGGGCGGCCGTCGCCGAAGCCGGTGGCAGTGGGCGGGCCGCTGAGGACGAGGGGGATGAGTTCGCGCGTGAAACGGTCGATGGCTTTGCGGTCCTGGCCGCGGACCCCGATGCGAAGCTGGACCTCGGGCGGGTTGGGATGAGGCGGCGCGGCGGGGCCGTGGCAGGCGTTGGCGCCGAGGATCTCGTGGTGGATTTCCTCGAAGGCGAGGCCGAGTTGGGCGAGGCGCGCGCGGACGATTGCGGCGGCGGCTTCGGCTTTCTCGACGGCTTGGGGGCTGGAGTAGACGAGGGAGCCGATGGCTTTCCAGCCGTAGGAGTAGGCGATGGAGAGCTTGAGGAACGGGGTGCGCGGGCGGCCGTGAATGCCTGAGACGCGGACGCGGTCCGGGCCGTCGGCGGTGAGGCGGATGGAGGTGAAATCGGCGACGCAGTCCGGGGTGATGTAGTTAATGGGATCGCCAAGCTCGTAGAGAAGCTGCTCTTTGACGGTTTCGAGCGAGACGCGGCCGCCGGTGCCGTGGTGTTTGGTGACCACGAAGCTGCCGTCGGGCTCGGCTTCGACGATGGGGTAGCCGATGTTGGCGAGGTCGGGGATGGACTGCCAATCGGCCTGGCAGTTGCCGCCGGTGGATTGAGCGCCGCACTCGATGATGTGGCCGGCGACGGTGCCGGCGGCGAGGCGGTTCCAGTTGTCGGGGGCCCAGTTGAAGCGATGGACCATGGGGGCGAGGGTGAGGGCGGTGTCGGTGCAGCGGCCGGCGATGACGACGTCGGCGCCGGTCGCCAGGGCTTCGACGAGGGGAAAAGCGCCGATATAGGCGTTGGCGCTGAGGATGCGGGAGCGGACTGTGGAGAGAGGCTCGCCGGTGTCCATGCTGTTCATGGCGTGGCCGGCGGCGAGGAGTTCGTCGAGGCGGGAGAAGATGTCGTCTCCGAGGACGACGGCGACCTTGAGGCGCGGGGCGAGGCGGCGGACTTCGAGGGCGCAGGCGACCGGGTTGACGCCGCCGGCGTTGGCGATGACTTTCACGTTGCGCTCGCGGATGCGGGCGGCGATGCGGGCGATCAAGGGCGGGAAGTCGCGGGCGTAGCCGAGATTGGGGTCGGCCTCCTTTTGCTTTTGGAGGATGGACATGGTGATCTCGGCGAGGTAATCGAGGGCGAGGTAGTCGAGGGGACCCTGTTCGACGAGGCGGACGGGAGCGTCGAGCCAGTCTCCCCAGAAGCCCTGGCCGTTGGCGATGCGGATCATAGTTTGAGGAGGGGCCGCGGCGGCGGGGAAGGTCGGCGGTCGGCGGCGCTCACACGGATAGTGTAGTACGGGCGGGGGGCGGCGGCGATGGAGAGCGCGTTGGGGATCAGGCGGGGGAGACGGTTTCGAGCGCAAGGTGTTCGGGGTTGTGGCGGGCGAGGGAGGCTTCGAGGGCGAAGGCGAGAATGCGGCGGGTTTCAAGAGGGTCGATGAGGGCGTCGACGTGGCCGCGGGAGGCGGCGTGGCGGGCGTCGAGCCAGTGGTCGTAATCGGCGCGGGTTTTGTCGATGCGGGCCTGGAGTTCGGGCGGGACGGAGGAGCCGGCGGCGCGGAGTTTTTCGAGCTCCGGGCCGTGGACGGCCTGGACGGCGGAATCGCCTTCCATGACGCCGATGCGGGCGGTCGGCCAGCCGAAGGTGAAGGTGGGGTCGAAGCCCTGGCCGGCCATGGCATAGTAGCCGGCGCCACTGGCGTGGTTGAGGGTGAGGACGATTTTGGGGACGGTGGCGCAGGCCATGGACTCGACCATTTCGGCTCCGGCGCGGATGATACCGGAGGACTCGGCTTCGAGGCCGACCATGAAGCCGGAGACGTCCTGAAGGTAAAGAATCGGGATGCCGAGGCGCTCGGCGGTTTCGACGAAATAGGCGACTTTGCGGGCCGATTCGGTATAGACGATGCCGCCGATACGGGGGCCGTCGGGGCTCTTGAGGAAGCCGCGGCGATTGGCGATGACGGCGACGGGGAAGCCGGCGAGGCGGGCGTTGGCGCAGAGCATTTCGGGAGCGAGCTCGGGTTGGAACTCGAGGAAATCGCCGGCGTCGACGATGCGCGCGATGACCTGCTCGACGGGGTAGGGGAGGCGGTGATCGGCCGGGAGGAGTTCATAGAGATCCTCGGCGGGCTGAGCGGCGGGCGTGCCTTTCGGGAGAGGGCGGGGAGCGGGGAGGTCGCGGAACTTCTGGCGGATCAGCAGGAGGCAGGCGTCGTCGTCGGCGGCCGTGTAGTGGGCGACGCCGCTGACGGCGGTGTGAAGGTGGGCGCCGCCGAGGGATTCGGCATCGACGGTCTGGCCGACAGCGCCTTTGACCAGGTTGGGGCCGCCGAGACCCATGAAACTGGTTTTCTCGACCATGATGATGACGTCGCTAAGAGCGGGCAGGTAGGCGCCGCCGGCGATGCAAGGGCCCATGACGGCGGCGAACTGAGGCACCTTGAGGCGGCGGCGCATGAGGGAGTTGTAGTAAAAGATGCGGGCGGCGCCGTACTGGCCGGGGAAGATGCCGTCCTGAAGAGGGAGGTTGACGCCGGCCGAATCGACGAGATAGACGATGGGGAGGCGATTGCGCATGGCGATTTCCTGCGCGCGGAGGATTTTGGTGATGGTCTCGGGCCACCATGCGCCGGCCTTGACTGTGGCGTCGTTGGCGACGATCACGGCGGGGCGGCCCTCGATGCGGGCGAGGCCGGTGACAACGCCGGCGCCGGGGGCGGCGCCGGCGTATTTGTCATGGGCGACAAGGAGGCCGATTTCGACGAACAGCGAGCCGGGGTCGATCAATTGGGCAACGCGCTCGCGGGCGGTGAGCTTGCCGTCCTTGTGTTGTTTGTCGATTTTGGCGGGGCCGCCGCCGAGGCGGAGGCGGTCTTCCAGATCAAGCAGAGAATCGACGAGGCTCCTCATGCGGCTGGTGGCGTTCACGAAGACCAGGATAGCGGAGGCGGGCGCGGGGCGACGGCAACGGCTATGCTGAAACACGATGCTGGGGATTGAGGCGAAGACGGCGCGGTCGGCGTGGACGGTGTTCGTGGTGGGTCTGGGGATCTGGCTGGCGTGGGAGGCGCGGTCGACGCTGGTGGTGTTTGCGCTGGCGCTGTTGTTTGCTTATTTGCTGGCGCCGGTGGTGGGGTTGGTACACCGGTACACACCGGGGCGGGTCTCGCCGGCGGTGTCATTGGCCATTGTTTACCTGGCGCTGGTTGCCGTGCTGGTGACGGCCGGGGTGACGATCGGGTCGCGAATCGCGGAGGAGGCGAGCAGCCTGGCATCGCGATTGCCGGATCTGGCGCGGAATGAACAGTGGCAGTCCCGAATTCCGCTGCCGGCATGGCTGGAGCCGCAACGGGCGCGGATCGTGGGATACATGCGGACGGAGGTGAGCCAAAGCGGGCGCGACGTCGTGCCGTATCTGCAGCGGCTGGGAGCGCAGGTGGTTCTGGGAGCCCGGTATCTGGGCTACGCGGTGCTGATACCGGTGCTGGCGTTCTTTTTCCTGAAGGACGGCGGGCGAATGCGGGAGGCGATTCTGGACCAGGTGGGGCGGGGAACGCGAAGGGAGACGGTGGAGGGCATCCTGAACGACATCGACCGATTGCTGGGACAGTACATCCGGGCGTTGGTGCTGCAGGCCTTGTCGGCGTTTGTCTTATACGCAGTATTTCTGGGCGCAACGGGGGCGCCCTACGCGATGTTGCTGGCGGGGATCGCGGGGCCGCTGGAGTTCATCCCGGTGGTGGGGCCGATGGCGGCGGGGCTGATCACGGGGCTGGTGACGGGACTGGCGGGTTACGGGTACGTGGCGTGGTTTGTGTTGTTCTGGGTGGTGCTGCGGGGCTTCCAGGATTACGTGCTGATCCCATTCCTGCTGGGGGCGGGCATCGAGATGGATCCGCTGCTGGTGTTGTTCGGGGTGCTGGCGGGCGAACAGGTGGCGGGAATCGCGGGGATGTTCTTCTCGGTGCCGGTGATCGCGATCGCGAGAGTGGTGACGGTGAGGCTGAGGCGGGGCCGCGCGGGAGTGGGTTTTGCCGGCGGTTTTGAGGAGGGAATCGGGAAGCGGTGAGCTTGGCATTTCGATTGCCGAGGATTCTGTAAAATAAGGTTTCACGCCAACAGCCCACTTGGGCTCATCCAATCGAACGGTGGGGTGAGCCAGCAGGCGGGCCGAGCTGGAACGAAGGAGAATAGGAGCGAATATGGCAGTCACGGGAGCAGGGCTGGAAGGCATTGTCGCGGCGGAATCGCAGATTTGCTACATCGACGGAGGCGTGGGACTCCTCAGCTATCAGGGGTTCAACATCCACACCCTCGCTGAGAATGCAACGTTTGAGGAGGTAATTTACCTCCTGTGGCACGGACGCCTGCCGAAGCAGGCGGAGTTGGACGGGCTGAAGTCGGACCTGGTGAAGGCGAGGCCCATCCCGGCGGAGGTGACCGCGTTCCTGGCGGGCGTCGGAAAGAAGCCGCCGATGGACGTGCTTCGGACGGCGGTGTCGATGCTTGGGTTGTATGACCCAGAAGCGACAGATAACTCAATTGAGGCCAGTACGCGCAAGGCGATGCGCCTAATGGCCCAAACAGCGACGATTGTGACGACCTTTGACCGGCTGAGGAAGGGCGAGGAGCCGGTGGCCGGAGACGCGGGGCTGAGCTTTGCGGCAAATTTCCTGTACACGCTGACCGGGAAGAAGCCGGACTCGGTGATGGAGAAGGTGTTCGACATCGCACTGATCCTGCATGCCGACCATGAGCTGAACGCGTCGACGTTCGCGGCGCGGGTGACGGCGGCGACACTTTCCGACATTCACTCGGCGGTGACCTCCGCCATCGGGGCGCTGAAGGGGCCGCTGCACGGCGGCGCCAACGAGGAAGTGATCAAGATGCTGCTGGATGCCGGGAGCGAGGCGAAGGCGCTCGAGCATATCCATTACATGCTGGATCACAAGATCAAGATTCCGGGCTTCGGGCATCGCGTGTACAAGACGGAAGATCCGCGGGCGACGCATTTGCGGAAGATGTCGGAGGAGTTGGGGAAGAGCACCGGGCACCTGGAGCTATACCTGACGTCGAAAAAGATCGAGGAGACGATCAAGGAGATGAAGGGGCTGAACGCGAACGTGGACTTCTATTCGGCCTCGACCTATTACTCGCTGGGGATACCGATCGACATTTTCACGCCGATTTTTGCGGTGAGCCGGATGTCGGGCTGGACGGCGCACGTGCTGGAGCAGTTCCGGAACAACCGGCTGATCCGGCCGCGGGCCGACTACACGGGCGCGACGGTGGGTCAAAAATGGGTGGCGATCGCGGAGCGGTAAGCGCGCCGGCCGGTCAGTAGATTTCGGGTTCCGGCGTGGGGGCGCCGGATTCGAGAAAATCGAAGTCGCAGCCGAGGTGTGCCTGGGTGACGCGCTGGGTATACAGGGCGCCGTAGCCGCGCTGATAGCGGGGCGGGGGCGGAGTCCAGAAGGTGCGGCGGCGGGCGAGTTCCTGATCGGAGACGAGGAGATCGAGGCGGCGGGCCGCGGCATCGAGCGACACGAGGTCGCCGTCCTGGACGAGCGCGAGGGGTCCGCCGGCATAGCTTTCGGGCGAGACGTGCAGGACGCAGGTGCCGTAGGCGGTGCCGCTCATCCGGGCATCTGAGATGCGGACCATGTCGCGGACGCCGCGCTCGAGCAGTTTTTGAGGGATGGGAAGGAATCCCCATTCGGGCATTCCCGGTCCGCCCAGAGGGCCGGCGTTCTGGAGGACGAGGACGGAGTCGGGGGTAATCGCGAGGTCGTCGCTATTGATGCGCGCCTCCAGGTCGCGGTAGTCACGGAAGACGACGGCGGCGCCGGTGTGGCGGAGGAGACGGGCATCGGCGGCGGAGATTTTGATGACCGCGCCGTCGGGGGCGAGGGAGCCGCGGAGGATGGCGGTGCCGCCGGAGCCGGCCAGCGGATTCGAGCGCGGGCGGATGACCTGGGGGTTGGAAATCGAGGCGCCGGCGAGGTTCTCGCCGAGAGTGCGGCCGTTGACGGTGAGGCAGTCCATGTGGAGGAGGTCGGCGATTTCGGCCATGAGGGCGCGGAGACCGCCGGCGTAAAAGAAATCCTCCATGAGGAATTCGCCCGAGGGGCGGATGTTGGCCAGTACGGGGACGCGGCGGCTGATGCTGTCGAAGGCATCGAGATCGAGGTTGAGGCCGCGGCGGCGGGCCAGGGCGCAGAGATGGATGATGGCGTTGGTGGAGCCGCCGAGGGCCATGTCGACGGCGATGGCGTTTTCCAGGGCGGGCAGGGTGAGGATGTTGGCCGGAGTGAGATCCGACCAGACCATTTCGACGATGCGGCGGCCGCATTGCATGGCCATGCGGGGGTGCTGGGAGTCGGGGGCGGGAATGGAGGAGGCGCCGGGGAGGGTGAAGCCGAGGGCTTCGGCGAGGGCGGTCATGGTGGCGGCGGTGCCCATGGTCATGCAGAAGCCGGGGGAGCGGGCGATGCCGTTTTCGATGGCGTTCCAGTCGTCGGCGGTGATGGCGCCGGCGCAGCGCTCGGTCCAGAATTTCCAGAGGTCGGTGCCGCTGCCGAGCGGTTTGCCGTTCCAGTTGCCGCGGAGCATGGGGCCGGCGGGAAGAAAGATGGCGGGAAGGTTCATGCTGAGGGCGCCCATGAGGAGGCCGGGGGTCGTCTTGTCGCAGCCGCCCATGAGCACCGCGCCGTCGATGGGGAGGCCGCGGAGGATCTCTTCGGTCTCCATGGCGAGGAGATTGCGATAGAGCATGGGGCTGGGCTTGAAGTAAGTCTCGGTGATGGAGAAGGCGGGGATCTCGACGGGGAAGCCGCCGGCCTGCCAGACGCCGCGCTTGACGGCCTCGGCGCGCTCGCGGAGATGGGCGTGGCAGGGGTTGATTTCGCTCCAGGTGTTGAGGATGGCGATGACGGGCTTGCCGGTGAAGTCGGAACGGTCGAAGCCGAGCTGCTTCATCCGGGAGCGGTGGCTGAAGCCGCGAAGCGAATCGGGACCGAACCAGCGGAAGCTGCGGAGGTCCTCCGGGCGTTTGGTGGGCATGCGGAGGACATGATAGCGGATCAGCGGTCCAGGCGGATGCGGAGGGCGAGCAGGCCGGCGGCGAGCGAACAGGCCGCGAGCAGGACGATGCCGGCGCGGAAGTCGCCGGTGGCGGTGGTGAGAGCGCCGAACAGCGCGGGCCCGGCGAAGCCGCCGAGGTTGCCGAGCGCGTTGATGGAGCCAATGGCGGCGGCAGCGGCGGAGGCGCCGAGGAAAGCGCCGGGCAGCGACCAGAAGACGGGCAGGTACGCCTGCGAGGTGAAGCCGGCGAGGCAAAGCAGCGGAATCGAATACGCGAGGCGATCGCCGGCGAGGAGCACGAGCAGGAAGGAAGCGCCGGTGAAGATCATGGGCAGAGCGGTGTGCCGGCGGCGCTCGCCGGTGCGCTGCGAATGGAAGCCATTGAGCACGATGCCGGCAGCCGAGCACAGATACGGCGCGACGCTGGCGGCGGTGCGCGCCGGCACCGAGAGGCGCGTCATGGCGTCGGTGATGGAAGGAAGAAAGAAGAGCAGGGCCTGGTTGCCGGCGACGGTGAGGAAGTAGACGGCGGTGAGCAGGACGGTGCGGGGATCGCGGAAGGCGCTGGCGATGCGCACGCGGCCGGCGGCGAAGTGGAGCGCGCGCTCGCGGGAAAGCTCCGCGGTGAGCCAGGATTTTTCGGGCTCGGGAAGCCAGCGGGCCTGCGCGGGGCGGTCGGTGAGATAGAGGAGGGTGACGAATCCGAGCAGGATGCAGGGAGCGCCTTCGAGGAGGAAGACCCAGCGCCAACCCTCGAGCCCGGCCCAGCGGATGTTTTCGAGGATCCAGCGCGAGGCCGGGTAGCCAAAGATGACGGCGGCGGGCTGGGTGAGCATGAACCAGGCCTGGGCTCGCGGGCGGTCCTCGAGACGGAACCAGTGGGACAGGTAGACGATGACGCCGGGGAAGAAGCCGGCCTCGGCGGCGCCGAGAAGAAAGCGGGCAAGGAAGAACTGGGTGCGGGTGCTGAAAAAAGCGAGCGCGGGCAGGCCGATGAAGCCGGTGAGCGAGGCGATCAGACCCCAGGAGATCATGATGCGGGAAAGCCATTTGCGGGCGCTCCAACGCTCGACCAGCAGCGCGCCGGGGACCTCGAGCAGCGTATAGCCGAAAAAAAAGATGCCGGCGCCGAGGCCGATGACGCGGTCGGTGAAGCCGAGGCCGCCGCGCATCTGGAGCATGGCGATGGAGAGATTGGCGCGGTCGAGGTAGGCGAGGAGATAGACGAGGATCAGGAAAGGGAGCAGGCGGCGCGTGACGCGGCGGCGGGCGGAGGCAGGAACGTCATCGGGGGCGCGAGGGGGCATGGAGGACGTTCCCCTATGGTGCCGCATCCGGGCGGGAGGCGAAACACCCGTTTTGGCGCTATGCTGAGAACGCACGATGGAGCCCCACGGACCGGGCACGTCCGGCCTCGCGAGTCCATCCGGGAAATTAACGGCGTTTCGGGATGTTCCGGCGTTTCAGGAGGCCTCCAAATGACGCTCGATCCCAATGAACTTCGTATTTCTTTGCGCAAGCTTCTGGCGGGGCTGGTATTGACGATCGTCCCGCTGAGCCTTGCGGGACTCTACATCACATATCGAAGCGAAAATCTGCTCCGGGCTCAGGCCGGGGGCACGCAGAAGACGCTCGCCGAGGGGGCGGGCCGGATCGCGGAGGCGTATCTGAACGCGGCCGTGGCCGACTGCCGCAACATCGCCGCCGATCCGGAGATCGTGCGCGCGGTGAGCGGTTCCAACGCGGCGGGACGCGGGGCCGAGAGCGCGGTGGCGGCGCGGGTGGCCGACGTCGAGAAGAACTGGAACGCGCGCGACAGCGAAGGGGCCCGGGCCGTGTTGTCGACGCCGGCGGCGCGCGCGCTGCGGCGCTACCGGCAGTTGGATCCGCGATTCCTGCTGGTGGTGGTTTCCGATCAGCGCGGTCTCACGGTGGCCGCCAGCGACAAGCCCGCGGCGTATGTGCAATCGAAGGAGCCCTACTGGGACGCCGTGTACGCGCAGGGGCGGGGCGCGGTGGAGATCCGCGACGCCGCCTACGATGCGGCAAGCCGCCGGAGCTACGCGGGCGTGGGAGCGCCGGTGCTCGACGAAGGGACCGGGGCGTTTCTGGGCGAGGTGTACGCACTCATCGATCTATCGCCGCTGGCCGGTCAATTGGGTCCGGCGACACTGGTGAAAGAAGACGGGACGGTGATTGCGGCGCCGGGCGTGGATCTGTCGATGGGGCTGAAGTCGGAAGACTACGCCGCGGTGCGCGACACGATGGGAACGCTGGCCGGGCGGCAGGCGGGATATTTGACGGCGGAGAGGAGCCGGGGCGGGCCGCAGGTGGTGGGATTCGCGGAAGTAGGCGGGGGCGCGGGTGTTCCGGCGCCGCGATGGGTGGCGTTGAACTCGACGAGCGAGAGGGCGGCGTCGGCTCCGCTGAGCGCCATCCAGCGCTTCGCCATGCTCATGGTGCTGCTGGGCCTTCTGCTGTTGACTCTCACCGCGATGTATTTTTTCGTGCACCGGAGAGAGGAGTTCGAGGAGACGCACCTGATCGAGGAGGCGCCGAAGAGCCGCAGCCAGACGGCGTGAGAGCCGCGCGCCGGGATCGCCGAAGGGCGGCGCCGAGCGGCGGCTCGGGAGGGTTGGCGATAATGGGGGATCGCGCCCGCGGGCGCGCAACGCTTACCCCATGCACGATCTCACATATTTCCGCACCCATCTGGACGAGATGGCGAAGCGTCTGGCCGAGCGCGGCTTCGCGCTCAACGTCGAGGAGTTTCGCGAGCTGGACCGCAAGCGGCGCTCGACGGTGACCGAGTCCGAGCAACTGCAGGCTCAGCGGAACTCGGCGAGCGCGGAGATCGGAAAGCTGCGCAAACAGGGCGTGGACACGAGCGAGGCGCAGCGGCAGGTGCGGGAGATGGGGGAGCGGATGGGAGCGCTGGAGGAGCAGGTGAAGGCGCTCGACGAAGAGTTTCGCGGCCTGCTGGCGGGGATTCCGAACGCGGCGCACGAGTCGGTGCCGGTGGGCAAGAGCGCGGAGGACAACGTGGAAGTGCGCCGATGGGGCGCGCCGCGGAGCTTCGATTTCGAGCCGAAGGCACACTGGGACCTGGGGCCGGAGCTGAAGATTCTCGACCTGGAGCGGGCGGCGAAGATCACCGGGGCGCGCTTCGCGGTGTACTGGGGGCTGGGCGCGCGGCTGGAGCGGGCGCTGATTCAGTTCATGCTCGACGTGCACACGAAAGAGCACGGATACACGGAGGTGCTGCCGCCGTTTCTGATCAACTCGGCGAGTCTTTTCGGCACCGGGCAACTGCCGAAGTTCGCCGAGGATCTTTTCAAGCTGGAGAAGACCGACTACTGGCTGGCGCCGACGGCGGAAGTGCCGGTGACGAATCTGTTCCGGGACGAGACGCTGAACCTGGAGGAACTGCCGATCAAGCTGTGCGCTTACACGCCGTGTTTCCGCAGTGAAGCCGGATCGTACGGGCGGGATGTGCGGGGCATCATCCGGCAGCACCAATTTCAGAAGGTGGAGCTGGTGAAGTTCGCGCGGCCCGAGAGCAGCTACGAGGAGCTGGAGGGGTTGACTGCGGACGCCGAAGACATTCTGAAACGTCTTGGGCTTCCGTTCCGGACGGTGGCTCTGTGCACGGGCGACATGGGATTCAGCTCGGCCAAGACGTACGACATCGAGGTTTGGCTGCCCGGCCAGAACGGGTACAGGGAGATCTCGTCGTGCTCGAATTTCGAGGCGTTTCAGGCGCGGCGGGCATCCATCCGGGCGCGTTCGGGGAAGGGAAAAGCGGAGCCGGTGCACACGCTGAACGGGAGCGGGCTGGCAATTGGGCGGACGTGGGTGGCGAT
>DAIDHC010000038.1 GCA_027452065.1 Bryobacterales bacterium
CGGCAGCACAGCCCGCCCCAGAAGCTCGTTCAGAAAGCTGCTCTTGCCCGCCTTGAACCGGCCCAGCACAGCGACGTTCAGTTTTTGGTCGGCCGGCATCGCGCGGCAGCTCTCGCGGAAGGCGTCCAGCGCCTGAATCCCGTGGGCGCGGCAAATGTCGTCCACCGCGTCCAGCAGATCGCCCTGCACCGGCGGCAAAGACGGCAGCGGCCGGGTCATCGAAGCGACGCCGCCAGTGCGTCGATGCGCAGCGGGAAAAACCGGATGTGGCCGCCGCTGCGGTATTCGGGCCGCCCCGCAAGCCGGCACATCGCCACAATCTGCCCCGGGTTCCCATGCGCCGCGGCCAGAACCTGGGCGCCGAATTCATCCAGCGCGCCCGAATGGAGCGCGCAGGCCCGGGCCGCCGCCTTGAACAATGCCAGCGATTCGCGGCGTGGTAAAGGTCCCAGCTCGAAGCGCCGGCGGGGATCCCATAGCAGCTTCCGAAGATGGCCCAGCGCCTCGGTTCCGCGCGAAGCCACCACCAGCCCGGCGCCGGGAATGTAGCTGAGCTCCTGCAGGAACCGGTACGTCCTGGCGTCGCCCGGCGCCGGACCCTCCACCAGCAGGCACAGCGGTTGGCGTTGAAGCGCCTCCGCAATCGCCGGTTTGAGCGCCATGCTCGTGGTGCGGCCCGAAGCGGGCCGGCACGCCAGCCGCCCGGACAGATCGGCCAGCAGGTCGTGCAGCGCCGCCGGCCGCTCGACGGCGATGAAGCGCCGGCCGGCCGCCGCCAGCGCTTCCCGGATCAGCCTGCTCTTGCCGATGCCCGCCGCGCCCGTCACCAGAATCGGCTGACCCTCCGCCAGCGCTCCGGCCAGAGCTTTGAGCTCGGCGCGGCGCCCGAAAAACGGAACCTCGATGCCGTTCGGCTCAGGAACTCTGTCCGGCATGCGTGGGCACCTTGCGCTGCAGGCGGATCACGCTCACATCGGAGATCGCCATCAGCCCGGTATCCATCATCTGCTCGACAATCGGGACCAACCGGTCCAGATTCCCGGCCGTGTCGATGATCGAGATGAGGATCGGCTGCTCGTGGCGCGCCAGGTGGGCCCGGTGCATCTCGGCGGTTTCGCCGTACCCCTCCAGGCCGCGGAATACCGTGGCCCCGGCGATTTTCAACTCCCGGCACCGGGCCACGATCGCTTCATACAGAGGCTTGCCCTGGTACCGGTCGCGTTCCGAAATGTGGATGCGAAGCATCCTAGCTGGTGTGGCGGGCTGCATCGGTGGCCTCCACGGGTTGGGCGCTGCGGACAAGACGGACGATCTCGGCCTCCGAGATCACAATCAGTCCGTCTTCGATCATCGATTCGATCGCCTCGGCTGCCTGGACAATCTTGTCGGCCGAGTCGATCACCGAAATCATGATGGGCAGATCGCGCGTCGGGTGCAGGAAGCTGGCTTTATGTTGATGTCCCTTGGCCCCGTAGCCAAGGATGCCGCGGTATACCGTGGCGCCGGCGATATCCATCATCAGCAGCTTCTTCACGATCGCGTCGTATAACGGCGCATCGTGCCATTTGTCGGCCTCGCCCAGAAACACCCGCAGCAGCTTCGCCGGCCCTGAGCGGCGCTCGTGCGGCGCCGCCGGCTCCGCCCGCGCCCCCTTGCGCGCCATCTTCACGACGGTCGTGTCCTGGACCTCGATCAACCCGTCGGAAACCATCTCGTACAACGTCGGCAGAACCTCGTCAACCTTCTCCGGCGTGTCGACAAACTCAATCCGGATCGGCAGATGCTGCGCCAGCACCTCGATCTTCGGTGTGTGCAGCAACTGGTGGGACCCGAAGCCGGAGAACGCCCGCGTCGCCGTCGCCCCGGCGACGCCTTTGTGGATCAGGAAGTTCATGATCGAGTCGTGCAGCGCGCTCATGTGGTGCTGAGTGTCCTCGTTGATGAAGATGGTGACTTTCTTGGCGGGTCCTTTTTTCAGCATGAAGCCTCCAGCATCATTATCGGCTCGCCGGCCGCTGGCCTAACGGCGCGAAGCCATCACCGCCCCCAGCCACACTGCCACGTAGCCCGCAATCACGCTCCCGGCCACGTACAACAGACCCATCCAGCGCTCCCCGCCGCGCACGGCCTGAAACGTCTCGTACTCGAAGCTCGAAAACGTCGTGTAGCCGCCCAGCACGCCCACAACCAGAAACAGCCGCCAGCCCGGATGCGGCTGGAAGCGCTCGGTGAGCAGCGTCATGATCAGTCCGATGAGGAACGCCCCGCTTACGTTGATGCTGAAGGTGCCCAGCGGAAAACGGCCTCCGTACTTGACCATGATCCACGTCCCCAGAGCGTAGCGGGCCACGCCGCCCAGGCCCGCCCCGGCCAGCACTACCAGGTATTTGTCCAATCGCGCGTCTCTCCTTGCGTTTCATATTTCCAGATCCGCGGCCGGCTCGCCGAATGCCGGCGCTCTCAGTTCGGCGGATTTCTCCGGCAGCAGCCCGTGCGGCAGGAACCAGGAATTGGCCACCGCCGTCGGAATCACCGCGCTCCCGATCACCGTCGCCACCAGGTGCGAATACTGCCCCTGATCGATGATGTGATGATTCAGCCCGAACAGCGCCGAAATCGTGCCGAACGTCAGTCCGGTCGACATCATGAGCGAGTAATAGACTCCATCGTGTCCGCTGTAGCCGAAGGCCCGCACCGTCGGCAGCACCCCGGCCAGCTTCGTGATCATCTTGGCGCTGAACAGCGCCAGAAACACCAGCGGCGCCGCCATCAGCGCCGGAACGGATACAAAGCTTCCGGCCCGGATGAAATAAAAGGGCGTCAGCAGTCCGAACGTCAACGTCCGTAGTCGCCGGATCAGAAAGTGATCCTTTCCCACCGTTCCCGCCAGCACCATGCCGATCAGGTACGCCGGCAGCACCGCCTCGCTGCCCGACCACACCGCCAGTCCGCCCAGCCCGAACAGAAGGAACAACAGATACTTGGTTTCCATCTCCGACACCCGGGCTCCGTATCGCGTGAAAAACCACGGCGTGACGAACGGCAGAGCCGCCAGCAGGATCAACGAAACCGCGGCGAATACCAGCGTCCGCCACGTGAAGGGCGAGAAGATGAAGCCCAGCGCCAGCACCGTTCCCAGATCGTTGATGAAGCAGGCCGCCAGAATCGCTTTGCCGTACGTGGTCCGGTTGAAGCCCAGCTCCAGCATCACCGCGTACACCACGGCCACCGACGTGGTTGAAAGCGCGACTCCGCTCAGCCACGCCGGACGCCACTCCCATCCGACTACATAGTGAGCCACCAGCGCCGCGCCCAGAAAAGGTGCGAAGAATCCAACCAGCCCCACCGCCGCCGATTCCCGCCACTTCGTCCGGAACACGTCCGGGTCAAGCTCGGCGCCGGCGAGAAAGGTGAGAACGATCGCCCCGGTCCCCGCTAAAAAAGTGATCCATCCGGATCCCGCCCCCAGCGCCGCCGCCCCCGCCACGACGCCGATGACCAACTGCGCCACGGTACCGACGACGATCTCGGACAGAGCGGTCGAAACGTGGAGCCAGTTCGCGGCCAGGACGGCGATCAACGCCAGCAGAAGCCATAACGCCGCCGTGAACCACATATTTTCCATCGAAGAACCTCCTCTCCGGCTGCCCTGTGGTCGGCCGCGGGGGTCTTCAGGAATTGCTCCCACAGCGAAACCACTGTAGGAGTCATTGGCCATCGGAAATGGCGTTAGGCGGACTCCACCGCCTCTATCGCTCAGCTTCAGTATAGAGCCGCCGGCAAACGGCATTCAAGCCGCCGCCCGTCGTGTCCGGCGCCTCGTCCCGGCCCTCGCGGTTTCCCCGCCGGAATGGGCCGTGTCTCCCCCCGCGCGGCATTCGCCCGGCCCGCCCTGGGCGCCCCCTGGCGCCCCGGGGGAGCACCCGGCCGGAGCTACGCTTTCGCCTCGGTGGGATTCTCCGTCTCGCTCTCGCTCCCACTCTCGCTCTCGGCCGCCGGCGTCAGGCGCTCATCTTTCCGCGCCAGCCGCTTCGCCATTTTCTCCTGCTGCTTCTCTTTGCGCTGTTGTTCTTTCTGGCGCTTTTTGAATGTTTGTGGTCCTCGGCTCGGCATTGCTTGCTCCTTTATAAATAAAAAGACCGCCCGCCCGGCTTGTTGAATCCGGATGGCGGGCGGCCCATTCAGGCGCCTGTTTTGGCGTCAGTTGGCGATTTCCGCCAATTTACCAGCGCGAACCCCGTCCGCGATTGCCGCCGCCGGAATCATTCCGCCGTCCGCCGCCGCCGCCGGCCGGCTTCGGCCGTGCTTCGTTCACGTTCAGCGCCCGGCCGTGAAGCTCGGAGCCGTTGAGTTGCGCAATCGCCGCCTGCGCGGCCTGCGATTCGGTCATTTCGACAAAGGCAAAGCCACGGGCCTGCCCTGTGTCGCGATCAGTTACGATGCTCACCCGCTCTACGCTGCCGTAGGTGGCGAATACCGACTGAAGATCTTCTTGCGTTGTTTGGTAACTGAGATTCCCTACAAAAATGTTGGTCACAGTGTTGTTCCTTTGGATTTTGAATTATCTTTGTCAGACTGCACTGAACCCAACTTGTTGAAGTAGGAGCGAATAGCGGCCGGAAAGCACTCGAAGGTAGATACGGATGCGGGCAAAGACAATCTGAGTATAGCAGAAGTACAGCCGCCTTGTTAGGTTCGGCTCCATCCGAGAGCGCCCAACCGCGCCGTCGCCGGCAACCCCGGCCTTCTTTCCCCCGCCCGCGGGCCGCCCCCGCCGGCCACCGCCCAACGGCGCCGCCCACTCCCTCCCGCCCCGAACCACCCGGCCGGCGCGGCCGCCGGCGCCATCCCCCGCCCTGCTTCCGGTGCGCCCGCCGGCGTCATCCCCACCCCGCTTCCGGCGCGGCCGCCGGCGCCATCCGCCCGCCCCGCTTCCGGCGCGGCTTCCGAGGCGGCGTTGACACGATTGCGAGGAAAACGGTAAACTGAAGTGTTTGTAAGGACGCAAGGGAGATAGTCTGTCTGTATGAAAACCCAATTCCCGTCCAAAGGGGAAGTGGTGCGCCAATGGCATGTGTTGGACGCCGAAGATAAGGTCCTCGGCCGCCTCGCAAGCCGTGCGGCGATGCTGCTGATGGGCAAGCACAAGCCCACTTACACCCCGTTTTTGGACACCGGCGATCATGTGATCGTCATCAACGCGGACAAGGTCAAACTGACCGGCCGCAAAGAAGAGCAAAAGCTGTACCGGCGCCACTCCGGCTACCCCGGCGGGTTGACCGAGACCAAGGCGCGAACCGTTCGCGCGGCTCGGCCGGTACGCATGGTCGAAGAAGCCATTTCCGGGATGCTGCCGAAGAACAATCTGGGCAAGCATATGTACCGCAAGCTGAAGGTTTATGCCGGTGGCAAGCACCCGCATCAGGCCCAACAGCCGGCGGCATTGGAACTGTGAGCGGCGGAATTCTTTAGGGAGCATCTGTGGCAGCGTCTTTGATTCAGCATCGTGCAACCGGCCGGCGCAAGACGTCGGTAGCGAGAATTTTTTTGCGCGCGGGCAGCGGAAATATCACCGTGAACGGCCGCCCGCTCGATGAGTATTTTCCCAGTGAGTCGGCCCGGGCCCTCGTCCGCCAGCCGCTCCTGGCCGCCGAGGCGGCCGACAAGTTCGACGTCGTGGTTTCGGCCAACGGCGGCGGCGTCATCGGCCAGGCCGGCGCCGTCCGGCTCGGCATCAGCCGCGCTTTAATCGAATTCAATTCCGAGCTGCGGGGCAAGCTCAAGCAGCTCGGTTTGTTGACCCGCGATCCGCGCGCTCATGAGCGGAAGAAGTACGGTCAGAAGGGCGCACGCAAGCGGTTCCAGTTCTCCAAGCGGTAGTGCCGGCGCCCCAGGCGGGCCCGGCGGCGGCTTACCCCGCTTCCGAATCCGCCTGGGGCGCCGCGCCACCCACATCCTGATTTCCGCCGGACAAGCAAATTCCGCTTTGGGCCGCTTGCCGCGTAAGTCCGGGTGAACCTGTCCGGAAGGCGCGCAACTCAACCAGCGCGGCGCAGGCGTTTTCCGGTTTCTCGTGGGCGGGCCGCGCCGATTATGGCCCACATTGTGGAAACGAGACGGAAGGAGGCACTTTGCCGTCGATTTCGATGAAGGAATTGCTCGAAGCAGGCGTTCATTTCGGGCACCAGACCAAGCGCTGGAATCCAAAGATGAAGGAATACATCTTTGGCGAACGCAATGGCATTTACATCGTGGACCTGCAGAAGACCCTCAAACTCTTCAAGGACGCGATGCGTTACGTGGCTGAGATGGCGGCCCAGGGCAAGAACGTCCTCTTCGTCGGCACCAAGCGCCAGGCGCAGGAGGCCGTCGCCGAGGAGGCCGCGCGCTGTTCGCAATACTTTGTGAACCAGCGCTGGCTCGGCGGCCTGTTGACCAATTTCGCCACCGTCCAGCGCTCCATCAAGCGCCTGAAGGAGCTCGACGCTCTGGCCAACGAGAGCGGCTACGAAGGCCGCGCCAAGAAAGAAGTCGGCCGGCTCGAGCGCGAACGCAAGCACCTCCAGCAGAACCTCTCCGGCATCCGCGACATGCCCGGCCTGCCCGATCTGCTCTTCGTCGTCGACTCGAATAAGGAAGCCATCGCGGTCAAGGAAGCCCGCAAGCTCGGAATCCCCGTCGTCGCCGTCGTCGATACCAACTGCGACCCCGACGAAGTGGACTACGTCATTCCCGGCAACGACGACGCCCTGCGCGCCATTCGCCTGTTCACCAACAAAGTCGCCGACGCCGTCATCGAAGGCCGCGCCCTGGCCACCGAGCAGGACTTCGCCGCCGAGCGTATCGTCACCGACGAAACCCCGGCCCAGGACGACTTCGCCGCCTACAGCCAGTTCGATCCTCAGCAGCTCGACCAACTCATGTCGGAGAGCCTGCCCGACGAGGATCTGCCGTCGGTGTCGCTGCCCCGGAAGGGGCCTGCTTCGGAAACCCCGGCCGAATCCCCGGCCACAACCACCCGGAGCGAACTGTAGCAACGGAGGAATATCGGCGGCCGGAGCGCGCCCCAATCGGTGAAGAACCGCCTCGCTGCTCCGGCCGCCCGAAAGCTCGAAAGAGTTCGACGTGACAAAAACTATGGCTGAGATAAGCGCGCAATTGGTCAAGCAGCTCCGCGAACGCACCGGCGCGGGCATGATGGAGTGCAAAAAGGCCCTCGAGGAGGCTACGGGCGACATCGAAAAAGCGGTAGATGTTCTGCGCAAACGCGGCATCGCCGCCGCCTCGAAAAAGTCCACCCGGTCGACGAAGCAGGGTGTCATCGGCTCCTACATTCACCAGGGCTCCCAGCTCGGAGTGCTCATCGAGGTGAACTGCGAGTCCGATTTTGTCGCCCGCACCGAGGATTTCCAAACCCTCGTCCGCGACCTCGCCATGCAGGTCGCCGCCGCCGATCCCCAGTTCATCCGCCGCGAGGACGTTACCCCCGCCGCCCTCGAGCGCGAGCGCGAAGTCCAGCGCGACAGGGCCCGCACCGAAGGCAAGCCGGAAAAAATGCTCGACAAGATCATGGAAGGCCGGATGAACAAGTTTTACGAGGAAGTCTGTCTCTACGAACAGCCCTTCATCAAGGACAACACCACCAGCGTCGGCGATCTCATCAAAGCGGCTGTCGGCAAACTCGGCGAGAACATCGCCGTGGCCCGCTTCGTCCGCTTCAAGGTCGGCGATGCCCCGGGCGAGCCCCAGCCCGCCGGTGAACCCCACGCGGTGTAGAGCGGCCGCGCCATGGCCCGCTACAAGCGTGTCCTTCTCAAGCTGAGCGGCGAAGTTCTGGCCGGGGCCGAATCCTTCGGCATCTCGGCCGAGCGCGTCCAGTCCCTGGCCCACGAAATCGCCGCCGTCGGACGTTCCGGCGTCGAAATCGGCCTCGTCGTCGGCGGCGGCAATTTCTTCCGCGGAGTCGCCGCCGCGGCCAAAAACATGGATCGTGTCACCGGCGACCACATGGGCATGCTGGCCACCGTCATCAACGCCCTCGCCCTCCAGGACGCCCTCGAGAAGGCCGGCGCTCCCACCCGCGTCATGACCGCCATCCAGATGCACCAGGTCGCCGAACCCTACATCCGCCGCCGCGCCATCCGGCACCTGGAAAAAGGCCGTATCGTCATCTTCGCCGCCGGCACCTCCAATCCCTACTTCTCCACCGACACCGCCGCCACGCTCCGCGCTCTCGAAATCCACGCCGAGATCATCGCCAAGGCCACCAAGGTCGACGGCGTCTACGACAAGGACCCGATGAAGCACGCCGACGCCGTGCTCTACCGCGAGGTCACCTACCTCGACGTGCTCGCCAAGTCCCTCGCCGTCATGGATGCCTCCGCCGTGGCGATGTGCCGGGACAACCAGATGCCCATCCTGGTTTTCAATCTGAACGTGCATGGCAATATAATGCGAATGTCGATGGGCGAAACCATCGGCACGCTGATTCATTGAACGGACGCTATGAAAAACGAAGCAAACCCGGCCGCTTCGGCGGCACACACGTTTCCGACGGTGAAGGAAGCCGAAAGCCACGCCCGCTCCCGGATGGAGAAGGCGCTGAGCGATTTTCAACACGATCTGGCCGGAATCCGCACCGGACGCGCCTCGGTGGGACTTCTCGACAGTGTCAAAGTCGAGTGCTACGGCACCGTCATGCCCCTCAACCAGGCGGCCACTCTCCATGTGCCCGAGCCGTCGCTCATCACCGTGCAGCCCTTCGACGCCTCCCAGATCGCCGCCATCGAGAAAGCCATCCGCGCTTCCGATCTCGGCCTCAATCCCGGCAATGACGGCAAGCTCATCCGCATCCCGATCCCGCCGCTGACCGAGGAGCGCCGCAAGGAGTTCGTCAAGAAGGCTCACCACGTCGCCGAGGATCACCGGGTGGCGATGCGCAACGTCCGGCGCGACGCCAATGAAGCCGTGAAAAAATTGATGAAGGACAAAGCGATCAGCGAGGATGAGGAACGCCGGGCGCTCGACGAGATTCAAAAGATGACCGACGCCCACATCCAGAAGCTGGATCAGGCGGTGAAGTCGAAGGAGAAGGAGATTCTGGAAATTAAGTAAGTCGGGCGGGTGCCGGCCCCCACTTACTCCCAGGGCGGTAACATCGGAGGAATGCGGGCGGCGCGGGCTTGCGCGGCGGAAAAACGGGGGTTATGATCCATCCATGTCTAAAGCGACTCTGGTAATCACACTGGTGCTGGCGATGACGGCGGCGGCTTGCAGCGGGGGCCGTCACGACCCGAACGAGAAGATTTACCTGGTGACGACAAACGTCAAATTGGGCTACTGGCAGACCGCGGCCACCGGTCTCTCCGCGGCCGCCCGCCAGATGGGCATCCAGGCCGAAATGGTCGGGCCCGACACCTACGACCCGCAGGCGGAAAAAGACGCCTTCCGCGCCGCGATGGCCAAGAAGCCCTCCGGAATTCTGGTCTCCGTCGCCGACCCGGCCGTCATGGAGCCGGTGATCAACGAGGCCATCGGCCAGGGCATTCCCGTCGTCACCATGGACTCGGACGCCAAACAGAGCAAGCGTCTGATCTTCATCGGCACCAACAATTACGCCGCGGGCCAGATGGGCGGCAAGGCACTCGCCAAGCAGCTCGGCGGCAAGGGACGCGTCGTCGTCTACACCATGCCCAACCAGGCCAACCTCGACGAGCGCCTCCACGGCTACAAGGACGCCCTCGCCGACACCAAGATCGAAATTGCCCAGACCGTCGACGTCAAAGGCGATCCGCGCCTCGCCTTCGATACCACCAGCGACATCGTGAACCAGAACAAGCTGAAGCCCGATGGATTCATCTGCCTCGAAGAGGCCGCCTGCAAGGAAGTCGCCGACGTGCTCGACCGCAACCACGTGTCCGGCAAAGTGGTCATGGCCATGGACACGCTCAAGGATACGCTCGACTGGATCCAGAAGGGCGGTATCGCCGCAACCATCGCCCAGAAGCCCTACACGATGGCGTTCTACGGCGTGAAGGTCCTCGATGACATCGTCCACTACAAACCGCAGACGCTCGACATGAAATGGGCCGAGGACACCCACGCGCCGTTCCCCGAGTTCATCGACACCGGCGCCACGCTGGTCGACAAGAGCAACATCGCGGCCTTCGAAGCGGCGCAGACCTCCAAGTAGCGCCGCCGCTCACCAGCCCATGCGGGCGCGCAGCGCGGCCACTTGAGCCGTGTGATGGCGCCCGTGCCAGCTATAGTGCGCCAGCGCCTGGTCGAGCCGCTGTCTGCCGATCTCCGGGTGCTGGAAGCTCCGCTCCCATTCCGCGGGCGTGATCGACCGCAGCAGCGCCACCCAGCGCGCGTGCAGCGCCTCGATCAACACGAGCGACGTTTCCACCGCCCCGCTCCGCGCGTCGGCCAGCTCCGCCCAGCGCGCTTCGTCGTACGGCTTCACCACCGGCGTATCCTCGGTCAGCGCCAGCCGGAACCGCGCGTAGCTGTTCATGTGGCTGTCGGCCACGTGATGCACCACCTGCCTCACCGTCCAACCGCCGTCCCGGTAGGGCGTGTCAAGTCGCATTTCATCGAGCCCCGTCACCGCGGCTCGAAGCTGCGCCGGCGTTTCTTCGATCGCCCGGATGCGTTCCAGCCGGGCGGCGGGCGAGCAATCTCCATCCCACCGGAACGGGCCAATCGGATAGCGCGGATCAGGGGCCGGACTTTGGCTCATGCTCCCCATTGTCCCGCAGCCGCCGCCTCAGCTCCAGCCACACCGGAAACACCGGCGGATTCTCCAGCCACGTCCGCATCCAGAGAATCATTTCCTCCTTCTCGGCGCGCCGCGCCGCCGACCGCAGCGCGAACCGCGCATGATCCCGCGCCGTAATCACCGCGTCCCGGCAGGCCTGGCGTCCCCCGGCGTTCGAGTTCGCATACTCGGCCACCAGGTTGAGCAGCGTCCGCCCCAGCTCGTCAAAACTTTCCTGCCGCACGCCTTCCACCAGCGGATGCAGCGCCCAGCCCGACTCGCGCAGCAGCCTCCGCAGCGTCCGGTCCGTCACCGGCGCCAGCAGTGCCGTCAGCTCCCGCCACTCCGGCTCAGCGACCCTTTCCGGACGCCGCCGCTCGAGATACTCGCGGAGAAGACGCTCCTTCGGACTTTTCCTTGAGGCCACGCCGGTATTCCTTCACGCGCAGGTTATGCTCCTGAATAGTACGCGAAAACCGGTGGCCGGAGCCATCCGGGCGAGCCACGAAATAGAGAAAATCGCTGGCCGCCGGCGACAGCGCCGCGCGCAGGCTCGCCAGGCCCGGGTTGGCGATCGGCCCCGGCGGCAGCCCCGCATGCTGGTACGTGTTGTACGAGTTCCGGTTCGCCAGGTCGGAGCGGTGGATCGCGCCGCGGTACCGCTTGTCCAGCAGTGCCGCGTAAATCGTCGTCGGATCGCAGTCCAGCGTCATCCCCAGCCGCAGCCTGTTCCGGAACACCGAGGCGACCATCGGCCGCTCATCCGCGCTCGCCGTTTCTTTCTCCACCAGCGAAGCCAGCGTCACCACGTCGTGCGGATTCCCCGGCCGCGACGGCAGCAGTTGCCACTCCCGCCGGAACTGCGCCGTCATCATGTGGCATAGCTGTCGCGCCGTGGTGTGCCGCGTCAACCGGTATGTCGACGGGAAAAGATAGCCTTCAAGCGACGGCGCCGCCGGATCGAGATCCCGAATCGACGACGCATCGCCCGCCGCCGCCAGAAACTCCTCCGCCGGTATCAGCGAAAGCTGGTCCAGCCGCGCGGCGATGTCGAAAAGGTTGTCGCCCTCCGGAACCGTCAATTCATAATAGAAAACGTCGCCCCGCGCCATTCGCGCAAAAACGCCCCAGGGCGAGTCGGGCCGCGCGAAGCGGTACTCGCCGGCCTCCATCCGCGCCCGCGGGCGCAGCATCCGGGCCAGCACCACCAGCCAGCGCGAGCGCACCACGCCGGCCTGCTCGAGCTGCCCGGCAATCGCCAGCGTCGAGGCGCCCTTCGGAATATCGACGAATACGCCCTCCGGCCCAAAGTCCCCGTAAGGCAGCCGCACAGCGATCGCAACCCCCGCCGCCAGCAGCGCGCCTGCCGCGATCAGCGCGGCCGTCCATCGAACGAAACGCCGGATCGCCCTCATATCCGGCAAGAGTCCAGGTAGCTCTCCAGCAGAATCACCGCGCTCAGGCGATCGACGGCGCGCGCCCGCTTCTCGATGCTGATCCCGCTCTCACGCAGCACCCGCAGCGCCTCCACCGTCGTCAACCGCTCGTCCCAGAACTTCATCGGCAGCCCCGTCGCCTTCTGCAGCCGCGCGGCGAAGTCCCGCACGTATTCGGCCTGCCGCCCGGGCCGCCCCGTCATGTGTATCGGATCGCCCAGCAACAGCAGCCCGACGCCGCGGCTCGACGCCAGCTCCGCCAGCCGCGCGATGTCCTCCCGAACCGTCGTCCGCTCCAGCGTCTCGATCCCCTGCGCCGTCAGGCCCAGCTCATCGCTCAGCGCCAGGCCGATCCGCTTGCGCCCCACGTCGAGCGCCAGCACCCGGCCGGCGTGCTCCGGCGCGGCGGGATTGATGCGATCCGGGTTCAACCCTCATTATAAAGGTCGAGGGCTTTTTTCCCCATGGCGGCCTTGCTCCCACCCCGTCCGGCCGGCCGGCGCGCCGGTTCCGGCATCCCGGTCATCGCGCTCGCTGCGGCCGTCGCGCTGCTCTACTACGGCCGCGTCTTCTGCGTCACCGTCGTCGTCTCCGTCATTCTGGCCGTGCTTCTCGAACCCCTCGTCGTCATCGGCATGCGCATGCGGCTTCCCCGCCCCGCCGCCAGCCTCCTCGCCTGTCTGGTCGCCCTCGTCGGTCTCTACCTGGTCGGCTTCGCCGCCTACACCCAGATCCTCACCCTCAAGGCCGACCTGCCTGCTTACAGCGCCCGCGTCAACGATCTTGTCGATACCTTCGCCGGCCGCGTCGACGAAGTCGAAAAACACCTCGTCGAAACCTTCGTCCCGAAGAGATTCCGCGAGCAGGAGCCCGCGGCCCCCAAGCCCCTCCCCGCCGCGCGCACCAAACGCCGCGGTCCCGAGCCCACCGTGCCGCCCCTGGTCCAGGAAGTCCACATCCGCCAGGAGCCCAAGTCCATCATCGTTTATCTCTACGGCTATCTCGCCTCTCTTTACAACGTGCTCCTCATGGCCAGCTTCGTCCCCTTCCTGGTGTATTTCATGCTGAGCTGGCGCGACCACTTCCGCCGCAGCCTCCTCCAGGTTCTCGACGGCGGCGACCGCCACATCGCCGGAAATACCTGGCGCAGCATCACCCAGGTCGCCCGCGCCTACGTCGTCGGTAACTTCATCCTCGGCGTCATCCTCAGCCTGCTGAGCTGCGCCTTCTTTTTCTTCATCGGCCTGCCTTACTGGCTCATCGCCGGCATCCTCAGCGGTTTCCTCAGCCTCGTGCCCTACGCCGGCCTGCCTCTGGCCGCTCTGCCCCCTCTCATCGACGGTCTCGCCGTGTTCAACACCATCTCCCTGTTTCTCCTGGTCGCCTCCGTCGTCGCCGGCCTCCACCTGCTGGCGCTCAACCTGCTCTACCCCCGCGTCGTCGGAGCCCGTCTCCATCTCAATCCGCTCGCCGTCACCCTCTCGCTCATGTTCTGGGGCACCATCTGGGGCGGCATCGGGCTCGTCCTGGCCATCCCCATCACCGCCGGCGTCAAAGCGACTTGCGACAATGTCCCCGGCCTTCAGGGCTACGCGCGCCTGCTGGGCGACTGAGCCCCAAGCCCTCAGACCCGCCCGCCCTCGGCGCACTGCACCAGAATGTAGGAGCGCCCCAGCAGCATCGCCCGCCGGAACCGAAGCTGCACGCCGCCCGCCGCCGCTCCCCCGGGCTGCCCCAGCGCCATCTGAAACTCCGGCCGCAGCTCGGCCAGCACCTGCTGCAGCCCTCTCCCCAGAATCGCCGCGCCGCCGGAAGAGTTCTCCAGCAGCGGGCTGATGAGACGCACAAAATCCGGCGCCTCCGCCCCCGGCGCCCCCACCGGCACATCGGAGGCCGACAGCATCGACCGGAACTTGTTGCTCAGCGCCACCACCGCCGAGGGCGGCTCCAGAATCGCCGTGCACCCGCCCACGCAGTCGATCAGCGTCTGAATCGTGGACTGCAGACACACGCTGCACCCCGGCGGCAGCGCCTGCGTTTCATTGCTCCCCTGATACCATCGGCTGAGCTGCTCCGGATGCGCGCACGGCACTCGCACGCCGCGCGGATAATCCACCGGCAGTCCCAGTTGCCGCCGGTACCGCTGCGCCGTGCTCACGCTCACGCCGAGAAAGGCCGCAATTTCCTTCCAGCCTCGAAGCACGCGCGGAACTCCGGCGCCGGGCCGCCCCGGCGGCTCGCCTCCCCATCGCGACTCGGTCCAGCGCCTGAGTTCCACGCACGAGGCGTGCACCGGGCTCCGGCCCGCCTCCCCATGCCGGTAAATCGGAATATTCAGCGTCCGTTCCCAACGCTGAACCGTTCTCACCCCGCGCCCGAGAAACCGCGCGATCGCCTTCCACCCTTCCAGTCTCTCCCCGTGGCTCAGGGTTGATTCTTGCGAGATAAACAATGCTCTCCAGTTCACTTCCGCGCTTAACGAAGGAGCCGGCGTCAGGGCGAGCCGGCGTTGCGCCGGGCGCGCGACACGCACCCGCATCGCCATATTACATCGCACTCCGGAGCAAAACGGGCGCGTCAGAGTGCGTCAACTCGACGTCAATTCGCGTCAGTCTTCCGCCCTTGCTTCGCACCCGCCTCCTTTGGCGCGCCATCACGCGCCAGACCCCGTGCAACCTGCGCCGGAGCCTTCTCCCGCGCCCACTCATTCCGATAGACACTCAGGCGCCTTTCGGCGAACGGCGCCGCACAAAAAGAGAAAGGCTATCATGACCAATCGAGTCGCACTATCGGAAAAATACGGGATGAGCGAGGAGACGGTGGCGCGCCGCCGCGAGTTCATCCGGCTTGACGAGGAAGACCGCAAGGCGATGCTGGAGCTGATTCCCTGGGCGCAGGAAACCGCCCCGGTCCTCGCCCGCGAGTTCTACGACTGGCAGTTCAGCTTCGGACCCACCGCGGCCTTTTTCACCCGCTATTCCCGCGGCAAGGGCATGCCCCCCGCCGTCCTGCGCCAGCATCTGGAGAGCGCTCAGGCCGGCTATTTCACCAGCGTGTTCACCGGAGCGCGGTCAAGCTGGGGCCTCGATCATTTCGAAAGCCGCCTCCAGGTCGGCCTCGTTCACGATCGCATCAACCTGCCCTTGAAATGGTACGTCGGCTCCTACGCCGATCTCGAACGCCTCACCCGCGAACATCTGCGCCGCCACCTCGACGACTCCTCGAAAAGGGACCGCGCCGAGCGGGCCATCTTCCGGGTCTTCAATCTCGACCTCCAGGCCATCCTCGATTCGTTCCTCATGAACACCTTCGAATCCCTCGGCTTCGACATCTCCGCCGTTGAAGAGCGCGCCGGAGCCGACAAGACCGAGCACATCGACCAGATGAAGGCCGCCATCGCCACTCTGCTCGCCCAGGTCCACTGCCTGGCCGCCAAAACCCTCGGCGAGCCGGTCCTCGCCGAAGTCGTCCCCGGCAAATTCGGCGATGGATTCCGGCCCCTCATCCAAACCCTCACCGGCTTCGTGAAGACGATCTCCGATAGCCTGGAAACCCTCGGCGGCGCCGCCTCCGGTATGACCTCCGTCAGCAACCGCATGGCCGGCAGCGCCGAAGAGAGCGCCATGCAGGCCAACATCGTCTCCGCCGCCAGCGACGAAGTCTCGCGCAACCTGCAGAGCGTCGCCACCGCCACCGAGGAGATGACCGCCAGCATCCGCGAGATCGCCATGAACGCCGGCGGCGCCGCCAAAGTCGCCCTCTCCGCTGTCCAGGCCGCCCGCAGCGCCAATGAGGCCGTCGCCAAGCTCGGAGGATCGAGCGAAGAGATCGGCCAGGTGATTAAGGTGATCACCTCCATCGCCCAGCAGACCAACCTGCTCGCTCTCAACGCCACCATTGAAGCCGCCCGCGCCGGCGAGGCCGGCAAAGGCTTCGCCGTCGTTGCCAACGAAGTCAAGGAACTGGCCAAGGAAACCGCCCGCGCCACCGAATCCATCGGCCAGAAAATCACCACCATCCAGGCCGACACCAAGGAAGCCGTCGGCTCCATCGAGCGCATCGGAGCCATCATCACCCAGATCAACGACCTGCAAACCGCCATTTCCAGCGCCGTCGAGGAGCAGACCGCCACCACCAACGAGATCTCCCGCAGTCTCAGCGAAGCCGCCCGCGGCGGCGCCGAGATTTCCCGCAACATCATCATGGTCGCCGAGGCCGCAAAGAGCGCCAGCGAAGGCGCCCGTGAGACCAAAGGCGCCTCCGGACAGTTGTCCGAGCTCGCCGCCGGCCTCAGAGAGTTGGTCGGCCAGTTCCGGCTCGATCCGGCCGACGAGACCGCCGTCCGCCGCCATCAGAGGCCGTCCCAGTCCGGCTTCGGCAACGGAACAGAAAAGGAACGGACCGATGACACAGTCCTCTCCGGGAAGCGGTGATCCGGACCCGTCGTCCGAAATGATGCCCCTCGACCAGCTTCGCCTGCTGCTGGCCGAGACCATCTGGCTCGAGTCCCAGGTGCGCGAGGAGGCGCATCTGGTCCGCGAGGCCGCCGCCCGGATCGCGAAACTCGCCGCCACCGCGGCCCTCACCGCCGAACAGGCCGGCCGGGCCGCGGCCTCCTTCCGCCGCACGCTCTCCTCCGGCCAGGAGCCCGGCCTCCACCTGCAGGACGCCGTCGCAACCGTCGTCGGCATCATCCGCCTGCTCACCGAAACCGCCAACGGCGCCTCGCACGCCCTCACCGGCCAGGCCGCCTCGATGTCGGAAACCGTCGGCAGCCTCCGTCAAAGCGCCGAGGCCACCGGCCGACTCGCCGGTCAACTCCTCACCCTCGCGTAAGCCGCCGCTCCCCCGTTGGTCCCGGTACTTTTCCCGCCCTCCGGCAGGATCGGCGTACCAGCGTTGAGGGACCAACTTCCTATGGGACGGGAAGGATTTGTTCCTCAAACTGGGCTCATCGGAGGAAATGATTGCGATGAGAACAAAACTAAGAACCGGCGCCTGGAGGCTGGCCCTGCTGGCCCTTCCGCTGGCTGCGGCTTCCACCGCCGGCACCATCACCCTCGCCAGCCTCGGCACCGCCGCCGATCCCGGCGAGTCCAATAACGCTTTCGGAGCCAATACCCCAACCATTGTCATCGACAAAAATCCGGCCTGGGCCAATCCCTTTTCCGGCTCCCAGTGGGTCTCCTTCGCCGATACCGGCGCCTCGGGCCCCAACTTCGTCCTGGTCCCCAACGGCACCGTCGTCGACTTCACCCAGGTCTTCGACATCACCGGCACGCCCGTCGATGGCTCGCTGCGCGTCATGGCCGACGATTCCACCTCCGTCTGGCTCAACGGCATTCTCCTGCAACCCGAAGCCTCCAGCATCGGCAACCGTTACTCCACCTGCTCCGACTTCGCCCCCGGCTGCCTCATCTCCACCGCCGCCACCGTCAACCTCACGCCCGCCCTCCGCTCCGGCGAAAACACGCTCGTGTTCGGCGTCGGCCAGCGCGCCGGCGATTCCTTCGGCCTCGATTACGCCGGCTCAGTCACCAGCGACGCGCCGGAGCCGGCCACCTACGCGCTGCTCGGCGCCGGCCTCGTCCTCGTCGCCTTGGCCGGACGCATCCGCCGCCGCCGCGCCGCCGCCGTGCTGATCGATCGCATGAAACGATGAGCCTCCCTGTGCCGGGGCCGCCGCCGCGGCCTTTGCGCTAGACTGCAAACAGACGCCACTCGGGATGAGGGAACCGGATTCGAATGAAGTGACGGGTTTGCTCGATGCCCTGGCCGGCGGTGATCGTTCGGCCCTCGACAAGCTCATGCCTTTGATGTACGGCGAGCTTCACCGCCTCGCCAGCCATTACCTGCGCGGCGAGCGCGGCAACCACACCCTGCAGAGCACCGCCCTCGTCCACGAGGCCTACCTCCGGCTCGTCCGCCGCGAGGGCGTTCACTGGAAAAGCCGCGCCCACTTCCTCGGTGTCGCCGCCAGCGTCATCCGCAGCATTCTGGTCGATCACGCCCGCGCCCGCTCCGCCGCCAAACGCGGCGCCGGCGCCATCACCGTCGCCCTTGACGAGGCCGCCGGCCTCCCTACCCAGCCCAGCGTCGACGTCATTGAGCTCGACTCTGCCCTCGAACGGCTCTCCCGCCTCGACCCCCAGCAGAGCCGCGTCGTCGAGCTTCGTTTCTTCGCCGGCCTCACCAACGACGAGGCCGCCGAAGTCCTCGGCATCTCCGCCGCCACCGTCAAGCGCGACTGGAGCTCGGCCCGCGCCTGGATTTACAGAGCCCTCACCGCCGGGCCCGAAAACGGCGGACTCCGGAGCCTCTAATGGAAGCCGCGCAGTGGCGGCGCGTGAAGGAGCTTTTCGACACCGCCCTCGAACGCCTCCCCGCCGACCGCGCCCGCTACCTCGACGCCGCCTGCGGCCCCGACGCCGGTCTCCGCCAGGAGGTCGAATCCCTCCTCGCCGCCCACGACGCCGCCGGCGCATTTCTCGAAGCGCCCGCCCTGGAATCCCAAGCCCGCGACCTCATCGACGCCCTGCCCGACCCCAACCTCGGCCGCCGCATCGGACCCTATCGCATCGTCAAGGAAATCGCCCGCGGCGGCATGGGCGATGTCTATGAGGCCGTCCGCGACGACGACGAGTACAGCCAGCGCGTTGCCGTCAAACTCCTCCGCTTCGGCTTCGACAGCGACTTCCTCCGCCAGCGCTTTCGCGCCGAGCGCCAGATCCTGGCCTCACTCGAGCATCCCAACATCGCCCGCCTCCTCGACGGCGGCACCACCGCCGAGGGCCAGCCCTACCTGGTGATGGAGTTCATCGACGGCCTGCCTCTGCGCGAGTTCTGCCAGCGGCGCCGCCTCACCGTCGCCCGCAAAATCGAGCTCTTCCGCCAGGTCTGCTTCGCCGTCCACGCCGCCCACCAGCGCCTCATCGTCCATCGCGACCTCAAGCCCGACAACATCCTGGTCACCGCCGACGCCCGGCCCATGCTCCTCGATTTCGGCATCGCCCGCGCCCTCGATCCCGACGCCCCCTCCCGGCGCGAAGCCGGCACCGCCCTCCTGTTAACGCCCGCCTACGCCAGCCCCGAGCAGGTGCGCGGCGAGATGGCCGGCACCGCCTCCGACGTTTACTCGCTCGGCCTGATTCTGTTCGAGCTCCTCACCGGCGAGCTGCCTTACGCCACCGGCGGCCAGGCGCCCCACCAGGTCGCCCGCACCATCTGCGAATCCGAGCCGCTCCGCCCCAGCGCCGCCGCCCGCCGCGGCGGAAATCGCAAGCTCGCCGCCTCCCTCGCCGGCGACCTCGACAACATCGTTCTGAAAGCTCTGCGCAAGGAGCCCGAGCGCCGCTACGCCTCCGCCGAACGCCTCGCCGAGGACCTCGACCGCCACCTGCTCCACCTGCCCGTCTCGGCCCGCCCCGACACCACCGCCTACCGCGCCCGGAAATTTTTCCGCCGCCACCGCGGCCCCGCCGCCGCCGCCGCCCTGGTCGCGCTCCTGCTGGTCGCCGGCCTCGCGGCCACTCTCTGGCAGGCCCGCCGCGCCGAAGCCGAGCGCGCCCGCGCCGAGCGCCGCTTTGAAGACGTCAAGGCCCTCGCCGCCGCCATGATGTACGACATCCACGACGCCATCCGCGACCTGCCCGGTTCCACCCACGCCCGCCAGCTCCTGGTCGGCAGCGCTCTCCGCTACCTCGACCGTCTCGCGCGCGAGTCCCGCGGCGACACCGGCCTCCAGCGCGAGCTCGCCGCCGCCTACGAGCGCGTCGGCGACGTCCAGGGCAATCCCGTTCTCGCCAGCCTCGGAGATACCCGCGGCGCTCAGCTCAGCTATCGCAAGGCCCGCTCCATCCGCCAGGCCCTCGCCGGCGCCCATCCCGATGCCGCCCAACTCCGCGACCTCGCCGCCGACTCCCACCGCCTCGGTCTCTGCGCCAACGCTCTCGGCGATCTCCCCCGCGCCGCCGCCGATTTTCAGGCCGCCGCGGCGCTCGACGAGCGCGCCTCCCTCGCCGGCGGCGGCCCGGATGCCGATGCCGCCCTCGCCGAGGACGAGCGCCTGCTCGGCTTTACCCGCGCCGAGACCGGCGACACCGCCGGCGCCTTGGCCGCCGCCCGGCGCTCGGTCGATCTCTGGCTGAAGCTCAGCTCCGCCGGTGGCCCCTGGCCCGATCGCGTCCGCCACCGCCTCCCTAGCGCCTACGGCACCCTCGCTTTTGTCACCATGCTCTCCGGTGACTTCCCCGGCGCCGCCCGCGACCAGGCCAACGTCGTCGCCATGCTCCGCCAGGCCCGCCAGGCCGCCCCCAACAGCGCCACTCTGCGTGAGAACTACGCCGAAGCCTCCTACTATCTCGGCCTCTGGCAGGCCGGCGCCCGCCAGGACCGCCCCGCCCTCGCCTCCTTCGCCGACGCGCTCGTTCAGTTTGACGCCTTAGCCTCCGCCGACCCCCGCGACACCCTCAGCCCCCGCTTCGCCGCCTTCTGCCGCGTTGGAATCGCCTCCGCCCGCACCCGCCTCGGTCAATCTTCCACCGCGCTCGCCGGGCTCCGCCGCGCTCAAGCCACCTTCGATCGCCTCAATGGCGCCCAGCCCGGCAACTACTACGTGCAGTCCGGATTGGCCGATACCGCCGAAGCCTTCGGCGATGCCTTCGCCGCCCAGCGCCGCTGGCCGGAAGCCGTCCGCTGGTACCGCCGCAGCCTCGGCCAATGGACGGCCATGTCCCGCCGCGGCCCGCTCGCCTCCAGCGACAGCGGCAAGCCGGCACGAATCCAACGCCGGCTTGCCCACTGCCTCGCCCAGTCCCGCCCGCCTATTGGTACGGTACGATCGAGCTATTAATGTCTTCGGAGCTGATGTAGCCCAGGTCCAGCCCGGAAGCCTTGAACGTCGTCCACTGCGCCATGCTTCCCACTCCCAGGCTTCCCATCGTGAACGAGAAACCGCTCTCGTTAATCGACGTACTCGGCGGCAGCGACAGCAGCACCACCGGCGGAACCGTGAACTGCCCCGCGCTCACCTGCGCCGTGCAGAAAAACCCGGCGCCCGCGGAAACGTTCGGGTTGTTGATGTCGGGCACGTTGATCGAGTATCCAGTGATCAACACAATGCCCGAAGGGTCGCCGCCCGTCCAGTGAACCGTCACGCCCTGTGCGCGGTTGACCGCCGTTATGCTGGCCTGGTCGGTCCAGGTGAGCGCCTGCGGAAGATTGATCGTCGCCGAAAACGGACCCACGTCCTTGCCGCCCGGGCCCGTGATGGTGTACGACCCCTGGCTCAGGTACAGCGGCCCATATCCCGCTGATCCCACCGTTCCTCCTCCCAGTTGCGCGTCGTAGATGCCCACACCGCCTCCCTGTAGCTGCGTGAGTTGCTTCACCCCGTTCGGCCCGCTCACCGTGATCTGCGGTCCCGCATCCAGCCAGACGGTCGTCGCCGACCCGCCGGAACTGCTCGGCGTTTGGCTGTCTTTGAAAATCCATACCGTGCAGGCGCCGAAGTTGAGCGTCGACAAACTGCTCAGCAACTGCGAGTAGTCGGTGTAGGTGAAATGTTCGAAATTGGCACTGCCGTTGTCGGTCGTCGTAGTCGTCGGCTTCCCGTCCCCGAGCGGCGGCGGCAGCCCGGGCCCCGTGGAAGAACTCCGGTCCAGCATCACCGAGCCGATCTTGGCGTCATGCGTCGACTGGAACATTCCCAGATCGATGCCGGCAAACGAACTCGACGACACTGGGCACGTGACCCCGCTCTGCGCAATCGCTATCGTCCCGTAGTTGCTCACCACGTTCCCGATCTTCACCGTCACCGGCACATTGCACCCTTCCACGCCCTGCGGCACCGTGAACACCACCTGGTCCACTCCCGAGCAGCATCCGGACCGGCCCTGATAAGTCACCTGCGCCGTTGTATTCCCCACATACACGGTCAGCGGCAGGCTGGGCATGTTGCCCGGCGTCGGGCCGGCGTTTTCATCGCCTGTCACTGGCCCCAGTCCCGTGCCCCACACAATCAGCGCGTCGCCCGGATGGGCCGAATTGTTCGCGCCGTTCAGCGCGTACGCCGGCGTCATCACCACTCCCTGGCCGCTCCCGGCCTGGTTGGTCGTAAACATGCCAAAGCTGTGCGCCGTCACCGTAATCGGCGCCGGCGCGCTCGATACGCCGTTGTAGCTCACCGTCAGCGTCCCGGTTCCCACCGGTGTCGAGGAAGGCAGCATCGCGTTCACCTGCCCCGCCTGCGTGAACAGCACCGGCACCTTCACCGTCGTTCCGTTCACCGTCACCGTAACCGATGTTCCCTGAAAACTGTCCGGACTCAACGGATACTGATAGACCTTCACACCCGTCGTCGGCCCCATCCCGGTGCCGAAAATGGCGAATATCGAGCCCTGAGCGATCGACGAGTTGGGCAACCCCTGGTAAGCGTAACTGGCCACGTTGAGGATACCCCCCGAGCCAATCGTGGGCTGCGCGAACGCGCCGCCGGCCGCCGCTACTAAGATCAATGGGATGAAAAACTTAATCGCTTTCATGAAATCCTCCCGATGAGCGAGCGGAGCGCCCGTGGCTACTCCCCTCTAACGGATACAGCGCAAATTAGTGAGTTTTCGGATCAGTTTGTTGCAGATTAAGATGCCGGCTTCTCCCCGCCGCCCCTCGAAAGCCCAACCCCTAAGGAATAATCCGCGCCGTCTTGATCCAGTCCAGCCGCGGAAAATCCGCCTGCAGATACTCGTTCCCCCGCGCCTCGATCTTGTCCTGCCCCGGTCCTTCCCCCTGCGGCTCGCCCTCGCCGTACCCCGCGTAAAGCTGATCCACCACGTCCATGCCCTCGGTCACTTTTCCAAACGGCGCGAATCCCCGGTCGTCCAGCCGCTTGTTGTCCGCCAAGTTGATGAACACCTGGTTCGACCGCGTGTTCGGCCCGCTGGTTGCGAACGTGATCGTCCCCCGCGCGTTGCTCTGCCGCACCGGATCGTCCGGAATCACGTTGTCCCGCCACCGCGCCTCCACCGCCGGGTCTTTGTTGATGCCGAACTGCACCACGAACCCCTTCAGCACCCGGAAGAACCGCGCCTCGTCGAGGAAATTCGCCTGCACCAGATCGTAGAACCGGTCCGCGCCCCGCGGCGCCCAGGCCCGCGTCACCTCCAGCACAAACACTCCCTTGCTCGTGTCGAACTTCACCTTGTAGGTGTCGGGCGCCGGCTTGGACACCGCGGCCGGAGCCGCGCTTTTCGTTTCCGGGCTTCCGCCTCCCGAGCAGGCGGCCAGCGGCAGCAGCAGGGCGAACAGGATCAGTGTTTTCGTCATTTCGCGTCTCGCCAATTCTCTCCGATTCCCACCTCGACGACAAGCGGCACATCCAGCTTGTCCACCGCTTCCATCTCCTGCTTCACCATCGCTGCCGCCTCCTCGGCTTCCTCCGGCGGCGCCTCCAGCACCAGTTCGTCATGCACCTGCAGCAACATCCGCGTGCGCATCCGCCGCTCCTCGATCCGGGCGTCGATGCGGATCATCGCCCGCTTGATCAGGTCCGCCGCCGTCCCCTGCAGCGGCGTATTCACCGCCGTCCGCTCGGCAAACGACCGCGCCGCCGGGTTCTTGCTGTTCATGTCCGGTATCGGCCTCTGCCGCCCGGCCATCGTCCTGGCCACACCGGAGGCCCGCACTTCCTCAATCGTGTTGTCGATGAACCGCTTCACCCCCGCGTGCAGCTCGAAGTACGCCCGGATGTAGCGCTCGGCTTCCTTTCGGTCGATACCCAACTGCTGCGACAACCCGAACGGCGTCTGCCCGTAAACAATGCCAAAGTTCACTGCCTTGGCCCCCCGCCGCATCTCCGCCGTCACCATCGACGGCATCACGCCGAACACCTCCGCCGCCGTCCGGGCGTGAATGTCCTCGCCCCGCCGGAACGCCTCCAGCAGCACCGGGTCGCCCGACATATGCGCCAGCAGCCGCAGCTCGATCTGCGAGTAATCGGCCGCAATCATTTTCCATCCCGCCTCCGGCACAAACGCCGCCCGGATCTCCCGGCCCAGTTCCGTCCGGATCGGAATGTTCTGCAGGTTCGGGTTCGACGATGACAGCCGCCCCGTCGCCGCTCCCGTCTGGTGAAACGTGGTGTGCAGCCGCCCGGTGGAAGCGCGGATGAGCAGCGGCAGCGCGTCGATGTAAGTCCCCTTGAGCTTCGCCAGTTGCCGGTAGTCGAGCACCATCCGCGCGATTTCGTAGCTTCCCGCCAGCCCCTCTAATACGTCGGCCGCCGTCGAGATCTGTTTCCCCTTGCCGTGCCGCGCCGGCGCCGGCAGCCCCATCTCCTCAAACAGCACCTTGCCCAGTTGCTGCGGGCTGTTCACGTTGAACGGATGCCCCGCCATGGCGTGGATCGCCGCCGTCAGCCGCTCCAGGTCCCCGTCCAGCCTCTGCGACAGCGCCGCCAGTTGCCCGGCTTCCACCCGGATGCCGGTCCGCTCCATCCGCGCCAGCACCGCCGCCAGCGGCAGGTCGATGGTGTCGTAAACTCCGCGAAGCTGCTGCGCCTCCACCTCGGCCGACAGAAGCGGCCCTAGCGTCGCCGCCAGGTCCGCGCGCTCGGCCGGCCCGGCCCCCAGCTTGCGGTCCCAGTAGCGCTGCGCCAGCGCTTCCGGCGAGCACCCGGCAGGGTCCGCCGTGAGCAGAAACGCGTATAGCATTACGTCGTGCTCCACTCCTCGCGCGCTGATCCCCCGCTCGCCCAGCGCCAGCAGCAGCGCCTTCCAGTCGTGCACCGCTTTCCGCCGCGCCGGATTCTCGAGCGCCGCCCGCGCCTCCCCGAGGAACTCCAGCCGAAACGCGCGCGCCGTGCCCGCCGCCGCCGACACCGCCGCCGAGGCCAACTCCAGCTCTCCGCCCGACGATGCGCTCTCCACTGCCCACCCACACACTACACCCTCCGGAATCGACTCCAGATACGCCCGCACCGCCTCCGCCGTCTCCAGCGTCCCGTGGTCCAGCGTTGCCTTCTCCGCCGGCGCCGAAACCGCCTCCAGCAGACTGTGAAATTCCAGGTCCTTGTACAGCGCCCGCAGCGCCCCCCGGTCCGGCTCCTGCCTCTTCAGCGCCTCCATGTCCACTTCAATCGGCACTCCCACGTCGATCGTCGCCAGATGCTTGCTCAGCAGAATCTGCTCCCGGTTGTTCTGCAGGCTTTCCCGGTACGTCTTCTTCTCCACCTCCGAGGCCCGATCGAGCGCCGCCTCCACCGTCCCGAACCGCGTGATCAGATCCCGCGCTCCCTTGTCCCCAATCCCCGGCGCCCCCGGTATGTTGTCCACCGCGTCGCCCTTCAACGCAAACAGATCCGCCACCTGCGCCGGCTTCACTCCCAGAAACTCCTCTGTCGCCGCCGCGTCATACCAGGCCCCGTCCTTGGCCGGGTTCATCATCGCCACGCCGTCCCCGACAAGCTGCAGCATGTCCTTGTCGCTCGAAACAATCACCACATCCACATCCGCCGACGCCCGTTTCGCCAGCGACCCGATGACGTCGTCGGCCTCGAAGCCCGGAAACTCCAGCACCGGGATCTTCATCGCCTCCAGCGTCCGCTTCACCAGCGGAATCTGCTCCACCAGGTCCGCCGGCGTCTCCACCCGATTCGCTTTGTAGTCCGCGAATTTCTCCTCGCGAAAGGTCTTCCCGCTCTCAAACACCGCGCAAATGTAGTCCGGATGGTAGCTCTCTTCCAGCTTCCGCACCATGTTGTGGAAGATGTACACCGCCTCGGTCGGCAGCCCCGCCGAGGTCCGCATCGGCGGCGCCCCCGATCGCGCCCGGGCGTGGTAGGCGCGGAAAATATAACCAAACGCATCGATGACGAACAGCCGCGGACGGGGCATGTCCCTTCATCATACCCGCTCGCCGCCCGCGCTCCCTGACCCACATACGCGGTCAATCCGACACACCCAAAACGCCGGAAGTGTAGCATTTTAGCCACACAACCAGATTTCTAAGCTCCTTTGAATCAAAAACGTACACGCAGACGTCCCACGTTGCTAGAATATGGAGTTTGTTTGATCCGGTCGGGTTCGTCCCGGGGGTAAATTTGAGATTTGAAACAACCATTCAGCGGCCCGTGGAAGCGCGGGGGATCGGCTTGCACCATGGAGTGCCCGTGCATATCCGGATTCTTCCGGCGCCGCCTTCCACCGGCATCGTTTTCCTGAGAACCGATCTCGACCGCTTCCCCATCCCCGCAAGCTGGCGTCACGTGGCCCGGGTCAGCTACGCCACCAGCCTCATGCGCCAGGGCGTGCTCATCTCCACCACCGAGCATCTGCTCAGCGTCCTTTACAGCATGGGCGTCGACAACGCCTACATCGAAATCGACAACCTCGAAGTGCCGATCCTCGACGGCAGCGGCCAGTCCTTTGTCGAGCTCCTCCGCCAGGCCGGCCTCAAGGCCTATCGCCGCCGGAAAAAATATCTCCACATCCGCCGCCCGGTTTCGGTGGAAACCGCCGGTAAGCAGATCACCATCCTTCCCTCGGACCGCTTCCTCCTCACCTGCGACGTCTTCTTCGATCACCCCCTCATCGGCCGCCAGATGCTCGACATGGAAGTGACCCCGGAGCGCTATGCCCAGGAGATCGCGCCGGCCCGCACTTTCGGTTTTGAAAACGAGCTCGATCAGATGCGCGACATGGGTCTCATCCGCGGCGCCAGCCTCGACAACGCCGTCTGTTTCGGCGCCGATGCCGTCGCCAATCCCGGCGGCCTGCGCTTTCCCGACGAGTGCTGCCGCCACAAGGCGCTCGATCTCATCGGCGACCTCGCCCTGATCGGCCGCCCGCTGCTCGGCCACGTGATCGCCGAGCGCGCCGGCCACGCCATGCACGCCGAACTCGTCAAGCGCAACATGTCGGACCCCACTCTTTACGAGATTCTCAGCTTCGACCAGTTGGCCAGCCGCGTCGCCCACTCGCTTGTCTCGTAATCTCCCGAACCTTCTCAGCGCGCTCCGCATCGCCCTGACTCCGTTTGTCGCTCTCGCCATCGTCCAGGGCCGCTCCGCCCTCGCCCTGGTGCTGCTCGGCATCGCCGGCCTCTCCGACCTTGCCGACGGCTGGCTCGCCCGCCGCATGGGCGTCAGCTCCCGCCTCGGCGCCTACCTCGATCCCGTCTCCGACAAACTCCTTCTGGTCACCGTCTATTTCTGCGAAGGCTGGGCCGGCTATCTCCCCGCCTGGCTCGTCGCCATGGTTTTCGGCCGCGACCTCTTCATCCTCGCCGCCGCTGGCTGGGCCATGCTCTTCACCCGCCTGCGCCATTTTCCTCCCTCCATTTGGGGCAAGCTCAGCACCCTTGTCCAGATCGCCGCCGCCCTCGATGTCCTCGCCGATCAAGGCCGCGTTCTCGATCGCGGCGTCGTACTCGCCTCCGTCGCCGTCACCACCGCCTGGAGCGGCCTGCACTATTTGTCTCGCGGCGTGAATGCATTACGTACAGGACGGATTGACGGCGGAGCAGACCGGGGTTAGGCTAAAGTTGTGCGTGGGCAAAGTATCCGGTATCCGGCGTCGCGCCCGTTGCTGATTGCCGGGATCTCCGGCCTGGCGCTGGCCGCGTTTTCGGCCGCTGTCTCGCTGACATGGGCTCCGGCGTGGATCGCTTCCGCCGTGCTCGCTTTGAGTGCTCTCGCCGCTCTTCTGCTCGGCCTCGTCCCCGCCGTCGAGATCGGCGATACTCATCTCATCCAAAGCCGCCGCCGCATTCCCTGGGACGAAATCTGCCAGGTGCGCACGCTCGCCGACATCCCGCTCATCGTCCGCCTCCAACTGGCCAACCACGAGGAAACGCTGGTCATCCACGCCGGCGGCCGCGACTCGCGCGAAGCCCTCCTCCACGACATCCGCCTCATGGCTCGCAGCGCCAACATCGACGGCGTCCCCTACCGCGAGTTCTGGGGCGTCCCGGCCGAGGAGCGTCCCCGCGCCCGTCCGCTCCTGCTCGCCGAGGATGAAGCCGAAGTCGAGCGCCTCTTCCACCAGCTCAAATCCGTCGGCCACCTCGAGCCGAACAGTCCTCCGGAAGACGAATAACGCCCCGATGAGGCCGCGCCCGTGAGCCGCACCCGGCGCATCGCGCTCGCCGCCATTCTCGCCTTACTCCTGGTCTCCGTAATCCTCGGAAAGTTCTGGCTCACCTTGCTGGGATCCGCGCTCGTCCAGGCCGAGCCTCCCATCCACGCGCCGGTGGCGATCGTTCTCGCCGGCGACTACACGGGCAACCGCATCCGCCGTGCCGCCGATCTCGTCCGCCAAGGCTTCGTCCCTCAAGTCCTGGTCAGCGGCCCCGGCCCCCAGTACGGCGAGTACGAGTGCGATATGGCCATCCGCTACATCACCCGCCTCGGCTATCCAAGAGCCTGGTTCGTTCCCCTGCCCCACCACGCCACCTCGACGATGGAAGAGGCCCGGCTCGTCGTCGGCAGGCTGCGACAATTGGGTGTGACCCGCGCCGACATCGTCACCAGCGATTACCACACCCATCGCTCCGCCCTCGATTTCCGCGGCCTCCACTCGGGCATCGATTTCCGCTTCGTCGCCGCCCCGGACGACAACTTCACCCCCGATGGCTGGTGGCACTCCCGCGAGGGCCGCAAGACATTTCTGCTGGAATGGATGAAGACGGTCGCCACGTGGTTTGGCGTCTGAACAGCCCATGCGCAAGGCAATCGTCCAACTCAGTCCTTATCTCTGGCGGCAGCGCCGCGGCGTCTTCCTCGGCCTCGGCGCCCTCCTGCTCAAGGACGCCTTCAGCGCCGCGCTGCCTTTCGTCATCGGCCGCGGCGTCGACTCGCTCACGCACGGCTTCCGCCTGGAGTCCCTCACCGGCTTCGCCGCCCTGCTGGTCGCTCTCTCCCTCGCCAAAGGCCTCTTCCAGTACTGGATGCGCGTCATCCTGATCGGCATCTCCCGCGATGTCGAGTACGATATCCGCAACCAGCTCTACGCCGTCCTGGTCCGCCTTTCCCCGGATTTCTATTCCCGCTCGCGCACCGGCGACATCATGGCCCGCGCCACCAACGACCTCAACGCCGTCCGCATGATGCTCGGCCCGGGCGTGATGTACTGGACCGAAACCATCTTCACCTTCATCTTCTCCATCGCCGTCATGGCCTCCACCGACTGGCGGCTCACCTGGATCGCGCTTCTCCCGGCCCCGCTGGTCAGCCTCGCCGTCGTCTATTTCGGAAGCCGCATCCACGACCGGTTCGAGAAAATCCAGGCCATGTTCTCCGACATCAGCAGCCGCGTCCAGGAGAACCTCTCCGGCGTCCGCGTGGTCCGCGCCTATGCCCAGGAAGCCGCCGAGCTGCACCGCTTCGAGGAGCTCAATCTCGACTACATCCGCGAAAACGTCGGCCTCGCCCGCCTCTCTTCGCTGTTCATGCCTCTGCTCCAGGCGCTCATCAGCCTGACGTTCATCATCGTGCTCTGGGCCGGAGGCGCCCAGCTTCTCCGCCATCGCATCACGCTCGGCAATTTCGTGATGTTCAACACCTACATGGGCACGCTCGTCTGGCCGATGATCGCCCTCGGCTGGGTGGTGAACCTGATGCAGCGCGGCACCGCCTCCTGGGACCGCATCGCCCAGCTCATGGAGGAGACTCCCACCATCGCTCCGCCCGCCGCGCCCGTGGCCGTGCCCGAGCCCCTGCGCGGCGAAATCCGCATGGAGCGCGTGCAGGTCCGCTTCGGCGAAGCCCGCGCCCTCGACGGCGTCGACCTGCTCATCCCCGCCGGCTCGACGGTCGCCATCGTCGGCCACACCGGCAGCGGCAAAAGCACCCTCGTCAGCCTCATCCCCCGCCTCCTGGATCCCACCTCCGGCCGAGTGCTTCTCGACGGCGTCCCGCTCACCGCGCTCGACCCGGAGGACCTCCGCCGCCACATCGGTTTCGTTCCCCAGGAAACCTTCCTGTTCAGCGCCACGCTGGCCGAAAACATCGCCTGGGGCGTTCCCAACGCTCCCCGCGAGGCCATTGAAAACGCCGCCGCGCTGGCCGGCCTCGGCCCCGATCTCGCCTCGTTCCCCCTCGGTCTCGAAACCGTCATCGGGGAGCGCGGACTCACTCTTTCCGGCGGCCAGAAACAGAGGGTCGCCATCGCCCGCGCCGTGCTCCGCAACCCCTCCATCCTCATCCTCGACGACGCGCTATCGAGCGTCGATACCATCACCGAGGAGCGCATCCTCACGGCGCTGGCCGCGATGATGCGCGGCCGCACCACCATCCTCATCTCGCACCGCGTCTCCACCGTCCGCCAGGCCTCGCGCATCTTCGTTCTCGAACACGGCGAGATCGTCGAGCAGGGCAGCCACGCCGAGCTCGTCGCCGCCGGCGGCTACTACGCCGACCTCTATCAGAAACAGTTGCTCGAAGAAGAACTCGAAGCCATCTGAACCTGCAGGCGCCCGCCCGCCTCGTCTACCATGGCAGAGTGAGGTCTCTGTTTCTCCTCCTCGTCTTGTCTCCCGCCGCCGTTCTGTTCGCCCAGGCTCCGGAAACGCCTCTCACCGCCCTCCCGTACAGCCCCAGCCTCGACACTTCTTTCATGGACCGCTCAGTCGATCCGTGCGTCAATTTCTACCGCTACGCCTGCGGCAACTGGATCCGGAAAAACCCCATCCCCGCCGACCAGTCGAGCTGGGATGTCTATACGAAGCTCGAAGAAGACAACCTTCGCTATCTCTGGGGCATTCTGGAGGAAGCCGCCAAGCCCGATCCCCGCCGCAGCCTCGTCGAAACCGAAATCGGCGACTACTTTCACGCCTGCATGGACACCCCGGCCATCGAGCGCGCCGGCGTCCGTCCTCTTCAGCCCGCTCTCGAGGAAATCGCCGCCCTCAAGTCCCGCGCCGAAATTCCGGCCTTGCTCGCCCGCCTCCATCTTTCGGTTTCCGGCGGCACCATGTTCCACTTCTATTCCAGCCAGGATTTCGCGAATTCGTCGCGCATCATCGCCTTTGCGGGCGCCGGCGGACTCGGCCTTCCGGACCGCGATTACTACGTCACAATAGACGCCAAGTCCGAGGAAATCCGCCGGAAATACCGCAGCCACGTCGCGCGCATGCTCACTCTCACCGGCGAATCGCCGGGCCTGGCAGGCGCCCAGGCGATCACCATCCTGGCCATTGAAACCGATCTCGCCCGCGCCAGCCTCACCCGCGTCGAGCGCCGCAATCCTCACAACCTCTTCCACGAGCTGACCCCCGCTCAACTCCAGGACCTCACGCCGTCCTTCCACTGGCCGGAC
>DAIDHC010000039.1 GCA_027452065.1 Bryobacterales bacterium
CCACTGGGGCGTTTACAGCGTCCTCGGCGACGGCGAATGGGTCATGAACAACCACAAGATGAGCGTCGTCGAATACGAGAAGCTCGCTCCGCGGTTCAACCCCGTCAAGTTCGATCCCGCCGCCTGGGTCGCGCTCGCCCGTTCAGCCGGCATGCGCTACATCACCTTCACCTCCAAGCATCACGACGGCTTCGCCATGTGGGGCACCCATCAAAGCCGCTGGGACATCGTCGACGCCACGCCTTATCACCGCGACGTCGTGAAGATGCTCGCCGACGAGTGCAAGCGCCAGAACGTCAAGCTCTTCCTCTACCATTCGCAGCTCGACTGGCACAACCCCGACTACTTCCCCCTCGGCCAGACCGGCCACTTCTCCCTGCGTCCTCCCGGCGGCGATTTCAACCGCTACCTCGACTACATGAACGCCCAGCTTCGCGAGCTCCTCACCGGCTACGGCCCCATCGCCGGCGTCTGGTTCGACGGAATGTGGGACAAGCCTTCGGCCGACTGGCGGCTCTCGGAAACCTACTCCCTCATCCACTCTTTGCAGCCCGCCGCGCTCATCGGCAGCAACCACCACCGCAAGCCCTTCGACGGTGAGGATTTCCAGATGTTCGAGAAGGATCTCCCGGGCCAGAGCACCCAGGAGTTCAACCAGAACTCCGTCATCGGCTCGCTGCCGCTGGAGACCTGCGACACGATCAATAATTCCTGGGGCTACAGCAGCAGCGACCAGCACTTCAAGAGCACCCGCCAGCTCATTCAGTATCTGGTGCGCGCCTCCGGCAACAACGCCAATTTCCTGCTGAACATCGGCCCGCGCCCCGACGGCACAATACCCCAGGAGTTCGCCGATCGCCTCCAGGCCATGGGGAAATGGCTCGCACGCAACGGCGACGCCGTCTACGGAACCCGCGGCGGACCCGTGCCCCCGCGCAACTGGGGCGTCTCCACGCGCAAAGGCAATCGCGTCTTCATCCACATCCTGGACTGGCCCGACCCCGTGCTCGCGCTTCCCAAGCTCGCCCAAGTCCGCTCGGCACGCCTCTTCCCCGGCGGCGCTTCCGTGGCCACCGTTCAGGTGGACGGCGCGACGCTTCTCCGCCTCCCCGCGGCTCCCCGCGATCCCATCGACACGATCGTCGAACTGGATGTGACCCCATGAGCGAAGTGACTCTGGACGACATCCGCGCCGCCGCCGCGCGTATCGCACCCATCGCCCACCGCACGCCCGTGATGACCTCGCGCACCTTTAACGCGCTGGTGGGCGCCGAGGTCTTCTTCAAGTGCGAAAACTTCCAGCGCGGAGGCGCATTCAAAATTCGCGGCGCCGCGAATTTTGTCTTCTCCATCCCGGCCGCGGATCTCCCGCGTGGAGTTGTCACCTATTCTTCGGGCAATCACGCCCAGGCAGTCGCGATCGCCGCGGCGGCCGCCGGCGTACCGGCAACCATCGTCATGCCCTCCGACGCCCCGCGCGCGAAAATCGAAGCCACCCGCGGCTACGGCGCCCGCGTCGTCACCTACAATCGCGCCGAAGAGGATCGCGAAGCCATCGGCCGGAAAATCGCGGCTGAGACCGGCGCCACTCTCGCGCCGCCCTACGACCACCCCTGGACCATCGCCGGCCAGGGAACCGTAGCCCTCGAACTGCTCGATGAAGTGCCCGATCTCGACGCGATGGTCGTCTGCGTCGGCGGCGGCGGCCTCCTGGCCGGCTGCTCCATCGCCGCCCGCGCCCTCCGCCCTTCGCTTCGCATCTTCGGCGCCGAGCCCGAAGCCTCCAACGATACCTACCTGTCTCTCCACGCCGGCCACCGCGTCGAGATCCCGATGCCCGTCACATCGGCCGACGGCCTCATGGCAACTACGCCTGGCGCGCTCACCTTCGCCATCATCCAGCGCCTGGTTGAGGACATTCTGCTGGCCGGGGAAGACGACATCCGCCGCGCCGTGAAGTTTCTGCTCACGCGCATGAAAATCCTCGCCGAGCCCAGCGGCGCCGTCACCGCCGCCGCGCTTCTGGCCGGAAAGCTACCGCCCGGCTGCAAGCGCGTCGGAGCCGTGATCTCAGGCGGAAACGTCGATCTGAATTTCCTTCGGACACTCGGGGATTGACTCAGCCGGCTGCAGAAACGCCACGTATTCCACCTGCACGCTTGCCCGCGCCGGAATCCAACGGTACCCCTGCGCGCCAAACAGCCCGTTCCGGCTGATCATTTTTCGCCGGCTCTCGGGCAGCGGCGACGCCCCGAACTCCATCCCCCATGTTGTCGTCTCGCCGTTCCACGGCGGCTGCAGCCGCAAATGATTCTCCTCCCACACCCCCAGCCAAGGAAAATCATCCCGCTTCCACACGTAGCCGAACGCCATCCGCGCGCGCGGCGAATACGCCACAAAATACGCCTCCGGCCCCGGCGCCATCAGGTGCGTGTGGAAGCCGCCCGTCGGCGCCTCCGACGGATACACGCGGAGATCCCTGCCGCCGTCCGCCGACATCGGCCAACCGATCTCCCCTTCCGGGTCGAGCGAATACGAGCGCGCCACGGGAGCCCGGAACACCGTCGCGCCCCGTTCCACAAACGGCGGCCCCAGCGTCACGTGCTGCGTCCAGGCCGCGGGGTGATCGGCCGAAGACAGGTTCTCCACGGTCTCGGTGAATCGCACCGAGCGCCCCTCCAGCCGCACGACGCGCTCAAACCGCAGCCGCGCGACGGGAAGAGTGGCCCGCGCAATCAACGCGCTCGTGCCCGAGGAGATCTCGTAGGGGACCACCGACGCCTCACCGTGCACGGTCATGCCCGCCCACGCCTCTTCCTCCGACGGCGCCCCGAACAGGTCCAGGCACAGATTGTGTCCCATGATCCCCGCCAGCAGCTTGCTCTCGGCGTCGTTGCCGTATTCCGGATGCTCGCTCAGCCGGTAGCTCGACGGCTCGATCGACGGCCACGGCGGCGTCCACAGCGGGTTCACGCCCGTCGCTTTGTCCCGGATCTCGGCGATGTGCCCGCCCTCCACCAGCACCGTCACCTGCAGACGCTCGTTCTCCACCGTCACGGCCTTCCGGCCGCGGTACCTGGTTTCCCCCATGCGTCCGGTCCTAAGCGTTCACTTTCTTCTTGTTTGCCAGGGACTGACGGTAGCTCGCGTCCCTCTTGGCGAAATCGGCCGCATACTGGTCCGGCTTCCCGTCCGCGCCCATCTTGTCGATCTCGTTGAAGTACACCCGCCGCTCCTCCTGCATGCACAGGTTGGACAGAATCACCGCCGTCGAATCCCTCAGCCCCACTTCCACGTCGGCCTTTGGATGCCCACCGGTTTTAGCATCATTGAAGAACGCCGTCAGCTCCGTCTCCACTGGATTCACGTCCTCGTCCGACGTCATCACGCCTTTGCTGTAAAGCCAGCGCCGCGCAAACTTCATCTCCCGCGTGAGGAACCCATCGTCACCCGATATTTGGTCGCTGTCCAGCAGCAGCGGCAGCCCCTTCGAGCCGGCCGTCAGCGCGTAGCTCGCCCCGGCCGCCGCCGCGCCCTCCTTGCCGCCCGCCGGCTTGGCCGCCACATGATGCGGCTCCTTGTACCACAGCCCCGTCGGCATGGTGCTCTGCCCGTCGCCTACCGTGATCTCCAGCGCCGCACCCGTGCCCATGATCAGTTCCCCGAACTCCGGCCTCGTTCCTCCCAGGTAAGGCAGATGCGCGTTGGTCGTGATCGAGCTGTACACCAGCTTCTGGTTCTTCGGGTACTTGTAGATGAGCTGGATGTTGTCGTATACATCCCGCCCGTCCTTCCACGTATCCAGCCCGCCAACGCCGATGACATACTCCGGCCCAGAGCCGAAAATCCAGTCCGCCACGTCGATCTGGTGCGAAGCAAGCTCCGCCGCCAGCCCTCCTGAATAATCCCGGTACAGCCGCCAGTTGAACCCGTTCATCACCCAGCCGGGATTGCGGTGCCACTGCGCGTGGATATGCGTCACATCGCCGAGCATACCTTTGTCCACCATCTCCTTGGCCAGCGCGTAGAATTTGCTGTAGCGCCTCTGCAGGCCCACCTGCAGCACCTGCTTGGGATGCTGGGCCGCCAGCGCCCGCAGCGCGTGCACCTCGTAAGGCGTAAACACGATGCTCTTCTCGCAGAAGGTCTGCTTGCCGGCATCGAGTGCGTCCCGGGTGACCGGAAAGTGCGCAAACAGCGGCACCGCGATGATCACCGCCTCGACGTTCTTGTCCGCCAGCAGCTCCCGGTAGTCTTTGTACTTCGCCGGATTGGTGCCGATGATGTCCGCCGCCCGGTCCAGCTTATCCTGCTGGATGTCGCACACGGCCACGCATCGCCCGTTGCTCACATTCAGCAGGTGCTTCAGCAGATATGAGCCCCGGCCTCCGGTGCCGATGACGCCGTAGGCGATCGTGTCGTTGGCCGCCTTCACCGTCTGGATGCCCGGCGCCTCGAAGCCGGCCACCGCGGCCACCGCTCCGGCCGCTGCGGCTGTCTTGATTACGTCCCGTCGTGTGATGTCCTGGAAATCCGGCATGGCAAACTCCTTCTTACTTACTATGATTTAACAAGAGTCTATCCGCTTCAGGACGGACTCGCAATCGGGGTCTCGCCCCGAGGCCCCGCACCCCGCGCCGTCCACTCCGCCCCGGCCAGCACCATCATTGCCGCCACAAACCCGTACAGCACGATGGTCACCGAGTAGGCAAACGGACCGTACTCCGCCGTCATCTTCACTCGCAGCCACGGCCACAGGGCGATATTTCCATACTGGATCACCTCCAGCAGCAATCCCACCCAGATCGCCGCTTTCAGGCTCGCCAGCACGGGAACCTTGCAATTCGGCAGCAGCCAGTATACAAAGAACAGCATCAGAATCGAAACCGGAACGGCGGCAATCTTGAACGTCGCAAAAGCCAGCAGCTTCGCCAGAAACCCGCTCGTGCCCGACATTTCCTGGACGAAGCGCTCGTTTAACGCGGTCATCGTAATTGACAGCAGGAACAGGCTCCCGCACAGGAAAATCAGCCCCAGACTCAAGAGTTGATTGCGCACATAGCTGCGGTTCTCGCGGCACCCCCAGATCCGGTTCAGCGCCACTTCCAGCGGCACGAAAATGCCGTTGGCGGTGAACAGCAGCAGCGCCAGCGAAACGAACTGAAACGGCCGCTGACCCACTGAAGCCCTGAGGTTTCTTTCAATGAATGCCCCGATGTCACCCGGGAACAAATCCCGAAGCGCGAAATAAATCGCGTCGGTCGCCATGCGCCATCGCAGAACATGCTCGCAGATGGACACCATCACGATGAGAAACGGAACCATCGCCAGCAAGATGCTCACCGCCACGGCCATGGCGTAAACATGAACCTCGGTCTGCATCCAGTAGCGCAGCGTCGGCGCCCAAACCCGCCGCGCCCGCGCCGGCTGGGACGGCGGGCGAAGATAAGGCTGCGTGCTGGGAGCGATGGACAACGAATGGGCCCGAACTCCTATCTTACCCGGACACCATGGCCGAACACGATCCCGCGAGCCTGGCACGGCGACCGCATTGCGGCGACGTCGGCACGGCGAGCTTCCGTCGTCCGCGCGGGTCGCCGGCCCGCCTTGCAGCGGACCGCTACGCCGCGCCCGCGGGCCTCCGACCAAAGCGGCGCGAGTGTCCGTCTCCAGGCAACCCGGCCGCAGGACCCCGCTCGGCGGCACCGGCGCGCGGACCCGGCCTCATAGCCCCAGCACTCGGCCTCATCGCCCGTACCGCCGCCCTGGCCCGGTCCAATCGCCCCAGCACCGCCGCGCCGGCGCGCGGACCCGGCCTCATCGCCCCACACCGCCGCCCCGGCCCGGCCTCATCGCCCGCATCGCTGCACCGGTCCGGCCCAATCGCCCACGCGGCGGCGCCGGCCGGGTGTCATTGCCCGCACCGCCGCGCCGTCCCTCGCACCCCCGGGCTGGAATCTGCTATCAACGAAAGCATGCGAGCCTGGCAAGTGCATGCGTGGGGAGAACCGGAAGCAATGAGTTTTGACGATCTGCCGCTGCCTGAGCCCGGCCCCTCTCAGGTTCGGATCCGCGTCCGCGCCGCCGCGCTCAATTTCTTCGACATTCTTCAGATTCAGGGAAAGTACCAATACAAGCCGCCCTTCCCCTTCACCCCGGGCGCCGAAGTCTCCGGCGTCGTCGATGCCTGTGGCCCCGGCGTCTCCGGCTTTTCGGCCGGCGAACCGGTGCTCGCCATAGTCCCCCACGGCGGCTATGCCGAGTCCGCGCTCGCCCCCGCCGGACATTGTTTTCCCATCCCTGGCGGCTTGGATTTTCCCGAGGCCGCGGCGTTCCCGATCGTCTACCAGACTTCCTATTTCGCCCTCGTTGACAGGGCCGCTCTCCAGCCCGGCGAATGGCTGTTGGTCCACGCCGGAGCCAGCGGTGTCGGCATGGCCGCCATCCAACTCGGCCGCGCCCTCGGCGCCCGCGTCATCGCGACGGCCGGAAGTGCTTCCAAGCTCGATTTCGCCCGCGCCCAGGGCGCCCATGAAACGCTGCTCTACACCGAGCCATCCTGGCCCGACCGAGTGAAAACCATCACCGGCGGCGCCGGCGCCAACGTCATCTTCGATCCGGTTGGCGGCGACATCTTCGACCTGTCCTCCAAATGCATCGCCCCCGGCGGCCGCCTGCTGGTGGTCGGCTTCGCCTCCGGCCGAATCCCCTCCATCGCCGCCAACCGGATCCTGCTCAAAAACATTTCTGTTGTCGGCGCCGTCTGGGGAGGCTACGTGCAGCTCCACCCCGCCTATCCCGCCCAGGCCCACGCCGCTCTGTTGGCGCTATACGCGCAAGGCTCCCTCCGCCCGGTCGTTTCCTTGCGCTTCCCGCTCTCTCAAGCCCCAGCCGCGCTTGCCGAACTCTCCGGCCGCCGCGTTCTGGGCAAAGCCGCCCTCGTAGTTTGATCCTCTCGACGGGCCGTCTCCGGGCCCGCACCGGGCACCCTCGGCTTCGACCACGTCCGGAATCCGGGTCGCGTCCGCACGCGCGCCCACCGCTCCCCTCGTGTTCTCTCTACACGTCGCGCCGGCGCTCGCCGGCTGTCGCAGCCGTGCCGGCGCTCGTGTTCCCGCCCCGCCCGGTGAGCGCCGCCCGCGCTGTCTCGAATACGCCGGTCAGCATCGCCAGCGTCAGGCGTCCCGTCGAAGTGTTCTGTTGGCTGGGATGGTAGGAGGCGATCAGCAGCGGCCACTCCGGCCCGGCATCGAACACCGCGGCATGGGCAAAGTGCGGAGCCGGCCGAATTGCCTCTCCCCGACGGTCGCGCAGCACAGACAGATAAGTGTCGAAGGCAATCCGCCCCAGTGCCACCACCACCGTAAGATTTTTGAGCAGCGCGATCTCGCGCTCCAGATACCCGCGGCAGGCCGCCATCTCGTCCCGCGACGGCCGGTTGTCGGGAGGTGCGCATCGCGCCGCCGCTCCGATGTAGGCGCCGGTGAGCCGCAGCCCATCTTCCCGGCTCCTGCTTTCGGGTTGCGATGCGAATCCAGTTTCGTACAGCGCCCGGTACAGAAAGTCGCCCGACCGGTCTCCGGTGAACATCCGCCCGGTCCGGTTGGCTCCATGCGCCGCCGGCGCCAGGCCGATGATCAGTAGCCGCGCGTCGGGGTCTCCAAAACCCGGCACTGGCCGCCCCCAGTAGTCCCAGTCCCGGTAGGCCCGGCGCTTCTCCCGAGCCATCCGCTCCCGGTACTCCACCAGCCTCGGGCAGCGCCGGCATTGCGATATCTCCGCCGCCAGCACCGCGAACGCCTTCCCGGTCTCCTCCCGCGCCGCCTTCGTGTCCGTCACGCCGGCCACTATTTTGGCACGACGCCTATACCGCCACCTCGAATCCCACGTCCGAAATAGAATGATGCATCGACAGCATCCCTGACAGCTCCCGTACCGCCGGAACCATGATCCCCGGGAAGGAGTGCCGGCAAGTGTCCAGAAACAGCTCCACCATCGCCGGATCCCGCCATCCGCGCCGCGATTCTTCTTTCAGTACCTCCGCCGCCTCGTCGTGCGTCATCGCCGCCTTGTAGCATCGCGCGCTCGTCAAGGCGTCATAAACGTCGCACACTTGCAGGATTCGGGCCAACACGGGGATTTCCTCGCCCCGCAGGCCATCCGGATAGCCGGTCCCGTCCCATCGCTCGTGATGATGGCGGATGATCGGCAGCACCGACGCCAGGCTCTTCATCGGCCGGCAGATCTCCTCGCCCTTGATCGTGTGCCGCTTCATCACGACCCACTCCTGCGGGCTCAGCGGTCCCGGCTTGAACAGGACGTTGTCTGGAATGCTGATCTTTCCGATGTCGTGCAGATACCCACCCCGGTATAGCGCGAGCCGGTCGGCCGGCGTCACCCCCGCGGCCTTGCCCAGCGCTACGCTGTATACCGCCATCCGATGGCAGTGCTCGCCCGTGTAATGATCCCGCTGCTCCACCGCCTGCGCCAGCGCAAACAGGATTGATTCGGCCTTCTCGAGCGAATCCGTCATGCTCTTGGTCCGCAGCATCGAGGCCACCCGCGCCCGCACCAGTTCGGAATTCAGCGGCCGGCTCAACAGCTCGTCCGCCCCCGAGGCGATCGCCTCCAGTTCATTCGCCGAGTCCCGCACGTTGGTCAATACCAGCACCGGCGTCAACTGCGTATGCCGATTCGCTTTCAGCCAACGGCACAATTCCAGCCCCGACATCCCCGGCAGCGACGCCGATGCGATGATCAGGTCCACCCTCTCCTCGCTGAGCACGTCCAGCGCTTCCCTCGCCTCACGGCACTCCAGAATCCGATAGCGCGACGCTCGCAGCATCGCCCGCAATGACTTGCGGTTCCCCTCCATAGCATCGACAATCAGGATCGACTGGGACGTGTCTCCACTGGGCAGAGTGGCCACGTTTTCTGTTGATCCGATGCTGGTGTTGACTTCCCGTCGTTGTGTCGGCATGTGTTTCAAACGGCGCCGCGAACACCCTCGGATGGACCCTCCCGCGGAGCCACGACGCCTAACAAGGTTTCTATCGGCAGATTTCCGTTTCCCCTTGAATCGCAAAGCGCCTTACTGCCCGCCCTCAGTCTCCAACCCCAACTCATTACGGGCTCTTAGGCGCCGCTCCCGCCCCCACACTCGCCGCCCCTCCACTCGCCGCCCCGCCCGCGCCCGCCGCCGCCTTGCTCTGAATCGCCCCCACATAGTTCTTCGTCTCGGCCAGATCCGGCACACCCCCGGCATCGTCCACCCGCTTCTGCCCCGCGTTGTATGCGCTCAACGCCAGCGCCTGATCGCCGTGGTACTTGTCCAGAAGTTGCTTGAGATACTTCACACCCGCCGTCACGTTCTGCGCCGGATCGAATGGGTCGGTCGCGCCCATCTCGCTCGCCGTCTCCGGCATCAGTTGCATCAGCCCCATCGCGCCTTTCACCGACACCGCGCACGGCTTGCCCCCCGATTCCTGCGCAATCACAGCCTCCACCAGTTCCGGCTTCAAGCCCTGTTTCACCGCCGCCGTCTCGGCCAACGGTTTCAGATCCTTGTCCGGCATCGGATCGCAGTCCGCCTCCGCCACTCCCGCCACCGGCGGCAGCGGAGGAAACGGAACCATAAAAAAGGCGTCCTGTTTGTCTTCCGGCAGCCCTGCCTGCCGCCGCACGGATGCCCTCTGCTGTTCGAGCGAAGATTCAATCTGCGTCTTCGGAATATCAGCCACCGGAGCCGGAGGCGTCACCTCACCCGGCTCGGCTGGAACCACCTTCTGCCCCGTCTTCGGAGCCACTACCGCACTCTGCCCCCACACCATCCCGCATGCCAGCCAAATCCCAAACCAAACCAGCGTCTTCCGGTGCCTCACACTCTTCCATCGTCATTCCCGTGGTCCATCTTTAGGCGGTAACGACACCCCGCCTCAAGCCCGCCCCTCTCGGCCCAAGACCCTACACCTGTCCCGTATCACCGGCGCATCCCCCCGCCTAGCGTAGCCCTCTATGTCCCCGCCGCGCCCTCGCTCAGCCGCGCCGCCTGCCCCAACAGGTAATTCCGCTCCGGCAGGTTCGTCGTTCGCCCCGCCGCGGCCCGGTAACACTCCACCGCCCTCGCGTGTTCTCCCGCCATCTCCAGCAGGTGCCCTCGAACCGCGTCCAGGCGATGATGCCCGGCCAGCCGCCCGTCGGCCTCCAGCGCCTCCAGCAGTTCCAGCCCTTTCCGCGGCCCGCCCACCATCGCCGCCGCAATGGCATGGTTCAGCGCCACCATGGGATTGCCCGAAAGGCCCAGCAGCAACTCATACAGCGCCAGAATCTGCGGCCAGTCCGTGTCCTCGGGCCGCGCCGCTTCGTCGTGAACCGCCGCAATCGCCGCCTGGAGCAGATACGCGCCCGCCGGCCCCTTCGGCAACGCCGCGCTCAGCAGCCCGATCCCTTCCGCAATCTGCCCGCGATCCCACAAAGCCCGATCCTGCTTCGTGAGCGGAATCAACTCCCCGTCCGGCCCGGTACGCGCCGCGCGGCGCGCGTCGGTCAACAGCATCAGTGCCAGCAATCCCGCCGCCTCGCCATCCTCCGGGAGCAGCTTATGTACCATCCGCGCCAGCCGGATCGCCTCTGCCGACAGCTCCGGCCGGCGCAGCTCGGCGCCCGCGCTCGCCGTGTATCCCTCGTTAAAAATCAGATACAGCACGTGCAGCACGGCCCGCAACCGCACGCCGCGCTCCTCCCCTTCCGGCATGCGAAACGGCACGCCCGACGCCTTGATACTCTGCTTGGCCCGGCTGATCCGCTGCGCCATCGTCGCCTCCGGCACCAGGAAGGCCCGCGCGATCTCGGCCGTCGTCAGGCCTCCCACGGCGCGCAGCGTCAGGGCAATCGTCGACGACGGCGTGAGCGCCGGATGACAGCACAGTAATAACAGCATCAGCGTGTCGTCCTGCTCCCCCGCATCCTCCCTCCCGGCCTCCGGCGCCACCTGCCCCCTCGCCGCCGCCGCGACTTCCCGCCTCCGCCGTGCCGCGTCGCTGCGCACCTGGTCCGTCATCCTCCGGCTGGCCACCTGGATCAGCCACCCGCGCGGGTTCTCCGGAACTCCTTCCCGCGGCCACTGGAACGCCGCCGCCACCAGCGCCTCCTGAACCGCGTCCTCGGCAGCGGCGAAATCCCGGAATCGGCGCACCAGTACCCCGAGCACCTGCGGCGCCATGTCCCGCAGCAGCCTCTCGGCGAATTCCTCCAGCGAACCCTCCCTTTCCCGCGTTAAAGAAATTCCGGCGGCGGTCCGCTCATCACCGGCCTCGCCTCGATCGGCATGTTCATCGGAGCCCCGCCCGGCCCTGGCGCCGCCGACGCCTGCGCGGCAATCGCATACGCCCTCTCCGGACTCTCCACATCCACAATCCAGTAGCCGGCCAGAAACTCCTTTCCTTC
>DAIDHC010000040.1 GCA_027452065.1 Bryobacterales bacterium
GGCCTCAAGCGCTTCATCGAAATCTCCCCCAGTCCTTATCACGGCCTCAACTTCTGCCAGGGCACCGTCTCGGAAATGCTCCGCGACCCCCGCCGCGAAATCCTCGACGTCATCCGCTACTTCGGCTCCCGCAAAAAAATCTTCAACGTCCACTTCCGCAACATCCGCGGCCGCTTCCTCAAGTTCGAAGAAACCTTCCCCGATGCCGGCGACGTCGACATGCCCGCCGCCCTTCGCGCCTACGCCGAAGTCGGCTACGACGGCATGCTCATGCCCGATCACGTCCCCCAGATCCCCGGCGATGAAGGCGGACACCAGGCCTTCGCCTTCGCCTTCGGCTATATCCGCGGCCTCCTCCAGTCCTTCGCCTGATCCGCTCCCCCAACTCGATATACTCGCTCCCGTGCCCCACGGTCCCTATCTTCTCGCCATTACTCTCGCCGCCATCGCCCTCCTGCTCGTCCTCATCCTGGCCGGCCGCCTCCACGCCTTCCTCGCTCTTCTCATCAGCTCCATCGCCCTCGGCCTCGCCGCCGGCATGCCTCCGCTCAAGGTTCTCAATTCCATCCAGGCCGGCTTCGGCGACGCCCTCAGCTTCATCGCCGTCGTCGTCGCCCTCGGCGCCATCCTCGGCAAATTCATGGAGCATTCCGGGGGCGGCGCCGCTCTGGCCGGCTGGATGTTCCTCCGCTTCGGCAGCCGCCGCGCCGCCTGGGCCGTCCTCACCGCCGCCTTCCTCGTCGGCCTCCCCGTCTTCTTCGAGGTCGGCTTCATCATCCTCGCTCCCATCGCCTGGAGCCTCGCCCGCGAATCCAAACGCCCCCTGCTCCTGTTCGGCCTCCCCATCGCCGCCGCCCTCACCGTCACCCACGCCCTCGTCCCCCCGCATCCGGCTCCCGCCGTCGCCGCTCAGCTCCTCGGCGCCGACCTCGGCCTCACCATCCTCTGGGGAGCCGCTCTCTCGCTCCCCCTCGTCATCCTCGGCGGCATTTTCTATGGCGGCTGGATCGCCCGCCGCCTCCCCACAGCCGGCCTCGCCTTCCTCTCCACCGCCGCTGCCCGCGACTCCTCGCCCGCCACAACCTCTCAGCCCCCCGCCGTCGCCACCGTCGTCTTCATTCTGATCCTCCCCGTCGCCCTCATCTTCGCCTCCACCCTCGCCACCAACTTCCACGCCCCCGCCGCCGCCCTCTGGCAGTTCACCGGCCACCCCTTCACCGCGCTCCTGCTTGCCGCCCTCGCCGCCATGTTCTTATTCGGCCTCCGCCGCGGACTCTCGCTCGACCAGGTCACCCGCCTCGCCACCCTCTCGCTCTCCCCGCTCGCTACCCTGCTGCTCATCATCGGCGGCGGCGGCGCCCTCAAACAGGTGATCGTCGATTGCGGCGTCGCCCCCTACGCCGGGAAACTCCTCGCCTCCGCCCCCGTCTCCCCCCTCATCGTCTGCTTCCTCACCTCAGCCCTGCTTCGCGCCGCCCAGGGCTCGGCCACCGTCGCCATCGTCACCGCCGCCGGCATCCTCGCCCCGCTCATGAAGCACGTCAACGGCTACAGCCCGGAAATCATCGTCCTCGCCGTCTGCTGCGGCGGCACAACCATCAGCCACGTCAACGACGCCGGCTTCTGGCTCGTCAAGGAATACCTCGGCCTCTCGGTTCCGGAAACCCTCCGGAGCTGGACCGTCATGAAGGTCATTATGGGCTCCACGGGCGTGGCCGTGCTTCTCGCCGTCCACGCCCTGTTCGGCCGCTGACCCGCGCCTCTACGCCGCCGCTATACCCACCACGGCGCCGTCGGCTTGTCGCGAATTACGATGCTCTGCAGAAACGCCGCCGCCTTCGTCAACCCTTCGTCCGGCGACATCAGCGTATCCTCGTGCTCGATCGACAGCACGTTGTCGTAGCCGTACATCCGCAGCGTCGAGATGAACTCTTTCCACCACCCGAACGCGTGCCCGTAGCCAACGGTCCGGAAAATCCAGCTCCGGTTCTTCTCGTCCGTGTATCGTTTGGTGTCCAGCACGCCCGTCTTCGGCAGGTTCGGCGTGTAGATCTGCGTGTCCTTGGCGTGCACGTGGAATATCGAGTCGCCCAACACCCGGATCGCCGCGATCGGGTCGATCCCCTGCCAGAACATGTGGCTCGGATCGTAGTTCACTCCCACGTTCTTGCCCGCCGCCGCCCGCAGCCTCAGCATCGTCTCCGGGCTGTAGGCAACGAAGCCCGGATGCATCTCTACCGCGATCTTCACTCCGTGATCGGCGGCGAATTTCGCGTGCTTCGTCCAGTATGGAATCACTTTCTTTTCCCACTGCCAGTCCAGCAGGTCCAGAAAATCCGGCGGCCAAGGGCACGTCACCCAGTTGGGATACTTCGCCTTGTCGCTGTCGCCCGGGCAGCCGGAAAAGTCGATCACCACCGGCACGCCCAGCTTCTCCGCCAGCCGGATCGTCCGCTTGCTCACCTCCGCGTGCGCTTTCCCGATCGCTGCGTCCGGATGCAGCGCGTTCCCGTGGCAGCTCAGCGCGCTGATCGTGAACCCCTCGCCCTCCATCTTCTTTTTGAATTCCTTCAGCTCCCGCGCGTTCTCCAGCAGCGAAAGCTTCACGTGCGGGTCGCCCGGATAATTCCCCGTGCCCAGCTCCACCGTGTCGATGTTCAGCGCCCGCAGCTTCTCCAGCACCTTGTCCAAAGGAAACTGCGCCATCAGCGCCGTAAATACGCCAACTTTCATGGTTGTTCGTTCTCCCCGCTTATTATCGCCCGGAACTCGCCGCCGCCGCCCTCGACTCCATCTTTCCCTTCGGCTCTTCCTGCGGCTTCGGCAGCTCTTTCCGCGGCAGCATCTCGGGCCGCATCGCCGCGTCATACACCAGCGACGCGATCACCGCCGCCGCCTGCATCTCATCGCCCGCCTGGATGTGATCGTATGTGTCCATGTCCGAATGATGCGTCACCGTGCCGTAGTCCATCGGGTCCTGAATAAACTGGAAGCCCGGCAGCCCCACGGCGTCGAACGACAGATGATCGGTCCCGCCCGTGTTCCGGATCGAGATCTCGCTCACTCCCAGGTCCCGGAACGGCGCCAGCCACTGCTCAAACACCGGCCGCATCGCGTCGTTGCCCTGCAGATACACTCCCCGGATCTTCCCCGTCCCGTTGTCCAGGTTGAAATACCCGCTCAGCTTCGCGTGCGCCTCGGTCACCTTCATCGTCTTCGGGTCGCCGAAATGCTCCTTCACGTACGCCTTCGATCCCAGCAGCCCCTGCTCCTCCCCGCTCCACAGCGCGATCCGCACCGTCCGGTCCATCTTCAAATCGAGCGCCTTCAGGATCCGCATCACCTCGATCATCACCGCGCTCCCCGCTCCGTTGTCCGTCGCCCCCGTCCCGCTGTGCCAGGAGTCGAAGTGCGCCCCCACCATCACCAGCTCGTCCTTCTTCGCCCCGCCCGGAATCTCGCCCGTGATGTTGTACGAATCGATGTCCCCGCTCGAGGCCTCCGCCTTCAGGCTCAGCCGCACTTTCACCGGTGTCTTCTTCTCGATCAGCCGCGCCATCCGGTTGTACTGCTCCGCCGTCACCACAAACGTCGGCGGCGCCAGCGGGTACTTCGACTTGTACGACCCCGCCGATTCGGCAAACACCATCCCCGCGTGCGCCCGCCCGTCGGCCTGAATCACACCCGCCACTCCCTCGTTCTTCATGAACTCCAGAAACTTCGCCCTCTGGTCCTGGTACTTATCGAAGAGATCTTCGAACACCGACTCCGGCAGGCTCCGGATATAGGCCCGCGCTTCGTCCGGATCGTCCGGAATTTCGATGTTGTTCACATCCACCTTCACCTTCGGCGACGGCTCCGGCGCTTTCCCCATCTCCGCCAGTTGCTTCTCGTCGTAGCGCGTGAACGGCGCCGCCGCCCACGGCTTCGGCTCCGTCATCTTCGAGATCAGCACCACCTTCCCCCGGAGCTGCCCCTTCCACTTCGCTTCGTATTTATCGATGTCTTGCTGGTTCGCCTTCAGGTTGTACCGCATCCGCCCCGTGCCCAGCACCGCCAGCACCGCCTCTCCCGTCACCGCTCCCTTGGTCCCCTCCGACCAGGCCAGCGGCGCCGCCGTCAGCGACGCATAACGCGGCTCCACCATCTCCAGCGAAAACTCTTTCAGCGACCAGCTCCGCCCGAACGGCCACTTCTCCAGCTTCACGTTCTCCAGCCCGTATTCCTTCAGCCGCCCCTCGGCCCAATGCACCGCCTCCAGGTACTCCGGCGACGCCGTCAATCGAGGCCCGTACCGGTCGGTCAGCATCTGCAGCGTATCCATCACCTGCGAATGCTCGAACTCCTCGCTGCGGATCCGGTTGACCACTTTCAGGTCCGGCCGGTCCTGCGGAAACAGGGGTGCGGCCGTCAGCATCAATAACAATGAGAGAGCGGTTCTTCTCAGCATAGGCGTTCATTATACGTCGCCCGCCGCCGCCCGAAGGTTACCCCGCCGCTTCGTTCTTCATCCACGCCATCGTTTCTTCGTACCCCCTCAGCCCCGCCACGCTTCCCAGCACCGTCACGCTCAGCGCCCCCGCCGCATTCGCCAGCCGCGCCGCCTCCCGCGCCCCCATCCCCCTCGCCAGCCCCGCCAGAAACGCTCCCGCGAAACAATCGCCCGCCCCCGTCGTGTCCACCGCCTCCACCGCGAAGCCCGCCGCCTCAAACTCATCCCCCGCCTCGTAAACCGCGCACCCCCGCGCCCCCCGCTTCACCACCACGCGCCCCGCGCCCTCTTTCAGCATCGCCTCCGCGCCCGCCCGTCCCTCACTCCCGGTCAGGTGCCGCAGTTCGTCCTCGTTCACAACCACCGTCCCCGCCGCCTCCAGGCACGGCCCGAACACCGCCATCCACTCCCCCCGCGCATCCCACCCCGCGTCCAGCGATGTCTCCAGCCCCGCCGCCCGCGCCCGCCGCAGGATCTCCGGCGCCGTCTTCCTCAGCCCCGGCACCCCGAACGGATTCCCCACGTGCAGCCGCCCGCATCCCGCCACCATCTCCCCACTCAACGCCAGCGGCTCGCGAAACGCCTCCTCGCTCGCTCCCGGCGCATGCAGCAGCGCCCGCGCCCCGTCCGCCCTCACCAGCGCCACCGTCGCCGCCGTCGCCCCCGCCACCCGCTCCACAAACCGCGTGTCCACCCCCACGCCTTCGAGCATTTCGGCCACTCTCCGCCCCATCTCATCGCCGCCCACCGCTCCCACAATCCTCGCCCGCGCCCCCATCTTCGCCGCCGCGTACGCCGTATTGGCCCCGTTCCCTCCCAAATGCTGCTCGATCGAGGCCACCCACCGGCTCGCGTTCCATCCCAACGGCTCCCCAACAGGCCGCGCCAGCGTGTCCCACACCAGGTTCCCGACGCACAACACCCCCCGCGCCGGCTCCCCCATTCAGTTCACGCCGCCGCCGGCCAGCGCCTCCAGAAACGCCCGCCGCACCGGCCACTCCCCCATCACCACGCTCCCCTCGCGCCGGAACGTGCCCGCCGTCAACACCCCCGTTACGCCCTTCGGATCCGGCGCCTCGTGCGCGCTCGCCAGCGATTCCCGCAGCCCTGCCGTCGCCTCCTCCAACTGCGCCTCCAGCACCGTCGCCGCCGACCCGTCCTTACACTCCACCTTCACCGTCACCGCCATCTCCCCGCCCTCGCCCCGCAGCGTCATCAACACCTGCCGTGCCCCGTCCAGCGCCTGCGCAAACGGCCGCGCCCGCTCCGGCAGCGCTTGAGCTCCTTTCAGCTTCTCCGCCGGAATCGACACCCACGCCGGATCCCCCGGCAGCCGCCCCTCCAGCTTCGAAGCCCGCCGCCGGATCCGCGCCGCCGCCGCGTTGTCTTTGCTCACCGCCAACGCCATCAGCCCCTTCGTCACCGGATAAAACGAAATCTTCCGGTCCGGAGCGCTCCCTTCCATCTGGCAGAACCCCTTCCCGCACGCCCCGCCTTGCCGGCTCACGTATCCGATCAGCTCGGCCCAGTGAAACCGCCCCCGCAGCAGAAAAAACTCCTCGCCGCCCGTAAAGCTTGCCGCCGCCGCATCCAGGTCGCTCCGGTAGTCGAAATGAGTCTCGCTCACAAACTTTTGGTAGTCGGCCTCCTGCGCCTGCGGCGCCCCCGCCACCAGGTCCAGCAACCCCGTGGTCCGCAGCGCCGCCACGTCCACATACACAACCGTCGCCCCCGTCCCCGGCAGGAACTGCAGCATGTCCTCCGGCGTCCCGCCCGCCCCCTGCCTCAGCCAGTACAACAGCCCCAGCGTCGCGGCGCACACCGCCACCAGTCCCAACACCAACTGCCATGGATGTAAGCTCGGCCGCACCCGCTTGCAGCTTACACTGCCACCGCCGCCTCTGTC
>DAIDHC010000041.1 GCA_027452065.1 Bryobacterales bacterium
TACAGCCGCGCCCTGGCCGGCCGCTACCTCGCTCTCCTTTTTGAAAAGCCGTCGCTGCGCACCCGCATGACTTTCGAGCTGGCCATCAAACAACTGGGCGGCGATTCCGTCGTCTCCAACGGCCCCATCGGCGAGCGCGAACCGGTGGCCGACGTGGCCCGGAATCTGGATCGCTGGACGCAGGGCATCGTTGCCCGCACCTTCTCCCAGGAAACCATCGACGATCTCGCCCGCTGGTCCTCCGTGCCCGTCGTCAACGCCCTGAGCGACCGTTACCACCCCTGCCAGGCCCTGGCCGACGCCCAAACGCTGGCCGAACGCTTTGGCAGCCTCCGCGGCCTCACTCTGGCCTTCGTCGGCGACGGCAACAACGTCGCCCATTCGCTTTTGCTCACTCTCACCCGGCTGGGCATGAGCGTCCATATCGCCAGCCCGGCCGGCTATAAACCCGACGCCTCCATCGTCGCGCAGGCCTCCGCCCTGGCCCGCGCCGAAGGCGCCGCGGTACGCATTTTTGACGATGCCTCCGAGGCCGTCTCGGGCGTCCACGCCGTCTATACCGACGTCTGGGCCAGCATGGGCCAGGAACACGAGTCGGCGCACAGGCAGACGGTTTTCGCTCCGTTCCAGGTCAATTCGGAGTTGTTTTCCCAGGCCGATCCCGGCGCCGTCTTCCTCCACTGCCTTCCCGCCAAGCGGGGGCAGGAAGTCACCGGCGAAGTGATGGAATCTCCCGGCTCGGCGGTCTTCGATCAGGCGGAAAATCGCCTCCACGCGCAAAAGGCTTTACTGCTGATGCTGCTATCCTGACGGAGGCGGCGCCGGCGTTCGCGGCAAAAGGTAAAATCCAAACAACATGATTCAACCCAAAAAGGTGGCCCTCGCCTACTCGGGCGGGCTCGACACCTCCATCATCATCCCCTGGCTCAAAGAGAACTACCACTGCGAGGTCGTGGCCGTGTGCGGCGACATCGGCCAGGGTCCGAGCGAGCTCGACGGCATCGAGGAGAAAGCGCTCAAGACCGGCGCCTCCGAAGTCCACGTCGCCGACATGCGCGAAGAGTTCGTCTCCGAATACCTCTGGCGGCTGGTCCGCTCCGGCGGTGTCTACGAGCACAAATACCTGCTGGGCACCTCCATCGCCCGCCCGCTGCTGGCCAAGCGCCAGGTCGAGGTCGCCCTCGCCACCGGCTGCGATGCCCTGGCCCACGGCTGCACCGGAAAGGGCAACGACCAGGTCCGCTTCGAGCTCACCTATAAGGCGCTCGCCCCGCAGTTGCCGGTGATCGCTCCGTGGCGCGAATGGGACATCGTCTCGCGCGAGGACGCCATCGACTACGCCGCAAAGCACAACGTCCCCATCGCGCAGTCCACTACCAAGATTTACAGCCGCGACCGCAATGTCTGGCACATCTCCCACGAAGGCGGTGAGCTCGAGGATCCGGCCAACGCCGCTCCCGAGCACATCTGGATGCTCACCCGTTCGCCGCGCCAGGCTCCGGCCGAGGGCGGCGAGGTGGCCATCGGCTTCGAGGAAGGGAAGCCCGTTTCGGTGGACGGCAAACGCTACACCTCCGGCCTCGAGCTGCTCGAAACCCTCAACGCGATCGGCGCCGCCCACGGCATCGGCCGCATCGACCTGGTCGAGAACCGCTTCGTCGGCATGAAGTCCCGCGGCTGCTACGAAACGCCCGGCGGCACGCTGCTGTTCGCCGCCTTCCGCGAGCTCGAAGCCCTCACGCTCGACAAGTCCACCCTGCACTACAAGCAGAAGCTGGCGCTGGACTACGCCGAGCTCGTCTACAACGGCTTCTGGTTCACGCCTCTGCGCGAGTCCCTCGACGCCTTCTTCGACGTCACCAGCCGCGCCGCCACCGGCGAAATCGTGCTCGGCCTGTACAAAGGCAACATCGAGCCGCTCAGCCGCAAATCGCCCAACAGCCTGTACTCACTCAACATCGCCAGCTTCACCATGGGCGCCGAGTACGACCAGAAAGACGCCCTCGGCTTCATCAACCTCGTCGGCCTGCCCATCAAAGTGCGCTCGATGGCCGCGCAAAGCTCGAAATGAAGCTCTGGGGCGGCCGCTTCGAGTCCGGGCCGTCGGAGGTCTTTGAGCGGTTCTCCGGCTCGCTCCATTTCGACCGCCGCCTGATCGAGGCCGACATCGCCGGCTCGAAGGCCTTCGCCCGCGCGCTCCGGCGCGTGGGCGTGCTGGACGACGCCGAGCTCGACAGCCTGCTGAGCGCCTTCGACTCGATTCTCGAAGACAGCCGCCGCCCCGGCTTCTACGACGGCGCAACGGACGAAGACGTCCATACCCTCGTCATCCGTCTGCTCAACGCCCGCGCCGGCGCGGCCGCTGCCAAGATCCACACCGGCCGCAGCCGCAACGAGCAGGTGTCGCTCGACACCCGCCTCTGGCTGCGCGCCGAAATCGACCGCGTGCTCGATCTCCTCGCCGGCCTGCTCGAATCCCTGCTCCTCCGCGCCCAGGCCGATCCTTCGGCCATCGTCCCCGGATACACCCACCTTCGCCGCGCCCAGGCCGTTCTCTGGCCCCACTATCTGCTCGCCTACTTCGAAATGTTCGCCCGCGACTATGAGCGCTTCCTCCAGGCTCGCGCCCGCGTCAACGTGCTTCCGCTCGGCTCCGGCGCGCTCGCCGGCAGCGGCTTCCCCTTCGACCGCCCGGCCATCGCCGGAGAACTGGGCTTCGCCGCCGTCACCAACAACAGCATGGACGTCTCCGGCGACCGCGACTTCGCGCTCGATTTCCTCTACGCCGCCTCCACCACCATGCTCCACCTCAGCCGCCTGGCCGAGGACTGGATTCTCTATTCCAGCGACGAGTTCGGCTGGCTCGAGCTCGCCGACGGCGTCACCAGCGGCTCCAGCCTCATGCCGCAGAAGAAAAACCCGGACTCCCTCGAGCTCATTCGCGGCAAGTGCGGCCGCGTCTTCGGCGCTTTGACCAGCCTCTTCCTCACCATGAAGGGCCTGCCCATGACCTACAATCGCGATATGCAGGAGGACAAGGAGCCCTTGTTCGACGCCGCCGGCCAACTGGCCCTGTCACTCGAAATGGCCGCCGCCGTCGTCGCCACCGCGCGCCTCCGCCCGGCGCCCGCCGCCGCCGCCGCCGAGCAAAGCTGGACCGTTGCCACCGACCTGGCCGAAGCCTTGTCCCGCGCGGGCGTCCCCTTCCACCGCGCCCATCAGCTCGTCGGCCGCCTCGTTCTCGAAAGCGTCCGCGCCGGCCGCACGCCCTCGAGCTGGACCGGCGCCGAGCTGGCCGCCTTCGCCCCGGAGTTCACCCCGGAAATGGCCGCGCTGCTCGATCCCGCGGCCGGCATGAAGACCCGCGAGATCCCCGGCGGCACCGGGCCCCAGGCCGTCGCCTCGGCTCTGGCGCGGGCGGCCGATCGCCTGCTCGCCCTCCGAAGTTCCATGAGCGGATCCCTATGAACAAGAGCTACCGCCAGGGCCAGATCCTCAAGCTGATCCGCTCTCAACGCATCCACACCCAGGAAGAGCTCGGCCAGCATCTGCGCGAAGGCTTCGGCATCCAGGCCACGCAGGTCACGCTCTCGCGCGACATCCGCGACCTCGGCCTCGTCAAGACTACGGACGGCTATAAACAGCTCGCCGTCGCTCCCGGCCCGGACCTGGCTTCGGTGGCCGCCGAGTTTCTCCGCGACATCCGCCTCGCCCAGAACATCATCGTCCTCAAAACCGCCCCGGGCAACGCCAACTCGGTCGCCGCGGCGCTCGATCAGGAGGATCTGCCCGAGGTGGTCGGCACACTGGCCGGCGACGACACCATCTTCGTTCTCACGCCCGACAACGCAACAGCCGAAGCCCTGCGCGCCCGGCTGCTCGAATTCGTCACCAAGGAGTAGCGCCGTGCCGGACGACTATCTGGAACCCTGGCTCCGCGGACCGGTTCCCGGCGTCCATCCCGTCGCCGGAGCCCTGCTGCGGAGCCTCGAACACGCCCGCGAGGACATCCTCAAGGCAACCGCCGGCCTCACCACCGAACAGCTCTGGTCGCCTCCCTCCGGACTTCCCTCGCTCGGCTTCCAACTCCGCCACATCGCCGGCAGCGTGGACCGTCTCATCACCTACGCCGAGGACCGCGCGCTGGAGCCCGGGCAGTTGGCCGCCCTCAAATGCGAGTCCGCTCCCGGCGCCGCGCTCCCCGAACTGCTCGCCGCCATCGACGGCGCCTTTGCCCACGCCGAAGCCGCCGCCCGCCGGCTCGATCTCTCCGTACCCGAGGTCCCGCGCTTCATCGGCCGGCGCCGCATCTCCGTCCCCCTGGCCGGCCTTCTCGTTCACATCGCGGAACACACCCAGCGCCATACCGGGCAAGTGGTCACCACCGCCCGCCTGCTGCGCACCCTCTAGGAAAAGCTCCTAGTGCTGGTGCGGCCGCGCAGCCGGCGTCATCGAGCACGGCGATTCCGACAGCGCGCACTTGACGTGCTCAAACTGCACCGTCGTGTGATGAATGTGGAACTCGCATAATGCGTTCTGGATGCGGTCCAGAATCGCGTTGCTCTCCGAAGGCGGCATGTCTTCAATCAACACATGGCAGCTCAGCGCGTGGGTGTCCGAGCCCAGGCTCCAGACATGCAGGTCGTGCACGTCCACTACACCCTCCACCGCCACCAGCGTCCGCGTGATCGCCGTCAGGCTCATGCCTCTCGGCAGCCCTTCCAGCAGCACGTTCAGAGACTCCCGGATGATGTCCCACGCCGTCCACACAATCATCGCCGCGATGAGCGCCGACAGCAGTGGATCGATCCTCCGCCAGCCCGTCAGGCCCATCACCACCGCGCCGCCGATGATCGCCACCGATGCCGCCGCGTCCCCCAGCATGTGAATATAGGCCGCCTTGATATTCAGATCGCTCCGGCCGCGATGCAGGCTGAGCACGATCCCCCCGTTCATCACCACCGCCATCGCCGCTACCACCAGCATGATCTTCTCGTCCACCGGACCCGGATTCAGCAGCCGGTTCCAGGCGTCCCAGAAAATCCACAGCGCCAGCGCCACCAGCGTCAAAGCGTTCACAAACGCCGCCACCACGCCGGCCCGCTGGTAGCCGTATGTCTTCCTTTCGTCCGCCGGCCGTGCCTGCAGCTTCGCCGCCGCCGCCGCCAGCACCAGCGCCAGCGCGTCGGTGAAATTATGCCCGGCGTCCGACAGCAGCGCCAGCGAATTCGCCCGCAACCCCGCCGCCACCTCGAAGGCGACAAAGGCCAGCGTAATCGCGGTGGACCATGTGAGAATCCTGCCCGCTCCGTGCGAATGAAGATGCAATGCCGCTCCTGTCTCCTGTTTCCAGTGTCCCGCTTCGGGCCACAGTCTGACAACTCCCCCCGCCCAATCCGGGTCTAGGGCTCGCTCTTCCCCGCCCCGGCCAATTCCATCAGTTTCGCCAGCGGATCCGCCCCCAGGCCGAGCGCTTCCTTCAACCCCGGCGATACCGCGATCGCCTGCGCAAGAATCTTCGCCGCCGCCTCGCCCGCCTTCGCCTCCGGTTCCTTCCGCCCCGCCGCCAGGTTCGCCTCGATGGCCGTCAGCTCACCCCGCAGCAACGCCGGCACGCCCTCCGGCGCCGCCTCGCCGGGCGCCGCGTATTGCGCCTGCCGCAGCAGCGCGGCCGTCTCCCGGGCCTGGTCGAGCCCCGCCGGCAGCAGCTTTTCATCCACGCCCATCGCATATCCCAGCACGCGCCACAGATACAGCCAGTCCTCCAGCGCCTCTCTGTCCCGCGCCGCCTCCACCATGTGCATCGCCGTCATCGCCTCAATCGGCTCCCAGGCAAACGTGTACAGCACGAACGCGTAGGCCTGCTGGTTAAACGTCACCCGCTCGTCCGCCTTCCAGCCCAGCGCCTCAGCCGTGATCGTCCGGCTCAGCCCCGCGTGCAGCATCCCCAGTTCGTAAGCCCGCCGGTAGTTCTTCGCCACAAACTCGTCCCGGCTCGCGGCCTGCCCCGTCATCTCCTGCACCCACGCCCCGGTCTCCGCCAGCCGCCGCGGCGAATCGTTCACCAGCCGCCCGGTCCGGATCAGCACCGGCGCGATGTCCACGGCCGCATACGTCGAAACCAGCGACGTTGTGCTCAGGATCATTCCGATGGTCTGCCCCTTGGAGGCCTCAAAGCGCAGCGCTCCCTCGACGCGGCTCCAGTCCATCCAATCCGGCGCCGCTTTCCTCGGCGCAATGCCCACGGCGCGGTACTTCGCGATGCTCGCCGCCCGCGCGCCCGGCGCCCGCGGCGCAGCGCCGCTCTGCCCTCCCAGCGCTCCAACGCCGGACAGCATCACCAAAAGGGCCGCTCGTGCCCGGAGCGTGGAAATCATACCGGTCGCCTTCTTGACACTATAGCGAGTCCGGCCCGGCGTTATCACCGCTCGCGTGCGGCGCTTTCGAGCACCGCCAGCGTCTCCCGCGCCGCCCTCGTCCAACTGAATTCCGCCGCCCGCTCCCGCGCCCGCCCCGGCGCCACCGGGGACCCCGCCGCCAGTTGCCCGATCGCCCGCCCGATCGCCTCTTCATCCAGCGGATCGAAATACAGCGCCGCATCCCCGGCCACTTCCCGCAGCGGCGCAATCGAGGAGCACGCCACCGGCACGCCCGCCGCCATCGCCTCCAGCACCGGCATCCCGAAGCCCTCGAACGTCGACGGATAAATGAACGCCCACGCCCGCTCGAACAGAGCGTAAAGCTCCTCGCGCGGCACCCAGCCGGTCAGCCGCACCCGTTCCTCGAGCCCGCGCCGCCGGATCAGCGCTTCGATCTCTTCGGCGGCAAACCCCCGCAGCCCCGCAATCACCAGCCGCATGTCCGGCACGTCAAACGCGCGAATGAGCCGGTCCAGATTCTTGTGCGGATGAAGCGTCGAAACGCAAAGCAGATACCGCTCCGGCCGCCGCCGCGCCGCGATCTCGAAAAAGGCGCCCTCCACCCCGTGATGAATCACAACGGCCTCGCGCCCGTAATAGCGCGCCAGGTCGTCCCGCGTCGCCGCCGAAACCGCGATCAGCCGCCGCGACCGCCGCGCCGAAAGCCACAACAGCAGCCTCCAGAACGGAAGGTCGAACCATCGAAAATGCTCCGGATGCCGCTTGTGCTGCAGATCGTGAAACACCGTGACGCCCGGCGGAGCCAGCCACGCCGGCCCCGTGAAGCCCGGGTTCAGCAACACGTCGATGCCCCGCCGCCGCGCCGCCCACACCAGCCCCGTCTGCTCCCACAGAATTCGCCACGGCCGGATCGCCGCCCGCACCGGCTGCGGAGCGACACTGAAGTTCGCCGCCGCCGGAAACAGCGACCGCGGCGTCTCGCGGTTGCTGAAAATGACGTACTCGTTCTTCGTGTCCACCTCCGCCAGCGCCGCCAGCAGGTTCCGCAGGTAGATCTCGGTGCCGCCCACTCCCCCCGGTATCAGGTAAAGCGCGTTTACTCCGATGCGCATTCAGCGGCGGCCCTGCCGCGCCCGCTCCACCACGGCCAGCGCGTTCTGTGTCGCCGGATTGTTCGGGTTCAGTTGAGCCGCCCGCCGGAACTGCGCCTCCGCGCCCGCCGCGTCGCCCTGCTGGTAGAACACCGTCCCCCGGTACAGGTACGTCATGTCGTAGCCCGGATCTTCCTTCTCCGCCGCCCCCAGCGCCGCCAGCGCCTCCGGATAACGCTTCGCCGTGCCGTACACCTTGGCGATCTGCGAATCCACGTACGCCGGGCTCACGTTGTCGGGCCGCGGCTCGCGCTTGGCCAACTCCAGCTTGGCGATCGCCTCATCGGGCTGCTGCGCGCAATCGAGCGCCAGCCCCCAGTCCACCAGCAGCCGGAAATCGTGCGGCTCGATCGCAAACGTCCGCGCGTACTGCCGCGCCGCCTCCCCGCACGCCCCGGCGTCGAAATACGCCTTGGCGAGCTGGAAATTCGGCCGGAACTTTTCGGGCGATCCCGCCACCGTGTCCTGCCACAGCGGAATCGGCCCCGCCCACACCGCGTCGCGCCGCATCGTCAACCCCATCTGCGCCGCCACAATCACTCCCAGAACGGCCCCCAGCGTCCGCGTGCTCGTGTTCCACCGCCGCAGCAGCTCGATCGAGATCAACAGCAGCCCCACGAACGGCAGGTACATGCGCCGCTCCGCGTATACGTCGCGGAGCGGCACCAGCGACGAGGTCGGCGCCAGCAGCAGCAGCGTCGCGAACCAGCCGTACGAGCCCAGCGGAAACCGCTTCCGGTACACCCACGCCGCCGCGCTTACCGCCACCAGCGCCGCCAGGCCGGCGATCGCGCCATGATCCAGCACCGTTCGCGAAACCGGCACGTCCGGATCCAGGTTCTGTCCCACCGGAACGACGAACAGAAACAGGTACCGCCAGATCACCCGGCACTGCGTGAAGAAATACTGGAGCCAGCTAAACTCCTTGATCGCGAACCCCGCCGTCGGATTGTTGCGCAGCACCCGCAGCACATACAACCCGCCCGCCGCCCCTCCCAACACCAGCGGCGCATAGAGCTTCCAGTTCCGCCGGATCCCGGCGAAGGAGAACCCCGGATTCCAGTAATAATCGGTCAGCAGCAGCAGCGCCGGCAGCACCGCCGTGTGTTCCTTGCTCAGCGCCGCGGCGGCGAACAGCGCCAGCACCGCCGCCGCCGCGCCCACCGATACCGCGCCGTTCCGCCGGTACAGAAACGCCAGGAACGCGCAGTTGAACAGCAGCACGCTCAGCACCTCCGACCGGCTCGCGATGTAGGCAACCGACTCGGTCTGCAGCGGGTGCAGCAAAAACACCGCCGCCGCGAACGCCGCGAATATGTCGCTCCGCCGCGCCTCCACCTTCGCCCACTCCAGAATCCTCCGCACCAGGAAGAACATCACCACCGCGTCGGCCCAGTGCAGCAGCACATTCCACAAGTGATACGGCGACGTCGGCGCGTCCCCGCCCGGCGTGTAATTCAGCCAGTAGGTGAACATCAACACCGGCCGCAGCCCCCGCAGCCACACCCCCAGCGCCGCCGGATAATTCGGCTGCATGTACGGCATCGACAGGTCATCGAGTACGAACGGCGCATCGAGCGACGCCTGATAGGCCCAGAACGCCAGCCCCAGCGCAACGAAGGCGCCCAGCGCGAACACCAGCCAGCGCCGCCCCTGCGCCGGCTGAGCGGCCGCCACCGCCGCCGCCCGCCCTGCGGCGTTCTTCGCGCCTTTCGTTCGCCCGCCCTTCATGCGCCCGTTTCCCGCTCCGCCCTCATCCGGTATTCCAGAATCGCCAGCCGCTGCGTGAGCGCGATATTGGAATCCTTCAGATCCGAGATGATCACCGAAAACCGGTAGAAAACCACCAAAAATACGCCGAATACCACCATCATCAGCGCCACCGCCGGCTCGTGCAGCCCGAGATACCCGTTCAGCCACTCCAGCAGCGCCCGCGACCGCGACACCAGCAGCAGCGCCAGCGCGGCCCCCAGCCAGCTCACCGAATATTCCACCCGGATGTGCGCGCGCCGCACCGAGTACAGAACCAGAAACATCAGCACCAGGCTGAGTACGGTCATTGTCAGTTGCAGTCGTTCCATGCCATCCACCTCGCCGGATGATCTCAGCCGCGCGCGCGGCGTCCTTCGAACTTCAGAATATTCACGAACACTCCCAGCAGCACGTGAATCACATAGTAGAGCGACTTGAACGCCGTGATCGAGCTTCGTCCCGCCACCCTCGGCCGCATCACGCACGGAATCTCGCGGAACTGAAAGCGCTTGCGCTGCAGCACCACCAGGGCCTCAATCTCAGGATACTCAAGCGGAAAACTTCGGCTGAACACGCCCAGCGCCGCCCGGTTCACGCCCACGAAACCCGATGTCGGATCGTGCACCGGCCGCCCCAGAATCGGCCGCAGAATCCAACGGAACAGCCGGATCCCCAGTCCCCGCGCCGGGCTCGTATGCCCCGCCGGCCCGTTCACGTAGCGCGAGCCGATCACCATTTCGCAGCCCGATTCCCGCAGCGCCGCCAGCATCGCCGGGATGTTCGCCGGATCGTGCTGCCCGTCCCCGTCCACCCGGATCACGTAATCGTAGCCCAGCTCGTAAGCCAGCTTGTAGCCCGCCTGCACGCATCCGCCCAGCCCCAGATGATACGGAAGCGACAGCACCTCGGCCCCGGCCTGCGCGGCTCGGTCCCGCGTCGCATCCTGCGAGCAGTCGTCCACCACCAGCGTGCGCGCCCCCGGAACCGCGGCCTTCACTTCGCCGATCACCTGTCCGATCGCCCCCTCCTCGTTGAAGGCCGGAATCAGCACCAGAAAATCTCCGCTCCGCTCCGTACTCATAGCGCGGCCACCCGCCTCGCGCTGATCGAGTGCCCCCGCACCAGCTTCTCAAACTGCCGCGGGCTTATGCGCCGCTTCACCGCGCGCCGCTTGGCCCGCAGCGCTTTCCAGCTTCGCACCACCGCCCAGTGCGCCTTCCAGACATATCCGGCCAGTTGAAGCGCCCCTCCCGATTCCGCCAGAAACTCCCCCGCCGTGCCCCGCCCCGCGCGCCCGTACACCGCGTGCCAGAAGTAACGCGCCAGCGAAACGAACGGCGCCCGCACCAGCATCCCTACCGGAAAATTCTTCACCGCCGTAAACAGCCGGTTGCGCTCCACCAGATACGCCTTCAGCGCCGAAGCCCGCCCCGCCGAGTGCGAGTACCGGTGCTCCACCCAGGCCTCCGGCACGTACCGGCATTCCCACGCCCCCCACCGCGCCCTCAGCCCGACGTCGGTGTCCTCGCAATACAAAAAATAATCTCCGTCGAAACCGCCGATTTCCTCCAGCATGTCCCGCCGGTACAACGCCGCCGACCCGCTCGGCAGCAGCGCCTCCTCCGCCCGCGCATATTCCTCCGGCCGCGCTCCCTGGCCCCGCTGCTTGCTGCTTCCGTCTCCGCACACCAGCATCCCCGCCGAATCCAGCTCCCCTCCCGCCAGCACCACCCTCGACGCGCACATGCCGATTTCGTAACGCGCCTCCATCGCCTCCACCAGGCTCTTGAGCCAGCCCGGATGCGCCTCCGCGTCATCGTTGATCGTGGCGACGAATTCCGACTCGCTCGCCTCCACCGCCTGGTTGATCGCCGCCCCGAACCCCACGTTTTCCCGGTTCTCGATCACCCGCAACCGCGCCGCCTCGATCCCCAGCGCCCGCGCCGCGCTCACCCCGCTGTTATCCACCACGATGATCGCGAAATCCGTGTATGTCTGCTTTTCCAGACACCGGATGCACTCACGCAAAGCTTCGCCCGCGTTCAGGGTGGGTACGATAACGATCACGCGCGCCCGGCACAATTCTAAAGTTTAACCGATTGCCGGCTCCGCGGCTCTTCCCCGCCGCCCCGAATAACAAACCGGTATCGCCCATTAGCTTTTCTCCTTGGACGCCGCCCTCCCCGCCGCCGCACGATGAAGAAGAACCCCCGCCCCCGCATGCAACGTCTCTCCCACTTCCCCTGGATCGCCGCCCTCTTCCTCGCCCTCCTCGCCTTCAGCACCTCGCCCCTGGCATCGCCCGCCGTCGCCCTCCTCTGCGGCCTCGCCTTCGGGCTCCGCCTGCCCCATCCCTTTCCCTCCGCCGCCGGCCGCTGGACCACCCGTCTCCTCCAGGCCTCCGTCGTCGGCCTCGGCTTCGGCATGAACCTCGGCGAGGTCGCCCGCGCCGGCCGCGCCGGTTTTCTCTACACCGCCATCGGCATCGTGCTCGTCATCTCCGCCGGCATCGCCCTCGGCCGCGCCCTCTCCGTCGGCCGCACCGAGCGTTTCCTCATCGCCATCGGCACCGCCATCTGCGGTGGCAGCGCCATCGCCGCCGTCGGCCCGCTCGTCGAGGCCGCCCCCGAGCAGATGGCCATCTCCCTCGGCACCGTCTTCTTGTTGAACGCCGCCGCCCTCGTTCTCTTCCCCCTGCTGGGCGCCGCCGCCGGCCTCACCCAAACCCAGTTCGGCCTCTGGAGCGCTCTCGCCATCCACGACACCAGCTCCGTCGTCGGCGCCACCCTCAAATACGGACCCGTCGCCCTCGCCGTCGGCACCACCGTCAAGCTCGCCCGCGCCCTCTGGATCGTCCCCCTCTCGCTCGCCGCCGCCGCCCGCCGCCCCGCCGGCGCCCGTCTCCGCCTGCCCTGGTTCATCCCCCTGTTCTGCGGCGCCGCCGCCCTCAACACCCTCCTGCCCGCCGGCGCCCCCGTCTACGGCCTCCTCAAGCGCCTCTCCATCGCCGGCCTCTCCGCCACCCTCTTCCTCATCGGCTCCGCCATCAGCCGCTCCTCGCTCCGCCGCGTCGGCCTCCGCCCCCTCCTCCAGGGCCTGCTCTTATGGATCCTCGTCGCCGCAACCTCGTTCGCCCTCATCCGCGCCCATTGGCTGTCGCTCTAAGCGCACAGCGCGAGCGCGCGGCATGCAACTAACGACCGCCCGCGCCCCGCTACAGCGCCGCCTGCAGAATCTCGCCCGCGTAATCGTGAACGAACCGGACGAACGCTCCTCCGAGCCCCGCCAGGTCCGGCCCCTGCGGAAATATGAACTCCATCTCGCGGCTGATCCGCAGCCCGTTCACCGCCACTTCCCTCAGCCCCGTCGAGTTCTGTATCGCCCACCGCGAAACGAACCCAACCCCCAGCCGCGCCTCAACCGCCGTCTTGATCGCCTCGGTCGAATCCAGCTCCATCACCACCCGCAGCCCCTCCACCGCCACCCCCGCCCGCCCCAGCGCCCACTCCACCACCTGCCGCGTCCCCGAACCCCTCTCGCGGAAAATTAACGGCGACGACGCCAGCTTCCCGATCTCGATCGGAGCCGCCCGGATGCCCGCCCATTCGTGATCCGACGGCACAATCGCCACGATCTCGTCTTCCAGAAACCGCTCCACCCGAAGGTCCGTCCGCGACGGCCGGCCTTCGATCATTCCCAGTTCGATGCGCCCCTCCACCAGCCAGCTCACCACCTTCTCCGTGTTCCCGCTGATCACCGAAAACTGTACGCCCGGGTTCTGGCTCCCGAACGCCGCCAGCAGCCGCGGCAGGATGTACTGCGCATTCGTCGTCGACGCCCCCAGCCGCAGCGTTCCCTTCTGCTGGCCGCCCAGCACGCCGATCTCGCGCCGCGCCGCTTCGTACAGCACTTCGATCCTCTGCGCATACCCCAGCAGCACCCGCCCCGCTTCGGTCAGCGTCACCCGTCCCCCCGTACGGTCGAACAGCCGCACCCCCAGATCCTGCTCCAGCTTCTTCACCTGCAGCGTCACCGCCGGCTGCGTCAAATGAAGCGACTCTGCCGCGTGCGTGAAGCTCAGCCGCTCGGCGACCGAGCGGAATACCTTGAGGCGAAAATCTTCCATGGTCCGGTGTTCATCATAGCCTTGCCGCGCCGCCCGCGCCCGCCGCTGCTACGCTGGTCACGGGAGCCGCATGCCGTCCGCCGTCCATCCTCCGTTCGCTCTCGAGGCCGCCTCCGGCGCCACCCGCCGCACGTTCCTCCTCGCCCCTCTCCCCCTCGCCGCCCTCGCCGCTCTCGCCTGGCCCAGAAACGCATCCGTCCCCGACCCCACCTCCGGCAACGCCGTCCCGCCCGTCGCCGTCGTTTTCTTCGACGCCCGTGCCCGCCCCGTCGCGCTCCGCTCCGTCCGCCGCCTCGTCCACTCCCTGCCCGAATGGCGCGCCCTTCTCACGCCCCCTCAGTTCGCCGTCACGCGCCGCGCCGGCACCGAGTTCCCCTTCAGCGGCGCCCTCTGCCACGAACACCGCCCCGGTCTCTACCGCTGCGTCTGCTGCGGCAACGCCCTCTTCCTCGGCCGCGACAAGTTCGACTCCGGCACCGGCTGGCCCAGCTTCACCGCTCCCGCCGCCCCGGAAAATATCTTCGAACGCCGCGACGCCAGCCTCGGCATCCTCCGCGCCGAAATCCTCTGCTCCCTCTGCGACGCCCATCTCGGCCACCTCTTCGACGACGGCCCGCCGCCCTCCGGCCTCCGCTATTGCATCAACTCCGCCGCTCTTCTGTTCCTCCCCGCGTAACTTTTTTCCCCCGCCGGCGAACTCATTGTTGACCGCCAAAAAGCGAAGCCCATTAGCCGTGACTCAGCCCTCTATCCTTACCCGCCCGCGCCCGCCGCGCACCACCCACCCGCGCCCCTTTCTCATTCCCCCCGCCGACCCGTCGCTCCGCCGCCGCTTCGAAGCCGAAGCCCTCGCCTTCCGCCCCGATGTCGCCCGCGCCGCCCGCGCCCTGCTCCGCAACCCTCACGCCGCCGAGGATCTCACGCAAGAAGTTTTCTTCCAGGCCTGGCGCTCCTTCGGCCGTTTCCAACCCGGCACCAACTGCCGCGCCTGGCTCTTCGCCATCCTCTTCCACCGCCTGTCCCATTTCCGCCGCCGCGACTCGCGCCTCGTTTTCGGCCAGCCCCCCGACGTCCCCGCCCCCGCTCCCGTCGAGCGCTCCATCGGCTCCCCCGTCCTCGCCGCCGCTCTCGCCGCCCTCCCCGCCAAACTCCGCCGCGTCCTCTGGCTCGCCGACGTCGAAGACTACAGCTATAAAGAAATCGCCGCCCTCATCGCCATCCCCGCCGGCACCGTCATGAGCCGCCTCAGCCGCGCCCGCGCCCGCCTCCGCTCCGCCCTGCTCGCCGCAGGTTCTCAAACGCCGTCGTCCCCCCCACCTTGCTCACCGCCCGCGCCCCGGCCTTCACCCCGCTCCGCGCGCATGCCAGCAGATCCTCGCCCCGCAAATACGCTTCCAGAAATCCCGCGTCGAAGCTATCCCCCGCTCCCGTCGTGTCCACCGCCTTCACCGGCCGCGCCTTCACTTCCGCATAGCCCAGCTTGCTCCACACCAGCGCCCCCTTGCGCCCCCTCTTCACCACCACAACCCGCGCCAGCCGCGCCAGTTCCTCCGCCGCCTCCTTCACGCTCGCCCGCCCCGTCAGCGCCAGCGCTTCGTCCTCGTTCGGAAAGAAGAGATCCGTCTCCTTCAGCACCGCCCGGATATTCGACTCCCATTTCCCCGCCGGGTCCCAGTTGCAATCGAGCGACGTCGTCAACCCCAGCTTCCTCGCCCTCCGGAACAGCGCCGCCGCCCCGGCATGCAGCCGCGTCTGCAGAAAGTACGCGCCCACGTGCAGGTGCCGCGCCTTCCGCAGGTACGCGCTCGTCACGTCCACTCCCCGCAGCAGCGCGATCGTCCCCGCATACGTCAACCCCGCCTTCTGCCGGTCGTTCGTCGCCCAGATCGTGATGCCCGATTTCGCCCGCCCCGCCGTCCGCAGATGCGTCACATCCACGCCCGCCGCCACCAGCCTCTCCCGCACGTATCGCCCGAACACGTCCTCGCCCACCCAGCCCACAAACCCCGTCCGCGCGCCCAGCATCGACACGTTGAACGCCGTGATGCTGCTCGATCCTCCCAGCAGCAGGCTGGCGTCGTCCACCAGCAACTCCTTGCCGTCTTCGAATCGCGCCTCGCCCCGCAGCAGCAGGTCCACGTTCGCCTCTCCGGCGACAATCAGATCAAGAGTTTTTCCGGCGGCGGGCAACTTTCTACGCTACCCGGCGCGCCCGCCCGGAGTCAAATTCGAGTCTCTCGGTTTGCTTTTGTTTTTTTTCATTGCTACGATCATGGGACAATAAACGCAAGTAAAAGCAATATGCGCGTTGCCATCCTCCTTCTGCTCGCCGCCGCCCTGTTCACTTCCTGCCGGACAGCGCCGCCCACTCCGCCCAACTCCATCCGCGCCTACGCCGGCCCCGACGGCCTCGTCGTCTTCGAGTCCCCCACGGCCCGCTTCGAAGCCGCTCCCACCGGAGCCATCGCCGCCGCCCTCGATCAGTCCGGCCATTCCACCCCCGTCGACGCCGGCCCGCTGCCCGACCAGGTGACCGTCGATGGCGCGCAGGTGACCTTCTCCGCCCAGCCCGAATCGGTCCGCGTGTATGACGTCGCCGGCGGCAAGGCGGCCGAAGTGCGCACTCTATCCGCCGACGGCCGTCTCGAGTGCCGCCGCGTGTTCGAACTCTACGCCGCCTTCCCCGGCATGTTGATGTCCACCGCTTCTTTTGTGAATCACAGCGCGGCGCCGCTGGCGCTCCAAACCGCGGTCACCAACGCTCATCGCGTCCCGGCCGCCGACACCTGGTCGTTCCTCGGCGCCAGCGAAAAATGGGGCCAGGACGACGTGGTTCATCTTCAGCCGGGCCTCAAGCGCGCCAACCGCGTCGGCGCATCCCTCGCCGACGGCAATGGCGGCGGCCTCCCCGTCGCCGCCTTCTGGACCCGTCACGGCGGCCTCGCCATCGGTCACCTCGATCAGCGTCCCCTCACTCTTTCGATGCCCCTCGAGGTCGGCGCCTCAGGCGATGCCCGCGTCTCCCTGGACTACGCGCCGAACGTCACTCTGCGCAACGCCGAAAGCTATTCCACGCCCCGCCAGTTCACCCTCGCCTACTCCGGCGATTACTACGACGCCCTCCGCGCCTACTCCAACGCCCTCCGCCACGACGGCTGGACTCCCGCCAAGCCCCCCGACGAAGCCTACAGCCCCACCTGGTGCGGCTGGGGCTACCTCGCCAACGTCACCCCGTCCCAGATGCTCGGCATCATTCCGAAGCTCAAGCAGTATCACATCCACTGGGCCACGCTCGACGACCGCTGGTTCGACGCCTACGGCGACTGGAACCCCCGCCCCGACACTTTCCCCGGCAACAAGCTCCGCGACATGGTCGCCCAGTACCATCAAAACGGCATCAAGGTCCAGCTCTGGTGGCTGCCCCTCGGCGCCGAGCTCCACGGCCCCAAAGACGACTCCCACGCCTACGTCGATTCCAACGTCGCCCGCACCCATCCCGACTGGCTCGTGCTCGATCCCCAGGGCAAGCCCGCTCTCATGACCCGCGAGCTGGCAACCCTCTGCCCCGCCCTCCCCGAAGTCCAGCAATATTACAAACAACTCACCACCCGCTTCATCCGCGACTGGGACTTCGACGGCCACAAGCTCGACAACATCTTCAGCGTCCCGCCCTGCTACAACCCCAAGCACCACCACCGCTCCCCGCAGGATTCGGTCAACGCCATGGCCGACGTCTACAAAATCATCTGGGAAACATCACGCGCCCTCAAGCCCGATAGCGTCACCCAAACCTGCCCCTGCGGCACTCCGCCCAACATCGCCTGGCTGCCCTACCTCGACCAGGCCGTCACCGCCGACCCCGTCGGCTCCATCCAGGTCCGCCGCCGCATCAAAATGTACAAGGCCCTGCTCGGCGACTCCGCCCCCGTTTACGGCGATCACGTCGAGCTCACCGAGCTCGAGCAGCGCAAGGACCGCGAGATCGACTTCGGCCGCGACTTCGCCTCCACCGTCGGCCTCGGCGGCGTCGTCGGCACCAAGTTCGTCTGGCCCCAGACCGACGCCCTTTACAGCGATGTCGTCCTCACCAGGGAGAAGGACCGGCAATGGCAGCACTGGTTTGAGATTTACGGCAGCAAAATGCTCTCCCGCGGCGAATTCCGCAATCTCTATCTCACCGGCTTCGACTCGCCCGAAGGCTACGTCATCGAAAAGGACGGCGTCATGAACTACGCCTTCTTCACCCCCGGCCCGCACGGCCACTTCGACGGCAACATCACCCTCCGCGGCCTCGCTCCCGGACGCTACCGCCTCCACGATTACGTCAACGGCCGCGACCTCGCCACCGTCGACGCCTCCCAGCCCACCTTCCCCGCCTCCTTCGACGGCAGCCTCCTGTTTGAGGCCCTCCGCCAGTAATTTCCGCGCCGTCTCCCGAGCGGCCGCATGCTACCCTTCCAACAGGTAGACCCGTGCGCGCCCTCGTCAAAAAACTCGCTGAGCCCGGCCTCTGGCTCGAAGACATCCCCACTCCCTCTTACGGCATCAACGACGTTCTCATCCGCGTCCTCCGCACCGGCATCTGCGGCACCGACCTCCATATTTACAACTGGGACGCCTGGGCGCAGAAAACCATCCACGTCCCCATGGCCATCGGCCACGAATTCGTCGGCGTGGTCGCCGAGGTCGGCTCCAACGTCACCGATTTTCATCCCGGCGACATCGTCAGCGGCGAGGGCCACGTCGTCTGCGGCCGCTGCCGCAACTGCCTCGCCGGCCGCCGCCATCTCTGCCCCCACACCGCCGGCGTCGGCGTCAACCGCCCCGGCGCCTTCGCCGAATTCATCTCCCTCCCGATGACCAACATCTGGCATCATCGCCCGGGCATCGACCTCGACGTCGCCGCCATCTTCGATCCCCTCGGCAACGCCGTCCACACCGCGCTTTCGTTCCCCGTCCTCGGCGAGGACGTGCTCGTCACCGGCGCCGGTCCCATCGGCATCATGGCCGCCGCCATCGCCCGCTATGCCGGCGCCCGCTTCGTCGTCGTCACCGACCGCAACCCCGCCCGCCTCGCTCTGGCCCGCAAAATGGGCGCCACCGTAGCCGTCAACATCGCCGAACGCACTCTCGCCGATGTCCAGAAAGAACTCGGCATGACCGAGGGCTTCGACGTCGGCCTCGAAATGTCCGGCAACCAGGCCGCCCTCCGCGACATGCTCGACAATATGGCCCATGGCGGCAAAATCGCCATGCTCGGCATCCCGCCCGAGCCCATGTCCATCGACTGGAACCGCGTCGTCTTCGGCGGCCTCACCATCAAGGGCATCTACGGCCGGGAAATGTACGAAACCTGGTACAAAATGTCCGTCATGCTTCAGGGCGGCCTGAACATCGCCCCCGTCATCACCCATCGCTTCTCCTACGCCGATTTCGAAAAGGGCTTCGCCGCCATGCGCAGCGGGGATTCGGGCAAAGTGATTCTCGCCTGGGACGACTCCACCCCGTGAAAACCAGCATTTTCGATATTTTTAAAATCGGCATCGGCCCCTCCAGTTCCCACACCGTCGGCCCCATGCGCGCCGCCCGCGAGTTCGTCGCCCGCCTCGACCGCGACCATCTGCTCGACGCCGCCGCCGAAGTCAAGGCCGAACTCTACGGCGCGCTCGCCCTCACCGGCCTCGGCCACGGCACCGACCGCGCTCTTCTGCTCGGCCTCGCCGGCCAGAAGCCCGACGAAGTCGAGCCTTCCCAGGTCGAGGCCATCGTCTCCGGCATCCGCTCCAGCGGCGTGCTCCCTCTGCTCGGCCGCCGCGACACTCCCTTCGTCGAAGCCCGCCAGCTCATCTTCCACCGCGACCAGGTCCTCGCCGCCCACCCCAACGGCATGCGCTTCACCGCCATCGGAACCGGCGGCGCCGTGCTCCGCTCGGAAATCTATTACTCGGTCGGAGGCGGCTTCATCGAGCGCGAAGGCGCCCGCCGCCAGAGCGCCGACGACCGTCCGCCCGTTCCTTTCCCCTTCACCAGCGCCGCCGAAATGCTCCTCATGGCCGCCGGTGCCGGCCTCCCCATCTGGCGCCTCGTTCTCGAAAACGAAATGGCCTGGCGCGCCGAAGATGAGGTGCGCGCCCACGTCGACCGCATCTGGCGGGTGATGCGTGAATGCACCCGCCGCGGCCTCGCCACCGAGGGCATCCTCCCCGGCGGCCTCAACGTCCGCCGCCGCGCTCCCCGCTTCGCCGCCCGCCTCGCCACCGAGGGCTCCTCCGATCCCCTCGCCCCCATGGACTGGGTCAACGTCTACGCCATGGCCGTCAACGAGGAAAACGCCGCCGGCGGCCGCGTCGTCACCGCCCCCACCAACGGCGCCGCCGGCATCATCCCCGCCGTCGCCCACTATTACCAGCAGTTCATCGGCGAATTCTCCGATGAGATCATGCTCCGCTACTTCCTCACCGCCGGCGCCATCGGCATCCTCTACAAGGAGAACGCCTCCATCTCCGGCGCCGAGGTCGGCTGCCAGGGCGAGGTCGGCGTCGCCTGCTCCATGGCCGCCGGCGGTCTCGTCGCCGCCCAGTCCGGCTCCAACGACGAGGTCGAGCACGCCGCCGAAATCGCCATGGAGCACAACCTCGGCATGACCTGCGACCCCATCGGCGGCCTCGTCCAGATCCCCTGCATCGAGCGCAACGCCATCGGCGCCGTCAAAGCCGTCAACGCCGCCCGCATGGCCATGCGCGAAAGCGGCAGCCACAAAGTCTCCCTCGACCAGGTCATCAAGACCATGTACCAGACCGGCCTCGACATGCAGACCCGCTACAAGGAAACTTCCCTAGCCGGCCTCGCCGTCAACGTCGTCGAGTGCTGACAAGGGCTATTTCTCGAACTTGTAGCTCTCCTGCACCTCGCCAATCGCCTCTTTGGTGAGTTGCACCGCCTTCACCCGGTGCCCGCCAAAATCATGCGCCCCATGCTCGAGATGGCCCAGCGCATTGCCCAGCGCCCGCTCCGCCGCCACCATCTCCGGATGCCTCTCAAACGTGTAAGCCCGCGTGCCGAAACCCAGCGCAAACCCCGCCACGATCGCCGCGCAAGTCAAAAAATGTGACTTTCTCATGTCGTTCCACTTCCTCCCAGTCTCCCGATTCTAAGGCTTCAATTGCCGCTCCCGCAACGCTCCTTCGCACCCCGGCCCCGCATGCCCTCAGCCGTTGGCGCCGCGCCGCTTCCTGCTCGCGAAGACGCTGCCGGCTACGGAGTCCACAGAAAGCCGTGGAAATTGCCGCTGAGATCCTCGTACCAGCCCGACACCACTCCAGCGTTGTTAATGTTACTGGGACTCGTTCTGATCGAATCGGGATGAACGATAAGAAAGCTTGTTCCGTCCAGGCGGCGAATGAAGCCCACGCGCGTCCCATCGTTGTGCTGCGCGAAGCCCGTGACCGTAGCCCGCGAATTCACCGAGACCGGCCAGGCAACCGTTGGCCGCTTTGTGGTGATTACGAAGTACGAGAAATTGCCGGAGGGATCGCGCAGGAAGGGGCCGCAGGAATACAAAATTTGTGCGCAGCCGGTAATGTAGCCGGAGTCGCTGATGGCCGACGGTTGCGTGTTGTAGTCGCCGCGGAGCGGCGTCCTGAAGGAAGTTACGGTCCCATCGCGGTCGCGGACGTAGCCGTACCAAAGGCCGTTGCGGTACGTATAAACGGAGCCGAGGATGGTTCCGACAGAGTTGATGCCGACTACACCACCCAGCTTCAGCGTGCGGATCTCGCCCATAGGACCGCGCTCGTAGCTGTAGTTATAGCCGGCGTTGCCAACGATGGTGCCGGCGGCATTGATCCCGAGCCCAAAACTACCCGGGCCGGCGGCCGGATCGTCGAAGAACGTCATTTGTCCGTCTGGGGTGCGGACGAAACTGTGCTCGTTGCCGCTATTGTCTTCATACCCGCCGGCGATGACTCCGGCGGGGTTAATCGCCATAGGCCACACTTGCATCGTGCCGGGCACATCGATGGTCGAGAAGTTCCCGCTGGCATCCCGGACAAAGCCATAAATATGACCGCCTTGATTTATCGGCAGCGTGTTCAGCGTATACGTACCTATCGTGATGCCGGCATCGTTCGTCGCCCCGGCCCAGGTCCAGACCGCGCCTGGGTAGTCGATTGTCGTGAAGCTTTGAGCATAGGACGCAGTGGCTGCTCCGGCAAGCAGCGTCAGCGTCAACAAAGGAAAAATTCGCAAGGGCATGACAGCCTCCGGAATGAGTTCATCGTCGCGGCGCGGCTCGCGCGCCGCCGTCGGCAAGTATATTCTTTCCCCCAATCGAGCCGCTCGATCTCATCTGACTTCTCCGCCGCCGCGTCCCACCCTCCCGCACTCTGCTGGTAGCGCTGTTGGTATCACCGTTGGAAGCAAGCGCGACTCCCGCCCCACGGCTCCCGCCTCCGCGGCTCCCCCCCGCGGCACCCGCCCGTCCGGCGTTAAGATGTCCAGTGCATGCCAAAAAATATTCTTGATCTCTCCGGCCGCGTCGCCGTTGTCTGCGGAGGAACCTCCGGCCTCGGCCGCGCCATCGCCATCGGCCTCGCCCGCGCCGGCGCCGATGTCGTCGCCTCCGGACGCCGCGCCGAGCAGGTTGAGGAAGTCGCCGGCGCCATCGAAGCCGAAGGCCGCCGCTCCCTCCGCGCCACCTTTGACATTCTCAACCGCGAATCGGTCGACCAGCTTCGCGACGCCGTCTTGAAAGAGTTCGGCGCCGTCGATATCCTCGTCAACGCCGCCGGCCGCACCTTCCGCAAGCCGACTCAGGACATCGCCGAAGCCGAGTGGAACCTGCTCATGGACACCAACCTCACCGGCATGCTCCGCGCCTGCCAGTCCTTCTATGAGCCGCTCAAGGCCAACCAGCGCGGCCGCATCATCAACATCGCCTCGCTCAGCTCCTACCTCGGCCTGTTCGAAGTCACCGCCTACGCCGCTTCCAAAGCCGCCGTGCTCTCCCTCACCCGCAGCCTCGCCGTCGAGTGGTCCCGCGCCGGCATCAACGTCAACGCCATCGCGCCGGGCGTCTTCCGCACCGCTCTGAATTCCAAGCTGCTGGACGGCACCGACCGCGGCCGCGAGTTTCTGCTGCGCACACCGATGAAGCGTTTCGGCCAGGCCGAGGAACTGGTGGGCGCGGCGGTGCTGCTGGCCTCCGACGGCGCCAGCTTCATCACCGGCCAGTGCATTGGTGTGGATGGAGGCTTCCTCGCCTCCGGCGTGAACTGCTAAGCGCACAGCGCGGGGCGCTCAATGGGACCGTACCCCCGCGCCCCGCTGCGTTGTGCGCGCTCTGAAGTGCTAACCGGCGCCGCACGGCAAAAAAAAACCGCCGCCCGCGCCTCCCCAGCAGTTCGTTCCCGGGGCGGCGCGGGCGGCAGTTCGGTTCGCTGACCGGACGCTCAGGCGCTCTGGCCGGCGAGCGCGCCCTGGCGCTCGGCCGTTTCGCTCAGATACCACTCGTAGGTCTGTGTGATGCCCTCGCGCAGCCCGATCGCCGCTTTCCAGCCCAGCCCCGAAAGCCGCGAAACGTCCATCAGCTTCCGCGGAGTCCCGTCCGGCTTCGTGCGGTCGTGTACGATTTCGGCCTTGCAGCCCACCACGTCGCGCACCAGCCGCGCCAGCTCCAGTATGCTGATGTCCTCGCCCGTGCCCACGTTCACGATGTCGCCCGAACTGTAATGCTCCATCAGGAACACCGCCGCCGAAGCCAGATCGTCCACATGCAAAAATTCGCGCCGCGGGCTTCCCGTGCCCCACAAAACCACCTCGGCCGCTCCCGCCGCCTTGGCGTCGTGAAACTTGCGGATCAGAGCCGGCATCACGTGGCTGCCCTGTAGGTCGAAGTTGTCGCCCGGCCCGTACAGATTCGTCGGCATCAGGCTGATGGCGTCGAAGCCGTACTGCTCCCGATACGCCTGGCACATGCGTATGCCCGCGATCTTGGCAATGGCATAGGCGTCGTTGGTCGGCTCCAGCGGCCCGGTAAGCAGGTGCTCTTCCTTGATCGGCTGCGGGCACATCTTCGGATAAATGCAGGACGAGCCCAGAAACTCCAGCTTCCTCACGCCGTAACGATAGGCGGCGTCCACCACCAGAGCCTCAATCAGCAGGTTGTCCCGGATGAACTCGGCCGGACGAGTGCTGTTGGCCAGAATGCCGCCCACTTTCGCGGCCGCCAGAAACACATATTCGGGCCGTGTCTCGTCGAAGAACCGGTCCACGGCCGCCTGGTTGGTCAGGTCCAGCTCCGCCCGGCTGCGGCACAGCAGGTTTGTGTAACCCTGCGCCCTCAGCCGCCGGACAATTGCCGAACCTACCAGCCCCCGATGGCCCGCGATGAATACGGAACTCGACTTATGCATACGCCGCGCCACGTACGGCGACGCTGTGGCCGGCGTCGCGGAGCGTGCATTCCTGCTTGGCCTGCTCGAAGTCGTGCTCCACCATCATCGCCACCAGCTCCCGGAAGCTCACCCTCGGTTTCCAGCCCAGCTCCCGCTCGGCCTTCGACGGATCGCCCTGCAGAAAATCAACCTCCGCCGGACGCAGGTACCGCGAGTCGATCTTCACCACCTTCTCCCAGTCCACGTCGAGCTGGCTCGCCGCTTCCTCGAGAAACTCCCGCACCGAATAAGACTCGCCCGTCGCCACCACGTAGTCGTCTGCCTTGTCGCTCTGCAGCATCAGCCACATCGCCTCGATGTAGTCGCCGGCAAATCCCCAGTCCCGCCGCGCTTCCATGTTGCCCAGATACAGATGGTTCTGCAATCCCAGCTTGATCCGCGCCAGCGCCCGCGTAATCTTCCGCGTCACAAACGTCTCACCCCGGTGCGGTGACTCGTGATTGAACAGAATCCCGTTGCAGATGAATAGATTGTACGCTTCGCGATAGTTCACGCAATACCAGTGCGCCGCCACCTTGCTCACCGCGTACGGACTGCGCGGATGGAACGGCGTCGTCTCGCTCTGCGGCGGCGGCGCCGAGCCGAACATCTCCGACGATCCCGCCTGGTACAGCCGGATCGGCCGCCCGCTGTTGGCGTAATCCTGCACCGCCTCCAGCAGCCGCAGTGTTCCTGTGGCCACAACATCGGCCGTATATTCGGGCAGTTCGAACGACACCCGGACATGCGACTGCGCAGCGAGATTGTAAATCTCGTCCGGCTGAACCTCCTGCAATACCTTCCGTACCGAGCTGCCGTCGGTCATGTCCCCATAGTGGAGAATTAGCTTTGCCGACGGGTCATGGGTGTCCTTGTAAAGGTGGTCCACCCTGCCAGTATTGAACGAGCTGCTTCGACGGAGAAGGCCGTGTACCTCATATTGCTTTCCGATCAGAAAGCTGCTGAGGTAAGATCCATCTTGACCGGTAATGCCTGTGATTAGTGCTTTTTTCATGGGTTGTTCTGCCAGGCTGACTCGTATAGTCTACCCGAAGATCCTTCGGGTTACAACCTTTCCATTACCTTAAGTGTTCGAGACATTACGTACATTGCATAGCCCACTGGTACTGGAACTGCTAGGCCGCTAAAGAGTCCGCCGCCGCCGGCTCTTTTCTTATTGAAATTCGGCGGAATCGCTTTCCGTTTCCTCCGGAATTTCTCCCGCGGTTTCGCACCCTCTCGGCCCGTCTCCGCCGTCCGTGCCCGGCCGGAGGCTTTTGCATGCCAACGGTTTAGTTCAGGTAGTACGTACGGTACAAGGTATCCCGCTGGCGCGGTATAAATCCCGCGTCCCGGATCAGCCGCCGCAACTCTTCTTCGCTCGCCCGGTGATGCGCGCCGGCGGCCGAAACCACGTTCTCCTCGATCATGATACTTCCCACGTCGTTGCCCCCGAACCGCAGCCCCATCTGGCAGGTCTTCAACCCCGGCGTCACCCAGGACGACTGTATGTTCAGGATGTTATCCAGATACAGCCGCGAGATCGCCAGCGTCTTCAAATACTCCACCGCGGTCGCCTCTTCCTTCACAAAACGCCCCAGCGACGTGTTTTCCCGCTGAAACGACCACGGAATAAACGCCGTAAATCCGCCCGTTTCTTCCTGAATCTGCCGCACAATTTCAAAGTGGTTGATCCGCTGCTCATGCGTCTCCCCGCAGCCGAACATCATCGTCGCCGTCGTCCGCATCCCAAGCCCGTGCGCCGCCCGGTGCACCTCGATCCAATCCCGCGCCGACGACTTCAGCCGGCTGATCCGCCGCCTCACGTCATCGTCCAGGATCTCCGCGCCTCCTCCCGGTATCGAGTCCAGCCCCGAGTCCCGCAGCCGCGCGATCGTGTCCCGAATTGTAAGCCCGCTCACTTCCGCGATATTCACAATCTCCGGCGCCGAAAAACAGTGATTCCAGACCCGGTCTCCGAATCGCCCCTTGATCGAGCGCAGCAGATCCTCGTACCAGTCGATCTTCAACTCCGGGTGCAGACCCCCCTGCATCAGGATCCCCGTCCCGCCCAGGTCGATCGTCTCCTGGATCTTGGCGAAAATCACCTCCTTGGGATGGATATACCCCTCGGCGTGCCCCACTGGACGGTAGAAAGCGCAAAAACTGCAGTACTCGGTGCAGAAATTCGTGTAATTGATATTCCGGTCGATGATGTAACTGGCGACACCCTCCGGGTGGAGGCGGCGCCGGACGGCGTCGGCTGCCATGCCAATACCGACCAAATCGTCACTTTCGAAGAGGTTTTGGGCTTCTTTTCGTGTCATTTTTGAGGCGAACTTTTGGCGAACATTTTACAGCGTTACGGCCGCAACTCCCTGCCCGAGCGGCGAGCCCGGCAGCGCGGCCGCATATTCCAGAAACCGCTGGAGTCCCGCCTGCTCCTCCGAACCCAGCGTAAATACAATGTTATGAGTCAGATACCGGTACGCCAGCTCGCGGCTGATGCCCCGCGCCCCGTGCTCCCGCCCGGCAATCTCCCCCAGATGCGCCGCCCCAAACCGGTACGAAGCCTCGAAATCCTCCGCCCGCACCCCCCTCGCCCCCCGTCCCGCCCACACCGCGAACACCATCGGCAGGGAGGTGAGGGCGTGCCATTCGGCGCCGAGGTCGAGGGTGGCGTAGGGAATGGCGGCGGGGTCGATGCGGAGGGCGGGGTCGCCAATGACGAGGCAGGCGTCGTGTTCGGCAAGCATGGACTGCCAGTCGGGGGCGTGGCGGGTGAGGACGGGGTGGGCGTCGAAGCGGCGGGCGAGGATGACGCGGGCGAGCTCAACCGAGGTTCGCGAGCTCGAGTCCGCGGCGAGGGTTTGAATGCGTTCAAAAGGAACTTTGGAAATCAATAAGATACTGCGGACTTCGCCGCGGCAGGCGATGCCTGTGCCGGGGACGGTCTCGAGCCCGTGGCGGGCCATCTCGATTACCGGGACGATGCCCACGTCGGCGCGGCCGCCGGCGAGGCGGTCGGCGCACTCGGAGGGGAGGCAGAAGGACAGATCGAACAAGCCCTGCTGCTCGCCATGGAGCATCCCCCAGACCAGTGGGACAGTATTGAGAAAACTAACGGCGCAGACGGTAGGTTTCACGGGGGGAATCAGGTCTCATTCTAGCAGGCGGGGCGGGAGCAGCGGGGGGATTTCGGGCCCGGAACAAGCCGGGCGAGTTTGTGTTATGAATAAATTGTCGCGTCCCGCGTGCGTCCGGTAGAAACTCCCATGAAGCATATCTCTATTCTCTCTGTCTGTTTTCCGTTGATGCTCGCCTCTCCGCTGGCGCAGGGGCAGATCCTCTACAACACGGTGCCGACGCGGATCCTCGGACAGGCTCAGTTGCAGCGGAGCGTGATTTCGGCGGTGGGCCCGAACCTGGTGGAAGGGCGCGAGGTGAACAACCCGCAGGCGGTGGCGGTGGACACGTCGGTGTCGCCGCCGATTCTGTACGTGGCCGATACGTTCAACAGCCGGGTGCTGGCGTGGAAGAACGCCACGACGGTGGGCAACGGGACGTTTGCGGACCTGGTGATCGGGCAGTCGGACCCGTACTCGGTGACGGCGCAGAGCGCCGGGAGCAGTTCGACGTTCGGGTTTGCGCTTCCGACGGCGGTAGTGGTCGATACGCAAGGCAACCTTTACGTGATGGACGCGGGCAACAACCGGATCCTGCGCTACAGCAAGCCGTTCAGCCAGGCATCGAGCGGGGCGCTGGTGCCGGACATGGTGCTGGGCCAGCAGAACCTGTCGTCCGGGCTCGTGAACCAGGGGTTGCCGCAGCCGGCCGGGAACACGCTGGCGCTGTATTCGAACAGCGGGCCGTTTCAGGGAGGGATGGCGTTTGACGGGGCGGGCAACCTGTGGGTGACGGATCCGGGCAACAACCGGGTGCTGCGGTTTCCGGCGGCGACGCTGGCGGCCTCGGCGGCCTACGACCCGAGCGCGGACATGGTGCTGGGGCAGACGGGGTTCACGACGAACGCGATACCGCCGAATTCCAACCCCACGCAAAAGAATTTTCTGGCGGCGCCCTCGGCGCTGGCCTTCGACCCGGCGGGGAACCTGTTCGTGTCGGACGCGGCGAACCGGGTGCTGGTGTTTCCGCCGCCGTTTTACGTGGGGCAGGCGGCGACGCGGATCGCCGGGATAGCGCTGCCGACGAAGACCGATCCGACGCCGGCGAAGGTGAGCGCGTTGACGCTCGGGGTGCCGCAGGGGATCTTCTTCATCGGGGCGAACCCATTCGTGGTGGACGCGGGGAATCACCGGATCGTGGGATATCCTCCCTACAGCGCGTGGCCGACGGAGACGACACAGTTCGGGCCGACGGCGACGTTCGTGCTAGGGCAGGCCGACTTCGCTTCCTCCAAGCCGAACGCGGGCAATCCGGAGTCCTCGGCGACGACCGTGCGATCGCCGGTGGGCGTGGTGGCGACGGCGAGCGACGTGTTTCTGGCCGATGCGGGCAACAACCGCGTGCTGGACTTTCCGATATCGGGCGGAAGCATTTCGGCGGCCTCGCGGGTGTTCGGGCAGATCGACTTTCCCTACAACGCGGTGAACCTGATCGAGGGGCGAGAGTTTTACCTTTACAGCGGTGCGCAGAACGTCAACGGGGTGAACTTTTACCTTCCCGGAGGGGGCGTCGCTATTGATGCGACCTCGAACCCGCCGCACCTGTACGTGGCCGATGCGGGCAACAACCGGATCCTGGGATTCAAGGACTACCGGCAGGTGAAGCCGGGCCAGAAGGCGGACATTGTGATCGGGCAACCGGATTTTTACCGGGCGCTGGTGAATTATCCGACGAACAACCCGAACCAGCCGAGCAACACGAGCCTGAATGTGCCCGAGGGCGTAGTGGTGGATGCGAACGGCGACCTGTGGGTGGCGGATTCGGGCAACGGGCGGGTGGTGCGTTTCCCGAAGCCGTTCGCGCAGAGCGGCGGGACGATGCAGCAGGCCAACCTGGTGATCGGGCAGACGAGCTTCACGCAATCGGCCAAGGACGCGACGGCGCAGACGATGTACAGTCCCTACGGGCTGGCGTTCACGGTGGAGGGAGACCTGGTGGTGTCGGACCAGGCGCTGAACCGGGTGTTGTTTTTCGGCAAGCCGGCCAACGGGGATTTCACGCTCGGGCAGGTGGCGACGAGCGTGATCGGGCAGCCGGATTTCAACTCGAGCACGCCGAACAATTCGCAGTCGGGCACGGGCGGATTGAACGGGCCGCACTTCATCGCACTCGACCACGGCGATCAGCTTTACGTGGCCGATACGGGAAACAACCGGATCGCGATTTACCGCAACGTGCGGACGACGGGAAACAATCCGACAATCAGCCTGCCGATCTTCATCAACCAGCCGAACGGAGTGGCGGTGAACCAGACGACGGGTGAGATCTGGGCGCTGGGGACGGGCAACAGCCAGGTGGTGCGGCTGCCGAATTTCAGCCAGTTGCAGCTTGGGCTGGGCTCGCCGATTCAGACGCTGGGAGTGTATGCGCCGCTGGGCCTGGCGCTGGATCCGTCGGGGAATCCGGTGTTCACCGAGGGCACCAACCGGGTGTCGATGTTCTACCAGGTGGTGGCGAACGTGAACGCGGCGAACTATTTCCACCGGTCGGCGCCGGGAATGCTGTCCTCGCTGTTTGGGACGACCTCGACGCAGTTCGGAACGGGGGCCCCTGTGGGCGCGACGTTCGTCAACGGCAGACTGCCGACCTCGCTCGGCGGAGTGCAGGTGATGGTGAACGGAGTGGCGGCGCCGCTGCTGTACGTATCGCCGAACCAGATCAATTTCCAGATGCCGAATGCTACGCCCACCGGGCAGCAGGACATCCAGGCGATTCAGGTATCGACCAACCAGGTGCTGGCCGACGGGGAGTTCTTCGTCGAGCAGTCCTCGCCGGGGCTGTTCACGCTGAGCAGCAGCGGGAACGGGCAGATTGCGGCCGTTAACGCTGACGACAATAAGACGAACAGCGGGTCGGACCCGGTGAAGGCGGGGCACTTCATTTCGATTTTCGGGACCGGGCAGGGCTATCTTTCGAACGCGCCTCCGGACGGGGCGCCGGCACCGGGAGCCATTCCGACGGCGCTGACGACGCAGGTGTACGCCGGCGGGGCGGACGTGATTCCGCAGGGCGACGTTCAGTACTCGGGGCTGGCGCCGGGATTTGTCGGTCTGTGGCAGATCAACTTCAAAGTTCCGTCGAACGCGGCTCCGGGGCCGCTGCCGGTGATCGTGATCATCAACGGGAACAACTCGAGGCAGGACGCGCAGGGAGATCCTCCGGTGACGGCGACGATCTACGTATCGCAGTAGCCGGGCGGCCGGTGGCGGCGCCGGCGGTACGGCGCGCGGGCGATTTTGGTGTGGTCGCTTATAGCGTGGGCGCTGCGGTGCGGGGCGTGGGGTGGATGGGCGGTATCGGTGGGCGGCGCGGGTGCGCGGGACGGATGGCGGATCGGCGGGCGCTGCGGTGCGGAAGCGCTGCGCGGAAGTGCGGCGCGGATGGGCGGTATTGGCGGGCGCTGCGGGAGCGTGGGGCGGAAGGGCGTTTCGGCGGGCGCTGCGGTGCGGAAGCGCTGCGCGGAAGTGCGGCGCGGATGGGCGCTATTGGCGGGCGCTGCGGTGCGGGTGGGGCGTGGGGGCTTTGGCGGCGGGCGGTCTGCGCGGCTTGAGTTTAGGGAGATGGGCGGGGCGGGGCCGGGTACGCGCGGCTGAGGGAACGGGCGGGCGGGAAATTTCGTAGGCTGGTTGAGAACAGGAGAGGGAGCGAGGATGCCGTTTTGCACCAATTGTGGTACGAACATTGCGCCGGAGGCGCGGTTTTGTCCCGGCTGCGGGCGGGGAATGGGAGGGGCTCCGGTGGCGCCGTCCGTGCCGGTGGTTCCGAAGCTGAACTATGAGATTCAGGGAAGCAACCTGCAGATTGCGCGGCTGCACCTGTTGCCGGGCCAGGAGATTTACGCCGAGGCCGGCAAGATGATTTACAAAACGCCGGGCGTGCAGTGGGACACGCGGATGAGCGGGCAGACGCTGGGCGCCAAGATCTGGGGAGCGATCCAGCGGAAGCTGATGGGCGAATCGCTTTTTATGACTTACTTTCGCTCGGACGCTCCGGGCGAGGTGGGATTTGCGGGGAGCTATCCGGGCAAGATTCAAGCCTATGAGCTGGCGCCGGGGCAGGTGATGATGGTGCAGCGCGACGCGTTTCTGCTGGCGCAGTCGAGCGTGAACCTGCAGATCGCGCTGGTGAAGAAGCTGGGCGCGGGGATTTTCGGCGGCGAGGGTTTTATTCTCGAACAGCTCACCGGGCCGGGGCTGGTGTTCATCCACGCCGGGGGAGACCATGTGGAGTTCGACCTGAAACCGGGCGAGACGGTGCAGGTGGAAACGGGCTGCATCGTGGGCTTCGACGGAACGGTCAACTACGACATCCAACTCATCGGCAGCGTGAAGACGATGCTGTTCGGAGGCGAGGGGTTGTTTCTGGCGACGCTGACCGGACCGGGGAAAGTGCTGGTGCAGAGCATGACGCTGAGCAAGCTGCGGCGGGAGTTGGCGCCGCACGTACAGGGCGGAGACGAGCACAAGGGGCTGGACGTGCTGGGGAGCATTTTTTCGAGCGACGACTAAGCGGGCCCGCTTGCGCGGCGCGGCGGGCAATCTAAGGCGCCGCGGGGAGCGCGAAGGCGAACATCATGTCGTGGACGCCGTAGAGGACGTACTGGCGGCCGTCGAGCTGATAGGTCATGGGCGAGCTTTCCGAGCCTGAGCCCACGTTGGTGTGCCAGAGCGTCGTGCCGGTGGCGGCGTCGAGGGCCAAGAGGTGGTTCGACGTGTCGCCGGTGAAAAGGACTCCGCCGGCGGTGGTGAGGATGCCGGTTGTGCCCTGGCCGCGGCCGATGGGATGGGTCCAGCGGATGCCGCCGGTTTGATAGTCGATGGCGCGGACGTCGGATTCAGCCCAGAGGTTGTGATCGCGGCCGCCCCAGCCTTCGGCTTTGCCGTCGGCGGTGAGATAGAAGATGCTCCAGAGGCGGCGGGCGCTGACGTAGAAGAGACCGGTTTGGGGGTTGAAGCTGGGGGAGAGCCAATTGGTGGCGCCATCGGAGCCGGGAGAAACGAGGGCGCCGTCGGGGGTTGCGTCTTTGGCGGGGTTGCGGATGGGGCGGCCGGTGGAGTCGATGCCGGTGGACCAGTTGGTTTCGATGAAGGGCGCGGTGACGAGGTTCTTGCCCGTGGCGCGGTCGAGGAGGAAGAAGAAACCGTTGCGGCTGGCCTGGGCGATGAGCTTGCGGGGCGCGCCTTTGAAATCGGCGTCAAAGACGATGGGGGTTTGAACGGCGTCCCAATCGTGGACGTCGTGGGGCGAAGGCTGGAAGTGCCAGACGAGTTTGCCGGTATCGGGGTTGAGGGCGACGATGGAGCAGGTGTAAAGATTGTCGCCGGGGCGGCCGGCGCCGGCGAGAACGGGATTGGGATTGCCGATGCCCCAGAACAGCAGCTTGAGCTCGGGATCGTAGGTGCCGGTCATCCAAGTCATGCCGCCGCCGTGGGTGATGGCGTCGCTGTGGGCGGGCCAGGTTTCCGAGCCGGGCTCGCCGGGCTTGGGCTCGGTGTACCAGCGCCACTGGAGCTTGCCGGTTTCCGGGTCGCGCGAGTCGAGGAAGCCGGGCACGTCGGTGACGTCGCCGGAGACGCCGACGATGACGTGGTTGCCGACGATGAGCGGGGCCATGGTGGCGAAGTAGCCGAGCTTGACGTCGGCGAGCTGGACCTTCCAGCGCTCGGTGCCGTCCCTGGCGTTGAGGCAGACCAGGTGGGCGTCGGGGGTTTCGAAATAGAGCCAGTCGCCGTACATGCCGACGCCGCGGTTGCCGATGTGGTCGCCGCCGTCGGAGAGGTAGGAGTAGTGCCAGACCCGGCGGCCGGTGCGGGCGTCGACCGCCCAGACGTTGTCGGGCACGGTGACATAGAGGATGCCGCCGGCCAGCAGCGGGGTTGACTTGATGGGCACTGAGCCGGCGCGGAAGACCCAGGCGAGGGCGAGCGAGCCGACGTTGGAGGAGTTGATCTGGTTGAGGCTGCTGAAGCGGCGGCCGGAGTAGTCGCCGCTGTAAGTGGGCCAGGTGGTGGTGGGGGCTTTGAGAAGATCTTCGGGAAGGAGACCGCCGGCGAGCATCGGAGAGGCGGCGAGAAGTGCGAGGGGGAGGAAGCGGCGCATTATTTGAGGGTTTCCAGATAGGCGAAGACGTTGTGCAGGTCGGCGTCGGTATAGCGGGTCATGAGGTCGCGGTGGGCCTGGAGGGGATCGTGGACTTCGACGCGGACGGCGCTGCGATTCCAGGAGCGGTACCAGCCGGAGGCGTCGCGGAGGGCGACTTCGAACTCGTCGACGTGGACGAGCGAGCCGGAAACGGTTTCGCCGGAGGGCAGCGTGACGGTTGCCTTGGGCGGAGGGCCGTGGGGCGCGAGCATGCGGTTCTGCAGGGCGAGGGGCTGGAAGCGCGAGGCTATGCCGGCGAGATCGCCGGTGGCGGAATGGCAGCCCGAGCAGCCGCCGGCGCCTTCGAAATACGCTTTGCCCGCCGGAGCGCTGCCGGTGAGCAGGCGTGCCAGCGGATAGTCCTGAGGGACGTTGGAGCTGGAGAGGCCCTCGATCACGCGCGCGTGGAGGAAGGCGGCGACGTCGGCGACCTGGGCATCGGTGAAGGGGAAGCCGGGCATGCCTTTGTCGGGGCGGCCAGCGCGGATGACGGGGCCGAGGAGATCGCCGCCGCGGTCGCGATTGACCAGAGGGGAGCGGACCAGATCGGGCGCGCGGTTGCCGGTTGCGTCGTTGCCGTGGCAGAAGCCGCAGGAGGAGACAAACTGCTTCCGGCCGCGGGCGACGGCGGCGGGATCGGGCTTGGACGGCGGAGCGGCGGCAAGAGAAAAGCAGAGCGAGACCGCGAACAGGAATGGGGCGGGTTTACAATTCGGCATCAACTTCGATTTCTATCAGCATATCGGGCTCGATCAATCGTTGCACTTCGACCATGGTGGCGGCGGGAGGATGATCGCGGAAGAATTCGCCGTGGGCGCGGCCGAACTCCTGCCAGCGCGAGATGTCGGTGACGAACATGCGCGTGCGGACGACGTGAGACAGATCGGCGCCGAGGCCCTGCAGGGCGCGCTCGATGTTGCGGATGCACTGGACGGTTTGGGCGTAGGC
>DAIDHC010000042.1 GCA_027452065.1 Bryobacterales bacterium
TAGAGAGAGCGCTTCCCGAATCGTCGGGCCGCGCCCAGAGTTTCCAGTCTGCTCAATAATCTAATTTTCGAGGAGGTTCTGAAGCGATGAATATCCGACCGCTCCACGACCGTATTGTGGTAAAGCGCATTGAAGAAACCGAGAACAAACTCGGCTCCCTGTTTATCCCCGATTCCGCCAAAGAGAAGCCCCAGGAAGGCGAAGTCGTCGCCGTCGGCAACGGCAAGCGTCTCGACGACGGCAAACTCCAGCCGCTCGACGTCAAGGCGGGCGACCGCATCCTGTTCGGGAAGTACTCCGGCAGCGACATCAAGATCGACGGCCAGGAATACATGATCATGCGCGAGGACGAAGTGCTCGCCATCATCGAAAACGCCGGCTCCAAGACGAAGGCTGCCTGAGCCCCGTCCCGGCAGGATTTTCTTAAGTAATAAAAGATCGGAAGGAGATTTTCCATGGCAGCAAAGCAAATTGTTTATAGCGAAAATTCCCGCCAGGCGATCCTCCGCGGCGTCAACCAGCTTGCCGACGCAGTGAAGGTGACCCTTGGCCCCAAGGGCCGCAACGTCGTTCTCGAGAAAAAGTTCGGCGGCCCCACCATCACCAAGGACGGTGTCACCGTCGCGAAGGAAATCGAGCTCAAGGATCCGCTCGAAAACATGGGCGCCCAGATGGTCCGCGAAGTCGCCTCCAAGACCAGCGACGTCGCCGGTGACGGCACAACAACAGCCACCATCCTCGCCCAGAGCATCTTCCGCGAAGGCGTCAAGAGCGTCGCCGCCGGCGCCAACCCCATGGCCCTCAAGCGCGGCATCGAGAAGGCCGTCGAAGCCGTCGTCGAGGAAGTCAAAAAGCTTTCCGTCAAAGTCGAAAACGACGAAAAGATCGCCCAGGTCGGCACCATCTCCGCCAACGGCGACAAGGAAATCGGCGACACCATCGCCGAGGCCATGAAGAAGGTCGGCAAAGACGGCGTCATCACCGTCGAAGAGTCCAAGACCATGCACACCGAGCTGCAGACCGTCGACGGCATGCAGTTCGACCGCGGCTACCTCAGCCCCTACTTCATCACCGATCCCGACCGCATGGAAGTCGTCGTCGAGGACCCTTACATCCTCATCCACGAAAAGAAGATCTCCAACATGAAGGATCTTCTCCCCGTGCTCGAGCAGATCGCCCGCTCCGGCAAGCCCCTGCTCGTCATCGCCGAGGAAGTCGAAGGCGAAGCCCTCGCCACCCTCGTCGTCAACAAGCTCCGCGGCACCCTCAATGCCTGCGCCGTCAAAGCCCCCGGCTTCGGCGACCGCCGCAAGGCCATGCTCGAGGACATCGCCATCCTCACCGGCGGCAAGGCTCTCATGGAAGAGACCGGCATTAAGCTCGAAGGCGTCCGCCTCGAAGACCTCGGCCGCGCCAAGCGCGTCACCGTCGACAAGGACAACACCACCATCGTCGACGGCGCCGGCTCCCAGAAGTCCATCGAAGGCCGCATCAAGCAGCTCCGCGCTCAGATCGAGGAAACCACCTCCGATTACGACCGCGAGAAGCTCCAGGAGCGCCTCGCCAAGCTCGCCGGCGGCGTCGCCGTCATTAAAGTCGGCGCGGCCACCGAGACCGAAATGAAGGAGAAGAAGGCGCGCGTCGAGGATGCTCTCCACGCCACCCGCGCTGCCGTCGAAGAGGGCATCGTCCCCGGCGGCGGCGTCGCTCTCCTCCGGGCCGCCAAAGTCCTGGCCACCCTCAAGGTCGATGGCGACGAGCAGATCGGCGTCGAGATCATCAAGCGCGCCTGCGAAGAGCCGGTCCGCCAGATCTCCGGCAACGCCGGCTTCGAAGGCGCCATCGTCATCGAGAAGATCCGCACCCACGACGCCCAGAACTATGGCTTCAACGCCGCCACCGGCCACTATGAAGACCTCGTCAAAGCCGGCGTCATCGACCCCACCAAGGTCACTCGCTCCGCTCTCCAGAACGCTTCCTCCATCAGCGCCCTCATGCTGACCACCGAAGCCATGATCTGCGAGATCCCCGAGAAGAAGTCCTCCGCCCCCGCCCCCGGCGGCCACGGCGGACCCGACATGGACTACTAAACAGCAGCGTTCTCACAAACGCCTCTGTCCCGGCCCGCTCCCCTTCCACCGGGGGCGGGCCTTTTCTTTTCCCCAAAATGCTACACTCCCTGAAAGCGCCCGGCGCCCCGTCCGCTCTCAGGAATTCCGCATGAGCCAACCCCCCACCGACCGCTCTCTCGGCATGCACCGCAAAATCCGCCGCCGCGACTTCCTCAACGGCGTCGCCCTCACCGCCGCCTCCTCCCTCGCCGCCCCCCGCTACCTCCTCGCCCTCGATCAGGACCCCGAACAATCCCCCGATTACTACCCTCCCTCCCTCACCGGCCTCCGCGGCAGCCCTCCGGGATCCTTCGAATCCGCCCACAGCCTCCGCGACGGCCAGTTCTTCTCCTCCGCCGGCGCCCCCGTCTCCACCGGCGAATCCTACGACCTCGTCATCGTCGGCGCCGGCATCAGCGGCCTCGCCGCCGCCCATTTCTGGCGCCGGCACGCCGGCCCCTCCGCCCGCATCCTCATCCTCGATAACCACGACGACTTCGGCGGCCACGCCAAACGCAACGAGTTCCACCTCAACGGCCGCACCATCCTCGGCTACGGCGGCACCTTCTCCATCGAAAGCCCCGCCCCCTATTCCCCCCTCGCCCAATCCCTCATCCGCGAACTCGGCATCGACGTCCCCTCGTACTCCCAACACGTCGACCACTCCCTCTACTCCTCCTACAAACTCCGCCCCTCCGTCTTCTTCAATCGCGAAGCCTTCGGCCGCGACCGCCTCGTCCTCGACCCAACCCCCCGCTGGGAAAGCGAAGCCGGCAAATCCCTCGAAGCCCTCGACCTCTGGGAAAGCTTCTCCACCCAGGCCCCCATCGCCGAAGCCGCCCGCCGCGATCTCAAAATCCTCTGCACCTCCCCGCGCGATTACTACTCCGGCCTCACCTCCGCCGAAAAGAAATCCAAAATGGCGCGCATCAGCTACGCCGATTTCCTCCTCACCGTCGTCCACGTCCACCCCGACGTCGTCAGGTTCCTCCAGGCCCGCCCCCACGGCTTATTCGGACTCGGCATCGACGCCGTCTCCGCCCAGGACGCCTGGGGCCTCGGCCTCCCCGGCTTCGACGCCATGAACCTCGACCCCGCCCCCAGCCTCGGCATGAACCGCGACGCCATCCGCAACGACCAAGCCGAAGCCTTCTTCTTCCACTTCCCCGACGGCAACTCCACCATCGCCCGCCTCCTCGTCCGCCGCCTCATCCCCGCCGCCCTCCCCGGCGCAACGCTCGACGATGTCTTCACAGCCCGCGCCAACTACGCCCGCCTCGACGATTCTTCCTCCCCCGTCCGCATCCGCCTCAACAGCACCGCCGTTAACGTCCGCCACACCGCCCCCGTCTCCTCCGCCCGCGAAGTCGAAATCTCCTACGAACGCTTCGGCAAGCTCTACACCGTCCGCGCCTCCCGCTGCCTCCTCGCCTGCTGGCACACCATGATCCCCTACCTCTGCCCCGATCTCCCCGCCTCGCAAAAAAAGGATCTCCACTACGCCGTCAAAGTCCCCATCGTCTACACCAACGTCCTGCTCCGCAACTGGCATCCCTGGGTCAAGCTCGGCGTAAACTCCATTTACTCTCCCGCCGGCTTCTTCACCCAAGCCAACCTCGACCTCCCCGTCTCCATCGGCGCCTACGAGTGCTCCAAAAACCCCGATCAGCCCATCGTCGTCCACATGATGAAGACCCCCAACCACCCCGGCCTTCCCTCCCGCGACCAGCACCGCGCCGGCCGCGTCGAGTTGCTCGGCACGACGTTTGAAATGTTCGAGCGCAACATCCGCGACCAACTCTCCCGCGCCCTTTCCCCCGGCGGCTTCGACCCCGCCCGCGACATCGCCGCCATCACCGTCAACCGCTGGCCCCACGGCTACGCCTACGAGTACAACTCCCTCTGGGATCCCTTCTGGCGCGACGGCCTCGAACCCCCCTGCGTCCGCGCCCGCCGCCCCTTCGGCCGCATCGCCATCGCCAACTCCGACGCCGACGCCTACGCCTACACCGACTGCGCCATCGACCAGGCCTACCGCGCCCTCTCCGACCTCGCCGACATGTCCTGACCCCTCACTTCGCCACCGCCACCTTCGCAACCCCCATCCACGGCCCCGCCCCCTCCGTCACCATCTCCCCAATCCGCAACGACGTCGCCGTCACATACCCCTCCGCCCCCCGCTCCCAATACTCCCGCGCCGCCGCCGCAAAGAAATCCTTCACCTCCCAATCCACCGCCTTCGCCTTCTCCTCGAACGTGTAAGGATCCACCACCCGCACCCTCCACCTCGCCCCGCCCTCGATCAGATACGCCTCATACACCCAATCCCTCCCCCCTCTGCTGTTCACCCCCTCCGGTATCGCCACCGGCACGTTGTCCCTCTGGTCGATCAGAATCTCCCCCGTCCCCCGCGCCCGGCACTTCCCCTTCGGATTGCAGTTGGCGTTGATCTCGTAATAAAACTGCACCGTCGCATCCGTCGCCGCCCCCTTCACCGAATGCGAAAATCCAAACTCCGCGCTCGCGTGATAACACCGGTCGTCGTGAAAAAACACCGACTCCACCACCGACGCCCCCCTCGCCCCCGCCGCCTTCCCGAAATACGCCGTCCGCACCGCAATCCCCTTCCGCCCCTCGCCCTTCCCGCTCACTTCCACATAACTCGGATACCGCCAAACCGGCCCTGTCGCCGGCCCCGCCCACGTCCCGGTCCGCGCGTCGTAGGAGTAAATCTCCACCTTCGCGTTCTCCTCCGCCGTGCATCCGGCGTCGTTGCCCCCGCCTTGCGCCGGATAAGGCATCGCAAATTCAAACGGCGCCTCCACCGCCGGCTTCGGCTCCGCCGTAAACGATTCGTATGTGAACTTTCCCGCCGGAATCTCAGTCCAGCACGGATACCCGCACTCCGCCCGCGCCAGCCCCACCCCCAACAGCACCCACGCCCACCGCCTCATTGCACCCCGTAAGCGTGCATCACATCGTCGAGCGTCACCACGCCCTTCAAATGGTGCGCGTCCGCCCGGTCCGTCACCGGCAGCATCGTCAGCCCCAGCGACCCCATCCGCCGCAGCGCCACGTCCAGCCCGTGGTCCTCGTGCAGGTGCGGAAACAGCGCCTCGCCCTCCTTGTCCCCCGCTCCCTCCACCGCCACCAGCTCTCCCAGCTTCGTCTCCTTCCGCCCCGCGCTCCACTCCTCGTGTATCCGCGCCCGCGACGCCACGCCGATCATGATGTCCCCCTCCGCCACCAGGCAGTCGCCTTCCCCCGTCTTCTCCACCAGCTCCCCCACCGTCATCGTCGGCGGAAATCCCTTCGCTCCGCGCTGCATCGCCAGCCCCACCACCAGGTGCCCCTCCTCCCGCCCTCCTCCGTGCTGCGGCAGATGAATCCCTTCCTGCCGCGCCAGCGCCTCGTAGATCGGCTGCTTCTGCAGCCTCCACGAAATGTAATAGCTGATCATGTTCGAAAGCATCAGCGGCACCACAATCGCATAGTCCCGCGTCAGCTCGAATATCATGAACACGCTCGTGAACGGCGTCCGCACAATCCCGGCGAATGCCGTCCCCATCCCCACCAGCGCATACGCCCCCGCCGTCCCCGTGAACCGCGGCAAAAAATGATGCGCAATCTGCCCCGTCGCCCCGCCCAGCATCGCCCCGAAAAACAAGCTCGGCCCGAATATCCCCCCCGCGTTCCCCGACCCGTAGCACGACGCCGTCGCCACCAGCTTCATCACCATCAGCATCGCCAGAAACCACGCCGCCACGTTCCCGTTCAACACCGTGTTCATGTAGTCGTAGCCCACCCCCAGCACTTCCGGCACAAACAGCCCCAGCAGCCCCACCACAATCCCCCCGAACACCGGCTGAATCGCCCGCGTCCACGCCGGCTGCTTCAGAAAAAATCCCCGGATCAGAAGCGTCAGCTTCACGAAGGCTACCGACATTAGCCC
>DAIDHC010000043.1 GCA_027452065.1 Bryobacterales bacterium
CCGCCTGGTCAAGCGCACCGTCAACTTCGACGACCCCGGAACCTATCACTTTTATTACGGCGACGAGACCGGCGCCCCCGGCTCCGTGCTCACCTTCTTCCCCTGGCCCGGCGCCCACCCGGGGCGCCTCGGCACCGGCGAAGTCGCCACCGTCGCCTTCTCCGTTCCCGCCGCGTCCCTCCCCTTCTGGGCCGAGCGCCTCTCTACCCGCGGCACCGCCGTCGTCGAAGGCCACGCCCGCTTCCCCGGCGAAAAGTTCCTCTGCCTCCGCGACCCCGACGGTCTCCACATCGAACTCATCGCCGGTGAGATCCCCTCCGCCTTCCATCCCTGGGACCGTGTCATTCCCGCCGAACACGCCATCCGCGGCTTCCACTCCGCGGCGCTCTACGAGGAGGGTTTTGAAATGACCGCCCGGCTCCTCACCGCCGATTTCGGATGGAAGCTCGCGGCCGAGCACGAGAACCGCTACCGCTTCCGCGCCCCCGCGCCCGGCGCCGCCTTCGTCGATCTGGTCTGCAAGCCCGACGGCCACGCCGGACACCTCGGCGCCGGCTCCATCCACCACATCGCCTGGCGCGCCCCCGATGCCGAAGCCCAGCTCCGCTGGCGCAACACTCTTGCTTCGCTCGATCTCAACGTCACCCCGGTCATGGACCGCAACTATTTCCGCTCAATCTATTTCCGCGAGCCCGGCGGCGTGCTCTTCGAAATCGCCACCGACGGCCCCGGCTTTGCCGTCGACGAGGACCCCGCCGATCTCGGCCTCGCTCTCAAACTGCCCTTCTGGCTTGAGCCCCGCCGCGGCGAGCTCGAAACCCGCCTCGTCAAAATCAACGTGCCCGGCGCCGATGCTGAATGGGTTTGAGCATCGCTTCGTCCCCGGCGCCTCCGGCCTCACGCTGCTGCTGCTCCACGGCACCGGCGGCGATGAGGACAGCCTGCTCGAGCTCGGCGCCGCGCTACTGCCCGAGGCATCGCTCCTCAGCCCCCGCGGCAAGGTGCCGGAAAACGGCATGAACCGCTTCTTCCGCCGCGTTCGCGAAGGCGTCTTCGATGTCGCCGACGTCCGCTTCCGCGCCAACGAGCTCGCCGATTTCCTCGACGCCGCTTCCCTCCAGTACGGCTTCTCCCCGTCCCGCGTCGTCGCCGCCGGCTACTCCAACGGCGCCAACGTGGCCGCCGCCCTGCTCCTCGAACGGCCTTCTTCCCTCGCCGCCGCCGTCCTGTTCCACGCCATGGTTCCCCTCACCCCCGAAGCTCCTCCCGCCCTCGCCGGCAAGCCGGTGATGATCACCGCCGGACGTCAGGACCAGCTCGTCCCCCCCGCCGGGTCCGAACGCCTCGCCGCTCTTCTCGCCTCCTACGGCGCCGATGTCGAGCTCCACTGGGAGCCCGGCGGCCACGGCCTCGCGCCGAACGAGGTCAAAGCCGCCCGCCGCTGGCTCAGCCGCCTGTCAGTGTAAAACCTCCTTCAGCACCTCGCCGAACGCCCCGCTCGGCGCATCCACGCCCAGCATCGCCGCCAGCGTCGGCGCCACCTGGTTCACCGTCACCCTTTCCGTATACACGCCCGCCTTCACGCCCGCTCCGTAAAAAATCACCGGCACGTGGCTGTCGAAATTGTACGGCGTCCCGTGCGTCGTTCCCTTTCCGGCGGCGAAGATGTAATACGGCTCCGGAATCACGAACACATCCCCCGACCGCGGCCCGTAATATCCGTTCCTCACCGCCCGCCCCACCGGCTCGGTCCCGTCTTCGCCCCGCTCCTCCTCATCGCGCGTGTACACGCGGGCAATATGCGGAAACGCCGCCGCCGCTTCCGCCGCCACCCGCCGGGCCTCCCGCGCATCCACCCCGCGCCGCGCCAGCTCCGCGTCATTCAAGTAAATCGCCGCGCCGCCCGGCACCAGCCACTGCCCTTCCCCAAAGCGCGCCGTCAGCGCCGCCCGCACCGCCGCCATCAACTGCCCCGCGTCCAGCCGCCCGCCCGGCATCTTCCGCGCCTGGTTCACTTCCGGCACCGGCGCCACTCCGTGATCGGCCGTCAACACCACCAGCGCCCGCCCCGCTCCCAGCCGCGCGTCGAGAAACGACAGCAGCTTTCCGATCGTCCGGTCCGTCCGGATCGCCATGTCTCGCACTCGCGTCGAATCCGGTCCGAAAGCGTGCCCCACGTAATCGTTCGAGGAAAAGCTGATCGTCAGGATGTCGGTGCCCTCGTGCGTCCCCAGCCGCTCCGCCTCAATCGCTTTTTCGGCGAACGTCTCGACGATCTCGTTGCCGAAAGGCGTCGCGTCGATCGATCCGCACGCCTTGCTCTTGTCCGCCGCCGCGAAGGTGCAGAACGGCTCGCCGCCCTCCTGCCCCAGAGGCCGCCACGCCTGCTCGCGGTATTTCTCCACCGGCCCGGCCTCGTTCATTTTTGTCACCCACTCCGGCAACTCCCTGCCGTAGTATGTGCTGCTCACAAAATGCCCCGTCCCGTCGTCGAACCAGTACGCCCCGTCCGCCATGTGCCCGCTCGGCAGGATCGCGCTCCGGTCTTTGATCGACACGCCGATCTCCTTCACCGTTCGTCCGGCCATTTTCATCTCATCGCCCACCGTGCTCACCAGCAGCCGCCGCGGCGACGATCCTTTCGCGCCCTCCTTGCCGCCCAGCAGTTCCGTCCCCTCATCGGAGACGCTGGTCACCACGCGGCCGCTCGTCCGGTCGTACCATTCGTTGCCCACGATCCCGCTCACCGACGGCGTCGCCCCGCTCAAGAATGTCGAGTGCCCCACCGCCGTCACCGTCGGAAAATGCACGTAGTAGGCGTTGCTGTAAACCGCGCCGCGCTCCAGCAGCTTCACGAAGCCGTCGCGATACTCGCTGCGGAACCGCGTCAGGTAGTCGAAGCGAAACTGATCGATCACAATCGCCACCAGCAGCTTCGGCCTCGCCCCCTCCGCCCGCCCGCGCCCCGCCTTCACTGTACCGGCCTTGTCCGCGCCCGCGCCCGTCTTCACCGGCCCCACACCGCTTTGAGCCGCGTTCGCTATCCCCGCCCCCGCCCCGGCCAGGACAATTATCATCGCCGCCACCGCGGCCACACAAATATTCCGCATCAATTTTTGAGTCATGAAGAAAAAAGGACAGACGTGTTCCAAAATATCGCATTCCGCCCCGCCGCTCACACACCGCCGCAACTCAACCGCACCCACCCCCTCCCGCCGCGCCAAGTCTCCGTCCCAAATTCCGCCGGCGTTCCCCGTGCGCCCTCGCCACTGTCCTCATCCCGCCGCCCACCTCCGCAGCCCGATGCCGCCTACGCTCTCCGCCCCTTTCCCGCGCTCCTCCGCCCGGCCACATTCCCTCGCCGCTCCCCGCGCCCCGTCACCATCGCCGGTTCCGCCGCCGTTCCCCGCGCGCCCTCGCCACAGCGCGCATCCCGCCGCCCACCTCCGCAGCCCGATGCCGCCTACGCTCTCCGCCCCTTTCCCGCGCTCCTCCGCCCGGCGACGCTCCCTCGCCGTTCCGAGCGCCGCGGCCGGGCGCAGTCCGCCACCCATCTCCGCGCCCTACCCGGGCGCGGGCTGCATCCCGCTTACGACGGCACTTCTGCCGCCCGCCCAACCGGCCCGTTTGCCGCTCCACTGCCGCGGCGAGTACAATCGCTAGGTGAATTGGGGAGATCAAAAACATTTCTAGCCCTATGAACATTTCCGTCAAAGGCGAATATGCACTCCTCGCTCTTTTTGACCTGGCCGAACACTTCACCCACGAGCCCGTGAAGATCGCCGCCATCGCCCGCCGCTGGAACATCCCCCAGAAATTCCTCGAGCTCATCCTCGCCGGGCTGAAACAGGGTGGGTTTGTCGAATCGCGCCGCGGCGCCGAAGGAGGCTATCTTCTCGCCCGCCCCCCCGCCTCCATCACCGTGGGCGAGGTCCTTCGCTACGTGGAAGGCCCCAGGTCCACCAAATCTTCCGCCCGCAAAACCGACGACCCCTTCGCCGGCATGTGGGCCGGCGTCGACCAGGCCATTTCCACCGTCATCGACCGCACCAGCTTCGCCGAGCTCATCCGCGCCTGGCGCGACAAGCAGGCCAACTACGTCCCCAATTGGGACATCTGAACGCTCCAGGAGACCCAGCCATGATTTTTGACGACAACTCCCTCAGCATCGGCCGCACCCCCCTGGTGCGCCTCAATCGCGTCGCCCAAGGCGCCCACGCGCGCATTCTGGCCAAGATCGAGGGCCGCAACCCGGCCTACTCCGTGAAATGCCGCATCGGCGCCTCCATGATCTGGGACGCCGAGAAACGCGGCGTCCTCGGACCGGCCAAAGAACTGATCGAACCCACCAGCGGCAACACCGGCATCGCTCTGGCATTCGTCGCCGCCGCCCGCGGCTACCCCATCACCCTCATGATGCCGGAGACCATGTCGCTCGAGCGCCGCAAAGTCCTCCGCGCCTTCGGAGCCAACCTCGTTCTCACTCCCGGCCCCGAGGGCATGTCCGGCTCCATCCGCCGCGCCGAGGAGATGGCCGCCTCCGACCCCGGCCGCTTCGTCCTTCTCCAGCAGTTCCAGAATCCCGCCAACCCCGACATCCACTTCCGAACCACCGGACCCGAAATCTGGGACGACACCGAGGGCTCTATCGATGTCCTGGTTTCCGGTATCGGCACCGGCGGCACCATCACCGGCGTTTCGCGATTCATCAAGCACGAGAAGCACAAGCCCATCCTGTCGGTCGGCGTCGAACCGACGAACAGTCCGGTGATCTCCCAACGCCTGCGCGGCGAGCAACTCCACCCCGGGCCCCACCGCATCCAGGGCCTCGGCGCCGGCTTCATCCCCGGCACTCTCGACTTGAGCGTAGTCGATCGCGTCGAGCAGGTCTCCGACGATGAGTCGGTCGAAATGGCCCGCCGCCTCTCCCGTGAAGAAGGAATCCTCTCGGGCATCTCCTGCGGGGCCGCCGCCGCTGCCGCCGTACGCATCGCTCACGAACCGGAAATGAAAGGCAAAACCATCGTCGTCGTCCTTCCCGATTCCGGCGAGCGCTACCTCAGCAGCATTCTGTTCAATAACGACTAGCCGCGATTTCTCACACAGGGACCAGAGGCAGCCAGCCGGCCAGTCTCCGGTGGGATCGGGGCTGATTTTAGAGCGGCTTTTTGGGTATTGTCGAACCGAAGGCCTGTTACGGGCCTGTTGCCGTGATGGATGCGGG
>DAIDHC010000044.1 GCA_027452065.1 Bryobacterales bacterium
TCCGCCAGTCCACTGTATTGTAGCCGGGTTCCGGCTGAAAGACCGTCCACTGAATCAGCTTGGCAAGGCAATTCGGGGGTGGGGAGTTGTACCTGTCTTCGGGGGAGTCGTTGCGCTGGCTGCGGGCCGGTTGGTCTACCCATTGGTCGCCTGCCCATTGCATGCTCCCATAAGGATCAACACGGCTGCATCTTTCTGCAAGGGGTGCCTCAATAGCGCAAGCGCAAATGCTTTCTGTGCCAGGCGAAGGTGTCAACTTTGTGAGAAGAGACGTTGCGAGGATGCGCACTTTCCGGACGGCACCGCAGCTGGAAAACATCCATCGAAACGGCCAGTCTTCTGTCTGAGATTGCCGTTCACCATGCGTCTGTCATTTGTTTGAGATGATTTGGTGGACCTGATCGGGATCGAACCGATGACCTCTTCCATGCCATGGAAGCGCGCTCCCAACTGCGCCACAGGCCCACGAATGGAACTTTTTTCAGTTTACCACGGGCCTTGGATAAGATGAAGACCTATGGAACGCTCAGAAGCTTGGGAGCTGTTGTGCGAATACACAAAATCGGACAGCCTGAGGCGGCATGCGCTGGCGGTTGAGGCGTGCGTGGCGGCATACGCGAGGACGTTCGGCGAAGACGAGAACCGGTGGGCGGTGACGGCGCTGCTCCACGATTTCGACTACGAGATTCATCCGCAGGGGCCGGAACATCCGATGAAGGGCGAGCCGATTCTGGCGGCGCGCGGGGTGGATGCCGAGATCCGGAGGGCGATCCTGTCGCATGCCAGCTATAGCGGGGTGGCGCGGGAGTCGCGCCTGGAGAAGACATTGTTTGCCTGCGACGAGCTGGCGGGATTTCTGACGGCCTGCTCGTATGTGAAGCCGGGACGGAGCATCGCCGAGGTGGACGTGAAGTCGGTGCGGCGGAAGCTGAAGGACAAGGCGTTTGCGCGGTCGGTGAGCCGGGACGACATTATCGAAGGGGCGCGGGATTTGGGCGTCGATCTGGACGAGCACATCGAGCGTTGTATCCAGGCGATGCGGGAACGGGCCGAGGAACTGGGACTGGCAGGCACGGCGGCGGCGGGGGTTTGAGGCAGGGCGAAGCCGGGAGCCGATGTTAGAATCGCGGTGGAAGCTAATCCTGGCCGGTGCTGGGCCTGGTCTTCAAAACCAGCGTGCGGGGCGTATGCGTCGCGGTGGGTTCGACTCCCACTAGCTTCCGCCAGCGGTGTGTGTGGGGCCGCGGCGCGGGCGACACGGGATGAAGCGGGGCGCGGCGAAGCGGCGTGTGTGTCGAGTGGCGGACGGAGCGGTGTCGGATGTGAGGTGAGCTCCGGAGTGGGCAGCGGGAAGGGTTGCGCAGCGTGGTGTTGGGATCGGGGTGGTGTATGGCGTGGTGTGCGGTGCCGTGCGGCTTGAGGCAGGGGGAAGGCGGGCGAGCGGCGGCGTGCGAGACGCGGGTGAGCGGGGCGGGGGATCGGATGCGGCGCCAGTTGCGGTCTCGCGTGGGCGAGTCCCCGGGTGGTGATTGAGCCAACAAAATTACGACCGGGGCGGGGGCTGTGAAATCATAGGAAGACAGATGGCCGGTACCCAATACGACGCGCTGCTGATTGTTTCCTTCGGAGGGCCTGAGGGGCCCGACGAGGTGATTCCTTTTCTTGAAAACGTTCTGCGGGGGAAGAACGTGCCCCGGGAACGGATGCTCGAGGTAGCCGAGCACTACTACCATTTCGGCGGCAAAAGCCCGATCAACGAGCAGAACCGGGCGCTGATTGAGGCGCTGCGCGAGGAGTTGGACCGGCAGGGGATCGGGTTGCCGATTTACTGGGGCAACCGGAACTGGCATCCGTTGCTGGCCGACACGATGCGGCGGATGAAGGAAGACGGGGCGAAGCGGGCGCTGGCGCTGATGACATCGGCGTTCAGCTCGTATTCGGGTTGCCGGCAGTACCGGGAGGACTTGTCGCGGGCGGCGGCCGAGATCGGGCCGGAGGCGCCGGAAATCGACAAAATCCGGGTGTTTTTCAATCATCCGGGCTTCGTTGAGGCAATGGTGGACCGGGTGAAGGAGGCGCTGGGCTCGATTCCGCAAGAGCGGCGGGCCGGGTGTCCGGTGATTTTCACGGCGCACAGCATTCCGATGGCGATGGCGGCGGGGGCGAGCTATGTGCCGCAACTGGAAGAGGCCTGCCGACTGATCGCCGGGGCGCTGGGTATTGAGGGTTGGCAATTGGCCTACCAGAGCCGGAGCGGGCCGCCGAACCAGCCGTGGCTGGAGCCCGACGTTTTGGAGACGCTGAGGCGGGTGCGGGAGGCGGGGGCGCGGGACGCGGTGGTGGTTCCGGTGGGGTTCATCTCCGATCACATGGAGGTGCTCTACGACCTGGACACGGAGGCGGCGGACGTGAGCCGCGAGATCGGGCTGAACCTCGTGCGGGCAGGGACGGCGGGGGCGCATCCGCGGTTCGTCGCCGGGATTGTGGAGCTGATCCGCGAGCGGCTGGAGGGGGCGGAGAAGCGGAGCCTGGGGGCGATGGGAGCGTTTCCCGACGTATGCCCGGTTGGGTGCTGTCCGGCGCCGCAGCGGCCGGCGGGAGCGCATCGGCCGGTGGCGGCGGGCTGAACGGGCTGCCTAGGGGGACTGAGTTTCGAGCAGGCGGTAGACTTCGCGTTTGGAGAGGCCGCGCTGGCGGGCGATTTGTTTGATGGCGTCCATGCGGGCGGCGCCGGCGGAGGTGAGGTGGGCCAGGGCATCGTGAAGGGATTCGGCCTCGTCTGGTATGGGCTCGGCCCAACCGATGACGAGAACGAATTCGCCTTTAATGGCGGGCCGGGCGGCGAGAGCGGCATGGAGATCGAGGGCGGTTCCGGTGAGGAACTCCTCGTGAATTTTGGTAAGTTCGCGGGCGAGCGCGATGGGGCGGAGGCCGAGGACGGCGTCGATATCGACGAGGGCTTCGAGGATGCGGTGGGGGGTTTCGTAGAAGACGAGGGTCGCGTGGAGGGCCTTCCACTGTTCGAGGGTTTTGCGTCGCTGGGTGGAACGTGGAGGGAGGAAGCCGGCGAAGGCGAAGGCGTCGGTCGGGAGGCCGGAGGCGCTCAGGGCGGCGGCGAGGGCGGAGGGTCCGGGGATAGGAGAAACGGGGACGCCGGCGAGGCGGGCCGCGTGGACGAGGCGGTAGCCGGGATCGGCGATCAGGGGGGTGCCGGCGTCGGAGACCAGGGCGACGGAGCGGCCAGCGAGAAGCTCGGCCAGGAGTTGCTCGCTGCGGCCGCGCTCGTTGTAATCGTGGTAGCTCAGCAGGGGGCGGGAGATGCCGTAGTGGTCGAGAAGCTTGCGGGTCTGGCGGGTGTCTTCGCAGGCGATGAGATCGGCCTGGCGGAGGGTTTCGACGGCGCGGAAGGTGATGTCGTCGAGGTTGCCGATGGGGGTGGCGACGATGAACAACTTTCCGCTCATGACCCTAGCATCCCATTGTGGCGGCTTGAGTCGCACTCCGGCGAGGTCTAACATTAAGTTTTGACGGGCTCTCTTATCACTGGCGGCGTGCCGATGCCTGGCACATACCTGTACGAGTTGCCGGAGGGCGCCGGTGCGGTGCGGCTGAACCTGGACGCGCTGGACAGGATGCTGGTGGACATCATGCGCGGGTTCGGCGCGGTGCCCAAGCGCGGGGCCGAGGTCGGGGGAATCCTTCTGGGGACGGTGGAGAACGGGAGCGGGCGCGTAATCTGCGTGGAGGACTACGTCCTGGTGCCGATTCAGTACGGGCGGGGGCCGTCGTATTTATTGTCGGTGAATGATATTGGGGAATTCGAGAAGGCGCTGGCGCGGGTGCGGGTCGAGGGGAAGTGGAAGCCAGTTGGATTTTTCCGGAGCCACACACGGGACGGAGCGGGGCTGACGGAGGAGGACCGGCAGTTCTGCGCGGAGTATTTTCCGGGGCCGGACGATATCGTGCTGCTGGTGAGGCCGTATGCGACTCGGGTGAGCACTGCCGGGTTTCTGGCGCGGCGGGAAGGAGAGCTGCCGCTCGGGGCGCCGGCGGTGGAATTTCCATTCCGGCGGCGGGATCTGGAACCAGGGGGCGGGGAAGAGCCGATCGTGCGCGGGGAAGGGAGGCGGCCGCGGCGGCAGCGGGAGGTGGAGCCGGAGGAGCGGGCGAGGATGGCGCGGGGCCCGGTGGAGGAGCGGTGGACGGCGCCGGCGGAGATGGCGGTGACGGCGCTGACGCCGGAGATTCCGCTGGCGCGGGAGGCGTCCAGGCTGGAATGGCTGCGGGCGCCGGTGTGGCTGTTGCTGGTTCTGATTCTGCTAGGAGGGGTGCTGGGATTTGAGGCGACGGAGTGGATCCTGCCGCCGGGCATGCCGGGGCCGGGAGTGTTCCGGCTGCCGCTATCGGCGAAGGGCGAGGGCGGGGACGTGAGACTGAGCTGGGACCGGAACACGCCGGCGGTGTATTACGGGCTGTCGGGGAGTGTGACGATTGAAGACGGCGGATGGCAGCGGACGATTCTGCTGACGCCGGAGCAGTTACGCTCCGGCGCGCTGGTGTACCGGCGGCAGACGGACAAGGTGCATTTTCGGATGGAGATCGCCTCGCAGGACGGAACGACGGTGGCGCGCACGGTGGACTGGACGCGTTGAGAGGGGCTCAGGCGGCCTCGGGGATGAGCAGGAGGCGGTCCTCGCGGGGCTCGACGCGGACGACGGAGCCGGGCGGGATGCCGCCGCCGGCGACGCGGGCGGCCAGCGGCTGGATGAGATGGCGATGGATGGTGCGCTTGAGCTCGCGGGCGCCGTATTCGTCGCTGGCCCCCTTTTTGAGCAGCCAGCGGCGGCCGCGGGCGGTGACGTCGATGCCGAAGCCGCGGAGGCCGAGGCGGTTGTCGATGAGGCGCTGGACGTCGACCAGGAGCTGATCGAGGATGCGCGAGAGGTCGTCGCTGGTGAGAGGCTTGTAGGTGACGACGCGGTCGATGCGGTTGACGAACTCGGGGGCGAAACGGCGGCGGACGGCGGCCAGGCCGATGCGTTCGAGTTTGTGGGCGACGTCGGCGCGCTCGCGCTGGATCATGCCTTCGAAGCCGAAGGAGGGATTGATCTCCTTCTGCATGGCCTTGGCGCCGAGGTTGCTGGTGAGGAAGATCATGGTGCGCTCGAAGTTGACGATGTTGTTGTCGCCGAGGCGCAACTGGGCCTTGTCGAGAATTCCGAGCAGGAGCCGGGTCATGGACGGCGCGGCCTTCTCGATTTCGTCGAACAAGATGAGGGAGAGGTCGCAGCGCTCACTGGCGGCGGCGTTGATTTTCTGCTGGGTCAGCATGGGTTGCGTCTCGCGGTGGCCGAGGTAGCCAGGAGGCGCGCCGATCAGCTTGGCGACCTCGTGTTCCATCTGGAACTCGCCGCAGTCAACCTTGAGCATGGACTTCTGGCTGCCGTGTACGACCTCGGCGAGCGCCTCGACGGTGCGGGTTTTGCCTGTGCCGGTCGGCCCGAGAAGGAGGAAGACGCCGACGGGCCTGCCCTCGGGGGCCAGGCCGGCGCGATGCATCTGAAGATAGGGCACGATGGAGCTGACGGCGGACGTCTGTCCGACGACCTTTCGCGAGAGAGCGGCGGTGAGCTCGTCGTTCGTATCCCGAAGGGGGGATTTCCGCCGGGGCGGGCTGTTGTCAGACCTCAAGAGCTAGGATCTCCTTCCTGCCAAGAAGTGTACTCCGGAGGGGGTGCGGAGGCGGTGGGAGGGGAGGCAAAAAAGGGGCCGGAAACGGGGGGTGCCGGTGAATCTTATTTATTGAAGAATGAGAGAGTTGCGTCGAGAATGCGATCGCTGGCGCGGCCGTCGCCGTATGGGTTGTGAACGCGGGCCATGGCCTGGTACAAAGAGGCGTCTTCGATAAGGCGGGCAGCCTCGGAGGCGATGCGCTCGACGGAGGTGCCGACCAGGCGGACGGTGCCGGCATCGACGGCCTCGGGGCGCTCGGTTTTCTCACGCAACACAAGGACCGGCTTGCCGAGCGAAGGTGCTTCCTCCTGGATGCCGCCGGAGTCGGTGATGATGAGGTAGGCGCGGCGCATGAGGTCGACGAAAGGGACGTAGTCGAGAGGTTCGATCAGGAGGACGTTGGGGCGGCCGGCGAGGAGGCGGTTGACCGGACTCTGGACGTTGGGATTGGGGTGAACGGGGAAAACGATTTGGGTATCGGGGCGGGAGGCTATCAAGGCGAGGGCCTGGCAGATGCGCTCGAAGCCTTCGCCGAAACTTTCGCGGCGGTGGGCGGTGACCAGGACGAGTTTGCGGGAGGGATCGAGGCCGGCTAGGGGCGAGGCGGGGAGGCGGCCCTGGATGAGGCCGTCCCGGACGTAGAGGACGGCGTCGATGCCGGTGTTGCCGGTGACGGTGATGGAGGAGGCGGGGACGCCTTCGGCGTGGAGATGGGCGGCGGCGCCGGCTGTGGCGGCGAAGTGAAGGGAGGCGAGGCGGCCGGTGAGGACGCGGTTCATCTCCTCGGGGAAGGGTTGGAGCATGTCGTGGGTGCGGAGGCCGGCTTCGACATGGGCGACGGGGACGTGATGATAGAAGGCGGCGAGGGCGCCGCAGAGCGTTGTAGTGGTGTCGCCCTGGACGACGACGAGGTCCGGTTTCTCGGCGGCGAGGACGGGTTCGAGGCCGGCGAGGATGCGGGAGGAGGACTGGGAAAGCGTCTGCCCGGGGCGCATGAGATCGAGGTCATGATCCGGATGGACCTGAAAGGCGGCCAGGACCTGATCGAGCATCTGCCGGTGCTGGGCGGTGACGCAGACACGGGTCTCAAGCTCAGGCGCGGCGGCGAGACGATGAACGAGGGGGCAAAGCTTAATCGCCTCGGGGCGGGTGCCGAAGACGAAAAGCACTTTCTTCCGGCGGAGGCTCATGCCAGGGAGGGGCGGGCCTATTTGTGCCGGTATGTGATGCGGCCTTTGGTGAGGTCGTAGGGGGAGAGTTCAAGCGTGACGCGGTCGCCTGCCAGGACGCGAATGCGGTTGCGGCGAAGCTTGCCGGCGAGATGGGCGAGGACCAGGCGGTCCTGGTCAAGTTGTACGCTGAATTGGCCCGCGGGGAACTTTTCCACGACGGTGCCGGTGACTTCAATGCTGTCTTCTTTGCTCATTTGCCTCGAATAAAAGAAATAGTCCCGATCATTTCCATCGTAGCAGAAGGCTCAGGGGGTGGTTATGGGGGGTTTGTCTCGCGCAGGATGAGCCGGGAGCCCGGTGAACGAGGGGGCGGATATGCGGGACGGCTTGCAGGGAGGGTTGCGGGGAGGGTTTCCGGCGGCGCCGGGTTTTGATATTGTCGGAGCGGTTTTTACGGCGATGAGATGGATGGCGGTGGTTTATATCACCGGCGCGATGATAGGGCCGGGCGGAGGGGCGAGAGCAGCGGCGCCGATCTACCGGTCGGCGCATTTCGCGGTGTACCGAGACCGCGTGGTCGAGGGTGCTTACAGCGCGCGGGCGGGGGCGGACGGCACGCTGGCGAGCGATTATCCGGTGGCGGGGCGGACGGGGAGAACGGTGTGGCGAGCCGGCGTGGACGTGTCGCGGTATCCGGGGCTGAGATCGGATTACCGGCTGGTGGATGCGCTGTACCGGCTGTCGCTCGAGGAGATGGTGAAGGATATCCGGAGCGACGGGACGTTCATGGCGGGGGAAAAGTGGGACGGAGTGTGGGCGAGGGACATCAGCTACAGCATTGTGCTGGCGCTGGCGGCGATTGAGCCGGAGGTGGCGCGGGCGAGCCTGTTGAGGAAAGTGCGCGACGGGAGGATTGTGCAGGACACCGGGTCGGGCGGCTCGTGGCCGGTATCGTCGGACCGGATGACGTGGGCGCTGGCGGCATGGGAAGTGTACGAAGTGACGGGGGCGCGGGACTGGCTGAAACAAAGCTACGACGTCATCCGTGCTTCGGCGGAGGACGACGGGCACGTAGTGGTGTCGCCGGAGACGGGGCTGGTGTGGGGCGAGACCACGTTTCTGGACTGGAGGGAGCAGACGTATCCGCGGTGGATGCAGCCGGTGGACATTTACGGCTCGCAGGCGCTGGGGACGAACGCGGTGCATTACCGGACGTACCGGATCCTGGCGGCGATGGCGAGGTTGCTGGGCGAGCCGGGTCAGGAGTGGGACGAGAGGGCGGAGAAGATACGGGCGGCGTTGAACGAACGGTTCTGGATCGAAGAGCGGGGTTTTTACGGGCAGTATTTGTATGGGGGCGTGTACCGGGCGCTGTCGGGGCGGCCGGACGCGCTGGGCGAGGCGCTGGCGATGCTGTTCGACATTGCGGGGCCGGAGCGGCAGGACCGGATGCTGCGCTCGACGCCGGTGATGGAATACGGGATTCCGTGCGTGTATCCGCAGACGCCGGGAATACCGCCGTATCACAACCGCGCGGTGTGGCCGTTTGTGCAGGCGTTCTGGAACCTGGCGGCGGCGCGGCGAGCTGACGGAGGGGCGTTGGTGCAGGGGCTGGCGAGCATCTGGCGGGCGGCGGCGCTGTTTCAAACGAACAAGGAGAATTTTGTCGCCTCGAGCGGAAAGCCGGACGGAACCGAGATCAACTCGAGCCGCCAGTTGTGGAGCGTGGCGGCGGATCTGGCGATGGTGTACCGGGTGCTGTTCGGGATGGAGTTCAGCGAGGAGGGGCTGAAGCTGCGGCCGGTGGTGCCGGGGGAGCTGAAGGGGAGATGGACGCTGGAGGGGTTTCATTACCGGAGGGCAGTGTTGAGGATACGGGTTGAGGGGTTCGGAAGGACGGTGAAGCGGATGAGGATGGATGGCAAGCGGCTGGAGGGGGCGATTCCGGCGGGGTTGGAAGGGGAGCACGAGGTGGTGGTGGAAATGGCGGGAGACAAGCTGCCAAATGGCGGATTCCGTCTGGCGGAAGATGAGACGGCTCCGGAGACGCCGGTGGCGCGCAGGGAAGGGGGAGAGATTCGCTGGGGCGCGGCGGCGGGGGCGAAGGGCTATGTGGTCTACCGGGACGGGAAGCGGGCCGGGGCCGCGGCTGGATTATCGGCGGCGGCGAAGCCGGACGGACGGTTTGCCGAATATCAGGTGAGCGCGGAGGGCGTGGGCGGGTGGGAATCGTTTTTGAGCGAGCCGGTGGCCGTGGGAGGCGAGCAAGTGGTGGTGGAGGCCGAGACGGGGGCGGAGAGCTCGGGCGAGGACTTGCATGGGTTCAGCGGGGCGGGGTTTGTGGAGATCGGCCGCAGGGTGAACCGTACGCTGAGTCTGCGGGCGCGGGTCGGGCATGCGGGGCGGTATCGCATAGCGGTGCGGTATTCGAACGGAAGCGGACCGGTGAACACGGACAACAAGTGCGCGATCCGGACGCTGTTCATCGACGGACGGGAAGCGGGACCGGTGGTGATGCCGCAGCGGGGGATGGGGGAGTGGTCGAATTGGGGGATGAGCAGCGCGGTGACGGTGAGGCTGGAGGCGGGCGAGCACAGTGTCGATCTGAAGCTCGAGCCCTACGATGAGAACATGAACGGTGAGGTGAACCGGGCGATGGTGGATTATATCCGACTGGTGAAACTGGACTGAGTGGGAGTGAAGGCGGAGAAAATGTACTACCTTGGTTTGGGGTTGGTTTGGCCGGATTGAATAGCAATATGTGGAAAGACATGGGAGTGCTGGTGACCGGGGCGGGGCGGGGGATCGGCAAGCGGCTGGCGCTGGGATTCGCGGCGCGGGGGGCGCGGGTCGGGCTGCTGGCGCGGAGCAAGGCGGAGCTGGACCTGGCGAACCTGGAGATCGAGCACGCCGGGGGAGTGGCGATGCGGATCCGGGCCGATGTGAACGATCAGGAGCAGATCCACGCGGCGGTGGACCGGATGAGGGTGACCTTCGGAGGGGTGCACGTGCTGGTGTGCGCGGCTGCGGTGCAGGGGCCGATCGGGCCGCTGATGAACTGCGCGCCGAAGGCGTGGAACGAGGTGATCCTGACGAACCTGGTGGGGCTGGCGAACTCGATCCGGGCGGTGCTGCCGCAGATGGTGGAGAGGCGGTCGGGCAAGATCATTGTGCTGAGCGGGGGCGGGGCGGCGTCGGCGCGGCCGAATTTTTCGGCGTATGCGGCGTCGAAGGCGGGGGCGGCGCGGCTGGTGGAGACGGTGGCCGAGGAGGTGCGCGAGCACAACGTGCAGATCAATTGCATGAGCCCGGGGGGAACGTACACGAACATGACGGACGAGATTCTGCGGGCTGGTGAGGCGGCCGGGGATCGGGAGATCGACAACGCGAGGGAAGTGCGGCGGACGGGCGGAGTGCCGGCCGAGCAGCAGATCGAGCTGGCGTTATTTCTGGCCTCCGAGCAGTCGAATCACATCAGCGGGAAGCTGCTGCATGTGAACGACAACTGGAAGCGGCTGCGAGAGCACAACGTAGAGGCGGATTTCTTCACGCTGAGGCGGATGCAGAAGGCGTAGGGGGGGCGTGTCAGCCGGGCGGCGCGTTGGACGGCTCAATACCGTGGCGGCGGAGGAGATCCCCGGCGAGGGCATGGGCGGCGGGGGGGACGTAAAAGAATGCGCCGACGCGCTCGGAGCGGAACAGGACGCCGCCGACATAGCGGCCCGGCTCGACGAGATAATCCAGGCCTCCGGCGTCAAGCAACTCTTCGAGACGGTGGGCTTCGGCGAGACTGGGAGCGATGTAGAGAAGTGCGAGTTCGCCAGGGCCGAAGTCCGAGGCCGGGAGGCGCACAGCGTTCAACCGGCGGCGGCGGCGCGGCCGAGCAGGGCGCGGGTGCGGCGGCTGAAGCCGTCGAAGGTACCGGGGCGGGCCTGCTCCATGCGCTCAATGCCGGCCTGGGCGACCTGTTCCAGGTTACGCAGGTATAGGGGGCTCATGATTTGGCGCTGCGCGGGGATGAGGTCGCGGACGCGATCCCAGACCAGGACGAGTTCGTTGCCGCTCTCGAGGAACAGCTCGCGGTTGAGAACCCCGCTGTTGATGAACGAGGCGGCCATTTCCCAGTAGCTGGTGACCATGCGAAAGTAGGCGTCCTCCGGCGAGCCGGGCGGGCAGAGGCGGGTGTGTTCATCGGGAGTTGCGGCGTAGTAGTGGCCGGTGAACCAGGCCCGGGCCTTCCGCATGGTTTCCTCGCGGCGGAGTTCGAAGAGGCGAAGGATGAGGCTGACGTCGTCGTGAGTTGCGGGGGTGGCCATTGCCTTCTCAGTTTAGCAGCGCGATGAGAATTTGCGGCGGCGGCGGGCACAGCAATCAACAGACCGATGCCGGCGGCCACGCTCACGCGCGAGGAGGAACTGCACTGGCTGGCGCTGCACCTGACGCCGGGCCTGGGCAAAAGGAAAGCGGCGCACCTGGTGAAGGCGTATGGATCGCCCGAGGCGGTGTTCCGGGTCTCGGCGGCGGAATTGGAAGGGCAGGGGCTGGCGGGGAGCGTGGCGCGGAGCCTGGCCGGAGGATGCGGGTTCGACGACGCCGCCGAGCAGCAACGGCTGGCAATGGCGGCCGGTGCACAGGTGATTCCGATCGGAGACCCGCGGTATCCGCCGCTGCTGCGCGAGATTTACGACCCTCCGCTGCTGCTGTTTGTGCGCGGGAGGGTGGAACTGCTGGGCGAGCTGATGCTGGGGGTGGTGGGGACGCGGCGGCCAACGGCGTACGGGATGGCGGTGGCCGAGCGGCTGGCGGGGGACCTGGCGCGGGCGGGGATGGTGATCGCCAGCGGGATGGCGCGGGGCATTGACACGTCGGCGCACCGGGCGGCTCTGGCGGCAGGCTGTGCCACGATTGCGGTGTTCGGCTGCGGCGTGGATCTGATTTACCCGGCCGAGAACCGAAAGCTGTCGCAGGAGATCGCGGCCAACGGGCTGCTGGTTTCCGAGTATCCGATGGGGGCGCCGGCATACCCGCAGAACTTTCCCGTGAGGAACCGCATCATCAGCGGCATGAGCGTGGGGGTGCTAATTGTGGAAGGCGCAGAGCACAGCGGCTCGGCGATTACCGCGCGGATGGCGATGGAACAGCAGCGAGAGGTTTTCGCGGTTCCGGGCAACATCACATCAAAGGTGAGCTGGGGGCCGAACCTGTTGATCAAGCAGGGAGCGAAACTGGTGCAGGAGTGGAACGACGTGGTGGTGGAGCTGCCTTCGGAGGTGCGGAAACGTCTGGTGGCCAAAGCGCAGGGGCGGTTGTTCGGCGAGGGGGAAGAAAATTGTCCGCCGGGTGAAAATCCGCAAGACGCTGAAATTGGGGAAGTTGCGCGTGAACTGTTGAAGATCGTCCCTTTGGACCGGCCGATGCAGCTTGACGAACTTGTGGAAACTTTGGAACGCTATTCGTCATCAGAGCTAATTGCCGCGCTCTTTGAATTGGAGATGCTCGGACTCATCCGCCAGTTGCCCGGCAAGAACTTTGTTAAAGTGTGGTAGGTTTCTCACGGGCTACCAACAGTAAGACAGATCACGGAAAAGAACATGACAAAATCGCTCGTCATCGTCGAGTCACCGGCGAAGGCGAAAACAATAGGGAAGTACCTTGGCAAACAGTACATCGTCAAGGCTTCGCTTGGACATATAAAAGATTTACCGAAGAAAGACCTCGCAGTAGCGGTGGACAGGGATTTCGAGCCGCAGTACGAGGTAATTGAGGGAAAAAAGAAGCTCATTGGCGAGCTGAAGCAGGCGGCCAAGGGAGTGGACTCGATCTACCTGGCGGCCGATCCGGATCGCGAGGGGGAGGCGATCTGCTATCACCTGCAGGAGGAACTGCACGGGGGCGGAAAGGGCAAGGGGCCGAAGATCTTCCGGGTGATGTTCAACGAGATCACGGCGAACGCGGTGAGGCGGGCGTTCGATAAGCCGATGGCGGTGAACCTGCACCTGGTGGAAGCACAGCAGGCGCGGCGGATCCTGGACCGGCTGGTGGGGTACAAGATCTCGCCGCTGTTGTGGGACAAGGTGCGGAGGGGGCTGTCGGCGGGCCGGGTGCAGACGGTGGCGCTGCGGCTGATTGTGGACCGGGAGCGGGAGATCCGCGCGTTCCAGACCCGCGAGTACTGGACGATCGACGTGAGCCTGGGGGCGAAGAAGCCGCCGGTGCTGACGGCGCGGTTCAGTAAGCGGAACGGCGAGACGGCCGGGATCGGCGATGAAGCGGCGGCCAAAGGCGTGCTGGCGGCGCTCGAAGGGGCGCGATACATTGTCGACACCGTCAACACGCGGGAGAAGAAACGGAACCCTGTGCCGCCGTTCATCACCTCGACGCTGCAGCAGGAGGCGTCGCGGAAGCTGCGGTTCAGCGTGAAGCGGACGATGATGCTGGCGCAGCGGTTGTATGAGGGCGTGGAGCTGGGTAAGGAAGGGTCGGTGGGCCTGATCACTTACATGCGCACGGACTCGACGCGCGTTTCGCAGGACGCGCTGACCGAAGTGAGGGAGCTGATCGGGACGCGGTACGGAGCGGAGTTCCGGCCCGAGACGCCGAACTTTTACAAGAGCAAGAAAGACGCGCAGGACGCGCACGAAGCGATCCGGCCGAGCTCGGCGATGCGGACGCCGGACGACGTGGCGCCGTATCTGCAGGAAGACGAGATGAAGCTGTACCGTCTGATCTGGATGCGCTTTGTGGCGTCGCAGATGATGCCGGCGATTTTCGATCAGACGACCATCGACGTGGCGGCGAAGGGGACCGACGGAGCGGTGTATACGTTCCGGGCCACGGGGAGCGTGCCGAAATTCAAGGGGTTCCTCGAGGTGTATGAGGAAGGTAAGGATCAGAAGGACGAAGAGGACGAAGAGCTGAAGAACCGGCTGCCCGCGGTGAGCCCGGGCGAAGAGCTGAAGTTCCGCGCGATCGAGCCGGAGCAGCATTTCACCGAGCCTCCGCCGCGGTTCAACGAGGCGACGCTGGTGAAGGAGCTGGAGGCGGATGGAGTGGGACGGCCCTCGACCTACGCCTCGATCCTGTCGACGATCCAGGAGCGGGAGTATGTAAAGAAAGAAGGCGGCAAGTTCATTCCCACCGAGCTGGGGATGGTGGTGACGGACCTGCTGCTGGAGAGCTTCAACGATCTGTTCGACGTCCGCTACACGGCGCGGATGGAAGAGGAATTGGACGAGATCGAAGAAGGGAAGATGGAGTGGCGGGTGGCGCTGGCCGAGTTCTACGACCGGTTCCAGAAGGACCTGGAGAACGCCGAGCGCACGATGACGGACATCAAGCGCATGGAGCGGCCGACGGACCTGGTCTGCGACAAATGCGGCAAGCCGATGGTGATCAAGTGGGGGCGGAACGGGAGTTTCATCGCCTGCACGGGGTATCCGGAGTGTAAGAACACGCGCGAGCTGACGGTGGACCTTCCGGATGTGGACAAGGCGGACCTGACGGAGCAGGGCGAAGAGGAGTATTGCGAGAACTGCGGGCGTCCGATGGTGCTGAAGAAGGGGCGCTTCGGGACGTTCTACGCCTGTTCGGGGTATCCGGACTGCAAGACGACCAAGCAGATCGGCGGGACGCAGAAGAAGGCGGACGTGCCGCTGGAGGAGAAGTGCCCGCAGTGCGGCTCGAACCTGGTGCTGAA
>DAIDHC010000045.1 GCA_027452065.1 Bryobacterales bacterium
AACCTCACTGCCCGCGGCCTTCACTCCCGCACCCGCCTGCCCCACGCTCCCCCCGAGTCCCCGCCCCAATCCCGAATGTTATGATGGGACAGTTTGGAGGTTCACTGATGGGTCCCGTCGGCGTTCAGGAAATGGTTGTCATTTTCCTGGTTGCCCTTGTATTATTCGGTCCGAAGAAACTGCCCGAGCTGGGCCGGACCATCGGCAAAGCACTGACCGAGTTTCGCCGCGCTCAAAGCGAGCTTAAGGCGACGCTCGATCACCACATGAGCGAACTGGAGCGGGAGAACGAGTCGTTGAAGGAAGTCACGCGCGGCGTGAACAACGAAATCTATTCGAGCTACGAATCTCCCGCCGTCGAGTCTTACGAGACGGGGCCCTACACCCCCGCCGAGACTCCCTCCCTCGCGTCAAATCCATCCACCACCAGCGTAACCGCAACTCAGGGCGCTGAATCGGAAGTCTCCTACGAGAGCGCCTCGGGCATCGTCCCGAGAACCAATCAGGCCGGTTACTCCTCTACTGCCTCCGCGGCCGGCCAGCCCTCCGAAAGCCTTCCGGCCGAGCCGGACGCCTCCCGCGCCTAGCTCCCCCAGTCAGAGAAAGGTCCATGGACGAGAACAACCAGGGAGTTCCCTCTCCCGGCGGCGAAGCCGTGCCGCCGGAAGGGACCGGACAGGCATCCACAGGAGCCGGCGGGGCGGAGTTTTATCCGCCCCCGCCTTACACCGGCAAGTCCGGCGCGGCCACCGGCTCCACTTCTTCCGTCTCCCAGCCTTCCGCCCCCACTCCCTCCACCGCCCTGGCCCGTTCCGGCGGCGCCGCTCCCCCGCCCCCGCCTCCGCCCCCTCCCGCCGGCGAAGAGGAAGAGGAAGGCATGCTCCGCATGTCTTTCATGGAGCATCTCGAAGACCTCCGCACCCGCATCATCCGCGCCCTCATGGGCCTCGCCGTCGCCTTCCTCGGCAGCCTCATTTTCGCCGACCGCCTCTGGACCATCGTCAGCGACCCCGCCATCGACGCCCTCCGCAAACTCGGCGTCAACCCCCCGCGCCTCGCCATGATCACCCCCATGGAAGGCTTCTCCATCATCTGGGTCAAGCTCCCCCTCCTCGCCTCCCTCTTCATCGCCTCCCCCTGGATCCTCTACCAGGTCTGGTCCTTCATCGCCCCCGGCCTCTATAAACGCGAGCGCCGCATGGCCATGCCCTTCATTGCCTGCACCGCCGGCCTGTTCATCAGCGGCGGCCTCTTCGCCTATTTCCTCGCTTTCCGATTCGGCCTCCAGTTCCTGCTCGGCATCGGAATGATGAACAATATCCAGCCCGTTGTCACCATCACCGAATATTTCGACCTCTTTGTGGATGTGATCCTCGGCGTGTCGCTCGTTTTCGAGCTTCCGGTGCTCATTTTCTTTCTTACCCTGCTCCGCATCGCCAGCCCGCGCTTCCTCCTCCGCCATTCCCGGTACGCCATCCTCGCCATCGTCATCCTCGCCGCCATCATCACCCCGACGCCCGACGTCTTCAACCTCATGCTCTTCGCTATCCCCATGAATCTGCTGTACTTCGTGGGCGTCTTCGCCAGCTACATGCTGGTCCTCAAGCGCGAAGGGAAACGCTTCCCCTGGATGTCCTTCCTGCTCGGCGCGGCCGTCTTCCTGACCGTCGTAGCCGGCCTGATGTGGCTCGCCGCCGCCCGATACCACTACCACTTCGTGTCCCACTGGCCTTTCTTTGTCCGGTAAGGCGCGCTCGCCGTTTTTTCGGTGTCTAGTGGGATTTTTTACTGGATTTTTCCCCGCACACGTTCTAAGATAATCAAAAAATTCCGATTGTTCGCGCCAGCCGGGCCGCTGCGCTCCGGATGGCTGTCCGCCGGCGTCCCGCCTGGAGCCGGGCAAGTTTTTAGACCGGCAACGGAGTTTCTCCGGCCCACGTGGCGCCGGGTGTTCTGACGGCTGTTGTGAAAGGGATCGTTCAGAAAAAATGGACTTGTACGGAGCCTTGCGCGAACTCTACGAGGAGAAGAAAAGGCTGGACCACACCATCTCCGCCCTCGAGGCCAGCCTCGTCAAAAAGAGCGCCCCGGCCGCCAAAAGGCGCGGCCGCAAAACCATGAGCCCCGAGGAGCGCCTCCAGGTATCGGAACGAATGCGGAAGTACTGGGAGGCCCGCAAACATGCCGCGGAACCCTCTGACACCCCCGCCCCGCCCCATCCCAGCGTCGCCCACTCAGCCGCTCCCTCCGGCGTCCAGCCCCAGGAAGCCGCCGCCCGCTAACGCCCCGCCCCCGGCGCTCAGCGCTTAAAAAACCACAGCCAGAAGTACTGCCCCCCAGCCCCGTGCCGGTATCTCGGCTCGAAGCCGCACCGGTGCGCCATCTCCACCGCCTCCCGCTCGGAAAACGGCACCCCCAGCCAGGTGTCGTCCGGCCGCGTCTCCATCGTCGCGTCCCCCTGCACCTGAAACTTGAACAGCGCCCCCGGCCTCAGTAGCCGCCCCACTTCCCGCACGTAGTTTTCGATGATCTCTTTGCTCGGGATATGCTGAAAAACGATCGTCGAAAACGCGAAATCGAACTCACGCGCCGGAATCACGTCCAGGTCCTTTCCGTTGTTCTGGTAAACAAACGCCCGCGGAAATCCCTCCACCGCTTTCCGCGCCTGGCTCACCATCTCACCGCTCACGTCCACCGCGTGCACTTCGCCGAAAAGCCCCGCCAGCGCCCGCGTCACCCGTCCGGCCCCGCACCCGATCTCCAGCACCTTCATCTGCCCCGGCTCTTTCCCCTGGCAAATGTTGGTCATGTCGGTCAGGATCTCCTCGGCCACCGTCCGCTCGCCGGAGGCGAAAAACTCCTCGTCGCTCCACGTTTCGCTCGCCGTGTTCACGTAGTAGCGCGCGTTCTCCCGCGCCCGCTCGTCCCAGTCCAGGCGCATCTTTTCCAACTGTTGCTGCAGCGTCGGCTCCTCCATAATCCCGCAAACCATTGTGGCATAATGACGGTTCAGGTTACCCGGACGCCCGCGCCGTTCATCCATGTCTGATTTCACCGACGAGGAACATCGAGTCGCCCGCCACTATGACGAAGGCGCCTTCGAGTATGAGCTCGACCGCCTCCCTCGCGACTCCCCCGCCGAATACGCCATCACCCGCCGCTGGCTCGAGCGCCTGATCCCTCCCGGCGCCCTCGTCGCCGAAGCCGGCGTCGGCGGCGGTTTTTACTCCGAATTCCTCGCCCGCCGCGGCTGCTCCCTCCACCTCATCGATATCTCTTCCCGCCTCCTCGATCACGTCCAGGCCCGCCTCGCCACCGCCGGCCTCTCCCCCCAAGTCCTCGGCGCCCACCTCGCCAGCGCCGCCGATCTCGCCGCCATCCCCGCCGCCTCCCTCGACGCCGTTCTCCTCCTCGGTCCCCTTTACCACCTCCATCCCGAATCCGAGCGCCGCCGCGCCGTCGCCGAGGCCGCCCGCCTCCTCAAACCCTCCGGCGTCCTCTTCGCCGCCGGCATCAACCGCCTCGCCTATCTCCGCGATCAGTTCCGCACCGAGCCGGCCAGCGTCTCCCGCCTGGTCGATTTCCACGCTCAATATCTCCGCGACGGCAACCTCGACCCCCTCCACGCTCCCCCCATCGGCTACGCCCACCTCACCACCGTCACCGAGTTCCCCGCCCTCTTCGAACCCCCCTTCGAGCGCGTCGCCTTCCTCGGCTCCGAGTCCTTCCTCGCCGCCTGGCAGCACAGCCTCAACACCCTCTCCCCCGCCGACGCCGAGCTCTGGATCGATCTCGTCGAAGCCACCGCCCAATCCCCCGAAGGCCTCGGCCAGTCCGACCACCTCCTCTACATCGGCCGCAAACCCGCCGCCTCCTGAGCTCCGCTCAGCGCCTCCAGTATCCGCCGCGCCGCCTCCTTGCCTCCGCTCCCCGTTTCCCCCTCCGGCCCCGTGCACGATGGGCACCCCGATTCGCACCCGCACACCCGCAGCATCTCGAGCGCCCCCGCAATCAGCCGCGGCGTCAGATCGAACAGCGGCCCGCTCTGCCCGATCCCGCCCGGATAGTTGTCGTACAAAAACAGGTCCGGCTCGAACACGCTCGCCCCGCCTTGCCCCGGAATCGCCTCCGTGATCGCAACACCCAAATCCCGCGGATCGCTCATCAGCAGCAGCGCCCCCACCACCTGCAGCAGATTCCCCAGCCCCACAATCCCGCTCTGCCTCGCCGCCGCCGTCAGCCCCTCCAGCCGCTCCAGAAACGCCGCCGGAAAGTGCAGCCAGTACGCCGTCGTGTGCATCTCCTGCTCCGGCATCGACAGGTTCCCCGCTCCCACGTTCTCCAGCGTGTAGAACTTCACTTTCTTGAACCCCACTACCTGCGTGTTCACTCTCACTTCCCCGTGCGCCGCCTTCGCCCCGTTCACCTCCATCGAGGCGAACTCCACCAGCTCCTTCACCTGCGTGTAGTCGATGGCATCGGTGAAATAATCCGAATCCACCGCCCGCACATACGCCTTCCGCCCCTCGTAGTCGAACTTCTCCACCTGGTACTGCCGCGCCTCGTGCAGATAGATCGCCTTCTCGTGCAGCGTCGTCAGCGCCGACGTGAACGACGTCTCCGCGATCACCTTGTGGTCGCCCGTAATGTCCACCACCACGAAGTTGTCGCTCGACACCGACCTCAGGCTCACCGCGTCCGCCGGATACGTGTCCGAGGTCCAGTGCCAGCTCCCGCCCGAATGATGCAGCAGCCGCGCCTCCTCGCTCAGAAACCGGCACATGTCGCCGATGTCGTGCCGCCCGAAGTTTTCCCCGTCCCTCAGCGGCAGCTCGAAGGCCGCGCACTTCAGATGGTTCAGCAGGATCTCCACATTGTCCGGATTCACGTGCGCCCGCTCGGGCGACTGCCCAAAAAAATACTCCGGATGCTCAATGATGTACTGATCCAGCGGATTGCTCGACGCCACCAGCACCGCCAGCGACGCCCCCTGCCTTCGCCCCGCACGCCCCGCTCTCTGCCACGTCGATGCAATGCTCCCCGGATACCCCGCCATCACCACCGCGTCCAGCGACCCGATGTCCACCCCCAGCTCCAGCGCGTTGGTCGACACCACCGCCCGGATCTCCCCGTCCCTCAGCTTCCGCTCAATCTCCCGCCGCTCCTTCGGCAGATACCCCCCCCGGTATCCTCGCACCGCGCTCCCCGGCAGCGGCCCCCGCTCGCAGGCGTCCCGCAGGTACGTCAACAGAATCTCCGTCGCCAGCCGGCTGTTGGCGAACACCAGCGTCTGCTGGTCCCGCTCGATGAACTCCGTCGCCAGCCGCCGCGCCTCGTGCAGATAGCTCCGCCGGATCCCCAGCTCCCGGTTCACCACCGGCGGATTGTAAAACACGATGTACTTCTCCCCCGACGGCGCCCCGTTCCTCTCCACCAGCTCGAACGGCCTCTCCGTCAGCGCCTCCGCCAGCTCCCTCGGATTCGCGATCGTCGCCGACGAGCAGATGAACTGCGGCCGGCTCCCGTAAAATTCGCACACGCGCTTCAGCCTCCTCAGCAGGTTCGCCGCGTGGCTCCCGTACACTCCCCGGTAGCTGTGCAGCTCGTCGATCACCACGTAGCGCAGGTTCTCAAAACATTTCGCCCACTTCGTGTGGTGCGGCAAAACCCCCGCGTGCAGCATGTCCGGATTCGTGAACACCACGTTGGCCCGCTCCCGGATCGCCTTCCGCGCATCCTGCGGCGTGTCCCCGTCGTAGGTGAACGCCTTCACCTTGTGCCCGCTCGCCTCCACCGCCGCCTGGAACTCGTGTAGCTGGTCCTCCGCCAGCGCCTTCGTCGGAAACAGGTACAGCGCCCGCGCCTCCGGGTCCGCGATGATCCGGTTCAGCACCGGCAGGTTGTAGCACAGCGTCTTCCCGCTCGCCGTCGGCGTCACCACCACCACGTCCCGCACCTCCTCCAGCAGCCGGAACGCCTCCGCCTGGTGCGTGTACAGCCGCTCGATCCCCCGCGCCGCCAGCGCCCGCCTCAGCCCCGCGTCCACCCCCTCCGGTATCGCCTCGTACTCGCCCTCCCGCGCCTCCTGGTGCCGGATCGCCCGCACCGGCGACTCCGGCGCCGCCATCCACTGCTCAAAATGCGCGAGGGCGGCGGCCACTCCGCCAGCCGGGCGGCCGCCCGTAAACTGAAGCGACAGATTCATATGCTCCTCAAATTCGCCTTTTCTTTGCCATTAAAACACATCCGAAACCCGTCTTTCCACCCCGTTTTTGTCGCTTTTTGCGCTACTTTTGCGCCCCATCAGGAATCTCTAGGGGCAATCATCGCCACCCACGGCACCAATCCGGCCCCCTGCGAGGCCTCCGGCACCCGCGTCCCGCTCACCAGCGGGGACGGCCGCCGGCCCATTGCCACCCGCCCGCGTCGCGCGCACCGGCGGGACGGCCGCCGGCCTTCTCCGCCGGCCCTCGGCCGCCCGCCCATGTCCCGCTCGCCGGCGGACCGGCCGCCTTCTGCCGCTGACCGCGGCGACGGCCCTAACCATTGCCGGGTGCGCATCGTCTATCTCACCGGGTCCGGCCCCGGCCTTATTGCCGGGCTTTTCGCCCGGCACACGCAAGACATCGAGCGCCCCGCCCGCGCTCCGGACCACCACGTACGCCAACAGTTGACCCATCCGCGGCGCAAGCCCTGACAGCCGCCGCCGATGGCGCTCACAGAAAGTGAACCTCATGCTCGAAAAACTCTTCAAAACCACACCCAACTACGCGCTCACCATCCTGCGCGTAGTCCTGGGAATCGTCTTCTTCGCCCACGGCGCCCAGAAAATGCTCGGCTGGTTCGGCGGCTACGGCTTTTCCGGCACCATGGGATTCTTCACGCAGCAAATGCATATCCCCGCGCCGCTCGCCTTCCTGGCCATCGCCGCGGAGTTCTTCGGCGGCCTCGGCCTCATCCTCGGCCTGCTCAGCCGCGTCGCCGCCTTCGGCATCGCCGTCAACATGCTGGTGGCCATCCTCACCGTCCACGGCCAGTTCGGTCTCTTCATGAACTGGGGCGGCACGCAGAAGGGCGAAGGCTTCGAATATCACCTGCTGGCCGTCGCCATCGCCGCCGCCATCATCGCCGAAGGCGCCGGCGCATTGTCGTTCGACGCCACCCTCGCGCGCCTCCTCCATCACGGCGGAGAACCCGGTACCATGGAGCAAGTCCGGACCGCCTGACTCACTGCCTGACACTCTGCCTTGGGCGGCGCCGGCTCAGCGGAACCGCCCGGCATGGCAAAAAATTTCAAAGATCTCTCCGAACGCGAAATCCTCGCCCTCGCCATCGGCCTCGAAGAGGAGGACGCCCGCGTTTACTCCGACTTCGCCGACGGGCTGAAGGAAACGTACCCTTCCACCGCGAAAATGTTCGAGGAGATGCGCGGCCAGGAGTCCCAGCACCGCGCCTGGCTCATCGAAACTTTCCAGAAGCGCTTCGGCGAGCACATCCCCCTTATCCGCCGCCAGGACGTCAAGGGCTTCATTGAGCGCCGCCCCGTCTGGCTCACCCGGCCTCTCGGCATCAACGTCGTCCGCAAGCAGGCCGAAGCGATGGAAATGGAGACGCGCCAGTTTTACGAGCGCGCGCTCGACCGCGTCACCGACGCCTCGGTCCGAAAACTTCTCGGCGATCTCGCCGAGGTCGAGCGTCAGCACTACCACGCCGCCGAATCGCTCGAAGAAAACATCGCCCCCGAGGCCCGGGAAGCCGAGGAGACCGCCGGCCGCCGCCTCTTCGTCCTCCAGATCATCCAGCCCGGCCTCGCCGGCCTCATGGACGGCTCGGTCTCCACTCTCGCCCCCGTCTTCGCCGCCGCCTTCGCCACCCGCAGCAGCCACGACGCCTTCCTGGTCGGCCTCGCCGCTTCTCTCGGCGCCGGCATCTCGATGGGCTTCGCCGAAGCTCTTTCCGACGACGGCTCGCTCACCGGGCGCGGCCATCCCTGGGTGCGCGGCGCCGTCTGCGGCCTCATGACCACCGCCGGAGGCATCGGCCACACGCTCCCTTACCTCATCCCCGATTTCCGCGTCGCCACCGGCGCCGCCGTCCTCATCGTCGCCGCCGAGCTGGCCGTCATCAGCTACATCCGCCACCGCTACATGGACACCCCGTTCCTTAGCGCCGCCTTCCAGGTGGTGGTCGGCGGCGTCCTGGTGTTCCTCACCGGCATTCTCATCGGCAGTTCCTGAAACGCTTCGTCACACCCACATGCCTAATCCAACCCTCACCGCGCTCGCCGACAGCGGCGACGCCTCGATCTACGACGTCCGCACCTCCGCCCCGGGCCCGCAAGGCAGCCTGCCTCTCACGCCCGAGATGCTCCTCAACCGCCCCTCCGGCGACCTGTTCGGCCTCAGCCAGAACGCCGGCATGGGCTGGAGCCCGGACCGCCTCCGCGGCGCCGAGATGCTGATCCTCAGCACCCACGGCGGCCTCCGCGCCCCCGACGGCTCGCCCGTAGCCCTCGGCCTGCACACCGGCCACTGGGAGGTGAATCTGCTGGTGGAAGCCGCCGCCCGCGAGCTCTCCCAATCCGGCGCCATCCCCTTCGCCGCCTACTGCACCGACCCCTGCGACGGCCGCACCCAGGGCACAACGGGCATGTTCGACAGCCTGCCCTACCGCAACGACGCCGCCACAGTCCTCGGCCGCCTCATCCGCTCGCTGCCCACGCGAGGCGGCGTCATCGGCGTGGCAACGTGCGACAAAGGCCTCCCGGCGATGATGATGGCTCTCGCCGCGGCCGGCGACTTTCCCTATGTCCTGGTGCCCGGCGGCGTCACCCTTCCCGCCGAAGCCGGCGAGGACGCAGGCAAAGTCCAAACCATCGGCGCCCGCTTCGCCCACCACGTCATCACCCTGGAGTACGCCGCCGAAATGGGCTGCCGCGCCTGCGCCACACCCGGCGGCGGCTGCCAGTTTCTGGGCACGGCCGCCACCTCGCAAGTGGTCGGCGAGGCTCTCGGCATGTCGCTGCCCCACTCGGCGCTCGCCCCCTCCGGCCAGCCCATCTGGCTCGACATGGCCCGCCGCTCGGCCCGCGCCCTGCTCACGCTCGGCTCGGCCGGCCTCCGCGGCCGCGACGTCCTCACCCCCGCCGCCCTCCACAACGCCATGGCCGTCCACGCCGCCTTCGGAGGCTCGACGAATCTCATCCTCCATCTCGCCGCCATCGCCCACTCCGCCGGCCTCCCGCAACCCACCGCCGCCGATTGGGCCGCCGTCAACCGCTCCGTCCCGCGCCTGGTCGACGCTCTGCCCAACGGCCCGCGCAACCACCCCACGATCCAGGTCTTCCTCGCCGGCGGCGTCCCCGAGGTGATGCTCCATCTTTCCCGCGCCGGCCTTCTCGACACCTCCGCCCTCACGGTCACCGGCCAGCCGCTGGCCGCCTCCCTCGATTGGTGGGAAACGTCCGAGCGCCGC
>DAIDHC010000046.1 GCA_027452065.1 Bryobacterales bacterium
CCGCATCCATCACGACAACAGGCCCGTAACAGGCCTTCTGTTCGACAATACCCAAAAAACCGCTCTAAAATCAGCCCCGATCCCACCGGAGACTGGCCGGCTGGCTGCCTCTGGTCCCTGTGTGAGAAATCGCGGCTAGTGTGCGTGAGCGGGAAAATATCGCCGCGAAAGTAGGCGGAATAGCCCCGGGGCTCAGGCGGGGACGAAGCGGGCCAGATCGCGATCCTTGCGGACGCGGTCGATCGGAAAAACCTGACTGTGCATGACCAGGTAAACGCCGGGCGGGAGAATGCGGGCGGCCAGCAGGCTCTCGGTGAGGTTCTGCAGGCCGTCGCTGCGCTCGAAGCCGAGCGGGGTCATGGCACCGGTGAGGACGATGGGGACAGGGAGATCGGGGAGCGCGGTCTTGAGATAGAGGCCGGTGGCGACCATAGTGTCGGTGCCGTGAGTGATGACGATGGGGGCGAGTTTGGGGAGCTTGGCGCGGACGGCGGCCAGGATGAGGGCGCGGTCGGCGTCGTTGAGCTCGAGGCTGTCCTTGTTCATCAGGCGTATGGTCTCAACCTGCGTGTCGGGGAGGCGCAGCATCTGCAGGTAGCGGTCGATTTTGCTGTCCAGGTTTTCCACCTGGCCGGTCTGCTCGGAGTAGACTTTTTCGATGGTGCCGCCGGTGCAGATGACGACGATGTTTTGCATGGTCAATCCTCAGCTTAATGGGTTGCGGGGCGGGATCGGGAGGGTGAGCGGGGGAGGGACCGGGAGACCGCGTGCGTGGGAGCGCGATCGGGAGCGTGCGCGGGGTGTGAATCGGGGGGGCCAGGCGCGGCATCCGATGGGGCATGGATTTGAAGCTGCGGGGGAAGAAGGCGCTGGTGAGCGGCTCGACGGCGGGCATTGGTTACGCGATCGCCGAGGCTCTGGCGAAGGAAGGCGCGGACGTGGTGGTGAACGGGCGAACCGGGGAGCGGGTCGCCTCGGCGGTGGAGAGATTGTCGGCGCTGGGAGGCGGCGGGCTGATCGAGGGCGTGGCGGCGGACCTGGCCACGGCCGCGGGCGCCGCGGAATTGCACCGGCTGCTGCCGGAGGCCGACATCCTGGTGAACAATCTGGGTATCTTCGAGCCGCGGGAGTTCACGGCCATCACCGACGACGACTGGCGGCGGTTCTTCGAGGTGAATGTGCTGAGCGGGGCGCGGCTGAGCCGGATGTATCTGCCCGGAATGCTGAAGCGGAACTGGGGGCGGATTGTGTTCATCTCGAGCGAATCGGGCGTTCAGATTCCGCCGGAGATGATTCACTACGGAATGACGAAGACGGCGCAACTGGCGATTTCACGCGGGCTGGCGGAGGCGACCGCGGGCACCGGCGTGACGGTAAACGCCGTGCTTCCGGGGCCGACCGCATCGGAAGGCGTGGGGGCGTTTGTCGAGAAGCTGGCGGCCGAGCGGGGAACCGATCGCGCCGGCATCGAGCGCGAGTTCTTCCAGGCCGTGCGGCCGTCGTCGCTGCTGCGGCGCTTCGCCGAGCCGGCCGAAGTGGCCGCCCTCGTTGCGTTCGTTTGCAGTCCGCTGTCCTCGGCCACCAACGGGGCCGCGCTCAGGGCCGACGGCGGTGTTGTCCGCTCGATCGTCTGAGCACGGCCCGGCGGCGGGCGCAGCCGATTAGTGGAGTTTGCGGATGGCCACTTCCTTGAAGAACACGATGTCGTTGTCGCTGTGGTTCTGCAAACCGAACCAGCCCTCGGCCGGACGCGGGCCGTGCAGAGGCTCGAAGGGGAACTTGCGCGGGGGCACGGGCTGGCCCTCGGTGTAGTCGGTCACCTTCACGCCATTGACCGAGACCATCGTGCGGAGGCCGTCGAGAGTGATCTCCATGGTGTTCCACTGCGGGCCGGGTTTGCCGGGGCGGGCCATGGGCTTGGTGAGCGAGTAAAGAGTGCCGGTGACGTGATACTCGTCCTCTTTGCTCTTTTCGGGCTGGTTGTCGATCTGGACTTCGTAGCCGTAATTGACCGGCATCCAGGCCTCGCGCGGCTCGACGGGGATGCGGATGTAGACGCCGGAGTTGTCGTTCTCATCGCGCATGCGATAGACGACGCGGATCACGCAGTTGCCGACCGGTCCGCCGGTCCAGTAGAGCAGGCCCATGCCGCCGTGGGTCTGGATGAGGCCGTTTTCCACCGTCATGTTGCCCTTGTCGACGTGCTTCCAGCCGGTGAGGTCCTTGCCGTTGAAGAGCTGTTTCCAATCGCTCGAGTCGCACGTGGAGGCGGCGAGAGAAGGCAGGCAGGCGAGAAGGCCGCCCACGATCAGGGTGAGAGTTCGCATACGCTCGATCTTATCGCGAGTCGGGGCGCGCGGGCGGGCTCAGGCGCCGGCGGGGCGGCCGGAGAACTTTTTGCGGAACTTGGCCAGCTTCGGCGCGATGACGTAGGCGCAGTAGGGCTGTTCGGGATGCTGGCGGAAATAATTCTGGTGATAATCTTCGGCGGCGTAGAAGACGGGCGCGGGGAGCAGTTCGGTGACGATGGGATCGCGGAAGACGCCGGCGGCGGTGAGCTCGGAGATGAGCGCGGCCGCGGTCCGGCGCTGGTCTTCGTCCTGGTAGAAGATCACCGAGCGGTATTGCGGCCCGGCGTCGTTGCCCTGGCGGTCCGGAGTGGTGGGGTCGTGGATGCTGAAGAAGATTTCCAGGATCTCGCGGTAGGAGATGCGCGCCGGATCGAATTCCAGGCGGACCACTTCGGCGTGTCCGGTGCGGCCCCCGCAGACCTGCTGGTAAGCCGGATCAGGGACTTGGCCGCCGGCGTAGCCGGAGACGATTCCGGCGATGCCTTCCACTTGCTGGTAGACGGCTTCCAGGCACCAGAAGCAGCCGCCGCCGAGCGTCGCGTGTTCCATAACGTTATTGTCGCCCCGCGCGTTCAGGAGCGGCTCTCGTGGTATTCGTCCAGCCAGGCCATCTGGATGGCTTCGAGCTTGCCTTCGGTGGATTTCATCGGGTCGTCGGCGAAATCGTCGAGCGCGGTGATCCAGCCGTGCAGATCGGTGAAGCGGATGTGAGTGGGGTCGAGGTCGGGAAATTTCTCGTGGAGGCTGAGGGCGATGTCGTCGATGTTGTCCCAGGTAAGCTTCGGCATGGCGGTTCCTTTATTCCGGCGATTCGGCGCGGCTCAGATGTGGGTTCCCTTGAGCGCGGTGCCGACGGCGGCGTTCATCATCGTTTCGGCGAGTTTTTGCGTGGCGGCGTTGAGGCTCTCGATCTTCTGCAGGATCAGGCGGTGGTCCTCGGCGTGGTAGACGACGAGGAGTTCGTTGATGGCGCGGTCGATGGCGGCGCGCTCGGCGTCGGAAAGAGCGAGCCAGGCGTCGTTCTGCTTCGCCTTGTCGGTGGCGCGGAGGATGTTGTCGGCCTCGACGCGCGCTTCCAGCACCTGGCGGGCGGCGAAGTCCTCCCCGGCCTTTTCAAACGACTCCAGAATCATCTTTTCGACCTGCTCGTCGGTGAGGCCGTAGGAGGGCTTCACCTCGACGCCGGTCTCCTTGCCCGTACGCTTGTCCACCGCCGTTACGCTGAGGATGCCGTTGGCGTCGATGAGGAAGCGCACTTCGATGCGGGCCATGCCGGCGGGCACGGGGTCGATGTCTTTGAGATCGAAGCGGGCCAGGCTGCGGCAGTCCCTGGCCAGCTCGCGCTCGCCCTGGAGCACGTGGATCAGCACGTTGCGCTGGCCGTCGACGGCGGTTGTGAAGCTTTCGGTGGCGCTGGCCGGGATGGTGGAGTTGCGGTGAATCAACTTGCTGACGACGCCGCCCATGGTTTCGATGCCGAGGGAGAGCGGGGTGACGTCGAGCAGGAGTTTGTCCTCGACTTCGCCCGAGAGAATCGCGGCCTGGACGGCGGCGCCGAGCGCGACCACCTCGTCCGGATTCAGGTCGGTGTGCGGATGGGAGCGGAACAGAGCCTCGACGGCGGAGCGGACCATCGGGATGCGGGTGGACCCGCCCACCATCACGACTTCGTCGATCTGTTCGGGGGTGAGTCCGGAGTCGCGGAGGCACTGGCGGCAGGGGCCGAGCGTGCGGTCAATGATGGGGGCGATAAGTTTTTCGAGGAGCGCGCGGTCGATCTCGCGGCGGTATGCGTGGCCCTGGTACTCGAGTTCGATGCGCGCCGAAGGAAAGAAGGAGAGCGACTCCTTGGCCTCGATCACCGCGCGCCGCAGCCGCTGGACGCCTTCCGGATCAAGCGGAGCGTTGAGCTCCCACTCGCTGGCGATGTCTTCGAGCGCGATGCGCAGGAGCAGGTTGTCGATGTCGTCGCCGCCCAGGTGGGTGTCGCCGTTGGTGGCCAGCACTTCGAAAATGCCCTCGTGCAGCTTCAGGATGGAGATGTCGAAGGTGCCGCCGCCGAAGTCGTAGACGGCGACGATGCCGTCCTTGCGTTTGTCCAGGCCGTAAGCGAGCGATGCGGCGGTCGGCTCGTTCACCAGGCGCAGCACGTCGAGGCCGGCGATGCGGCCGGCGTCCTTGGTGGCCTGGCGCTGGGCGTCGTTAAAATAAGCCGGGACGGTGATGACGGCTTTGGTCACCGGCTCGCCGAGAAACTCCTCGGCGTTGCGCTTGAGATGGCGCAGGACGTGGGCCGAAACTTCGGGCGGGGTGAGCTTGCGGTCGCCGAGCAGGAGTTGGATGACGGACTCGCTGCCCTCGGCGATGCGGAAGGGGAACAGTTTCAGCTCCTCGCCGACATCGGCCAGGCCGCGGCCCATCAGGCGCTTGACGCTATACACGGTGCGCTCGGGGTGGGTGATGAGCATGCGGCGCGCCTCCGGGCCGGCGACAATGGCGCCGTCGGGGCTGACGGCGACCACGCTCGGCACCAGGTTCGAGCCGCTGGGGTCGGGGATCACTTTGGGCCCGGTGAGGTCCATGAAAGCGACCAGGCTGTTGGTGGTGCCGAGGTCGATGCCCACCACGCGGTCGCGTTTACCGAAATCGATCTGGAAGTTTCCCATGGGTGTTTTTGGCGCTGCCGCGCGGAGGCGGTCAGGCCGCCGCGGACAGTTCTTTCTCTACTTCGTTCACCAGGTTCTGAATATATTTTCTCCGGTCGAGCACGCCGCGGATTTCGGCCAGCGTTTCGCGGCGGCGTGCGGCGTCCCAGGCGGCGAACAGTTCCGGGAGGCGCGCTTCGGCGGCGGCGAGCATGCCGAGAAACGAGGCCCGCGCGGCTTCCAGTTGCGGCCGCACCGAGATGTCGCCTCCGCGAAGCTCTTCGAGCGCCATGTTGAGCTCGAAGACTTCTTCGAGCAACTCCGGCGGCACATCGGCCGAGCGCTGGGGGCCGGCGTCGAGGCCCTCCTGCGCGAGCACGTACTGGGCGCGCTGCACCGGGTCGCGCAGCGTCCGGTAGGCGTCGTTGAGCCGCGAGGAAAGGTCGAGCGCGCGCTGGCGCTCCTCCTCCGGCTTGCGGGCGAAACGGTCCGGATGCCACTGGCGGCTGCGCTCGTAAAACAGGCGCTGGAGCTCTGCCGCATCGAGCGTAAGCGCGGGCGGCAGGCCGAGAAGCTCGAAGTAGCCGCTCACGCCGAAAACGAAGTTCCGCAGCCGCAGCTCTTTTTGGCGTGCGGATTGTCGAAGGCGAAGCCGGACTGTATGAGCGAGTCCTTCCAGTCCAGCGTCATGCCGTCGAGAAAAACCATGCTCTTGGGATCGACGAAGACCTGGACGCCGTCAAAGCGGAACACCTGGTCGGTGGGGCGGGGGCGCGGCTCGAACTTGAACAGATAGCTGAGGCCGGAACAGCCGCCGCCCAGTACGCCGAGGCGCAGTCCTCCCTCGACACCTTCGCGGGCGAAGGCTTCGCGGATTTTGGCGACGGCTTTAGGTGTGACCTCGATCATGCCGGAACCCTCCCGCTCAGTTGGCGGCGACGGCGTCGGCGTTCTGAGCGGTCTTCTTCTTGTAGTCGGCGATGGCGGCCTTGATGGCGTCCTCGGCCAGCACCGAGCAATGAATCTTCACCGGCGGCAGGCTCAGCTCGTTGACGATGTCGGTGTTCTTGATGGCCAGGGCTTCGTCCACGGTCTTGCCGTGCAGCCACTCGGTGGCCAGCGACGAGCTGGCGATGGCCGAGCCGCAGCCGAAGGTTTTGAACTTGGCTTCCTCGATGATGCCGGTGGCCGGGTTCACCTTCACCTGAAGCTTCATGACGTCGCCGCACTCGGGCGCGCCCACCATACCGGTGCCCACGTTGGGGTCGCTCTTATCCATCGAGCCGACGTTGCGCGGGTGATTGTAGTGATCGAGAACTTTGTTGGAATATGCCATGTGTCTTCCTCTCTCTCTTCTTTTTTAGTGCGCGGTCCATTCCACCTTGGTGAGGTCGATGCCTTCTTTGGCCATTTCGTACAGCGGGGACAGCTCGCGAAGCTTTCTCACGACGTCCACCACCTTGTCGCCGACGTAGTCCACTTCCTCTTCGGTGTTGAAGCGGCCGAGGCCGAAGCGGATGGAGGAGTGGGCGAGATCGTCGCCGGCGCCGAGCGCTTTGAGCACGTAGCTGGGTTCGAGCGTGGCCGAGGTGCAGGCCGAGCCGCTCGATACCGCGACGTCGTTGATGCCCATGAGCAGCGATTCGCCTTCCACGTAGGCGAAGCTGATGTTCAGATTGTGCGGCAGACGGCTGTCCATGGTGCCGTTGATGTAGACCTCGTCGAGCTCGGTCTCCAGTTTCCGGCGGAGCTTGTCGCGCAGATAGGCCAGCCGGCGCGACTCCTCCGGCATTTCCGCCTGGGCGAGGGCGCAGGCTTCGCCGAAGCCGACGATGCCGGGTACGTTCAGCGTGCCCGAGCGCATGCCGCGCTCATGCCCGCCGCCGTCCTGCTGGGCGGCAAGCTGCACACGCGGACCTTTGCGGCGCACGTACAGCGCTCCCACGCCCTTGGGCCCGTATAGCTTGTGGCCGGTGAGCGACATGATGTCGATGTTGTCGCGGTTTACGTTCACCGGAACCTTGCCGATCGCCTGCACGCCGTCGGTGTGGAACAGCACGCCCCGGGCGCGCGCGATGCGCCCGATGTCGGCCACCGGCTGGATGACGCCGATCTCGTTGTTGGCATACATCAGGCTGATGAGGATCGTCTTGTCGGTGATGGCGGAGGCCAGCATGTCCAGGTCCACCAGGCCGTTGCTCTGCACCTGCAGATAGGTCACCCGGATGCCTTGCTTCTCCAGGTGCTTGCAGGTGTCCAGAACCGCCTTGTGCTCGGTGGCGGCGGTGATGATGTGGTTGCCCTTTTCGGCCTACATCTCGGCGACGCCCTTGATGGCCAGGTTGTTGGACTCGGTGGCCCCGCTGGTGAAGACGATTTCCTTCGGGTTGGCGCCAATGAGATCGGCGATCTGTTTGCGGCCCTTTTCCACCGCTTCCTCGGCCTGCCAGCCGAAGCTGTGGTTGCGGCTGGCGGCGTTGCCGAAGATTTCGATGAAGTACGGGCGCATGGCTTCGAACACCCGCGGATCCATCGGGGTGGTCGCATGATTATCCATGTAAATGGGCAGCTTCATATAATCGGAGTTCCTTCTTGGGGCCGCACGGAGGCGGGCGGCGCCAGCGCGGCCGGAGCATCGAGTCCGTAAAGACGGACCGGCTCATCGTCGTCCTGCGCCATTTCAGAAATTGTGATGCTCGACAGCAGGCTGAGGATTCCCTCGTGAACCTTGCGCAGAGGCTCGCGCACGGTGCAGCGTCCGGTGTGGCTGCATTCGCCGTGCTCGGTGAAGCAGGCGGTGAGAATGATCGGGCCGTCGATGTGGCGGATCACCTCGAGCGCGGTGATTTCGCCCGCCGGGCGCGCCAGACGGTAGCCCCCGTTGGTGCCGTGCTCGCTGCGCAGGAAACCGGCTCGCGCCAGTTTCTGCAGGATTTTCGACAGCAGAGGCAGCGGAATGCCGTAAGTGTCGGCGATTTCCTTGGCGCTGGCGCTGGCCGGCGACCCGGGCAAGGCAGAGCGGGTCTGCACGGCCAGGTGCTTGAGGGCAATCAAGCCGTAATCCGCCTTTTTGGTCAGCTTCAGCATATTTGGGACTGGAAAGGTCCTAAATCCATTATTGAGGAACGGGGCCGCTCAAGTCAAGCCGTCTCAAGCGTTTCACGCATCGGGGGAAAATTCGCCCGCTGACCGGGCCGGAACGGCCAAAAGATAAGAGACAAAGGTGGAAGTTTGCGCGGGCGCGAAGGAGATGCGGCGGTTCCTGAACGGCAAACGGGTCGGCGAACAGCCGGTCGCAGTCGAACAGCGGTACACGGCGACATTTGCGGTTCTCTATGCGCCGGGCACGTTGAAGGCGGTGGGGATGAAGGGCGACCGTGGGGTGGCGGAAGGCATTCTCACCACGGCCGGCGCGCCGGATCGGACGTGACGTGCCTCATTCGGGCGCATCGCCGGGCGTCCGCGCGGGGTGCCGAGAGGTAGATTTCGCCGGTTGATTGCATTCGCGGTCCGCACATCGACGGACCCCGGGCCGGGCCGAATCGCAGCGGGTTCAAGAGATCCGAAACGGCAGCCGCTCGGTCGCCACGCTGAGCGGTTCGAGCAATGGAACGATGACGCCAAGCTCGCGGGAGTCGTCTCCACGCGCGAGTGTCGACCGGACGATAAATTCCAGTTCGATCCGATCGCGTCCGCCGGATGCGGGTGGAAAGGCACCACGAAATTCGATCGGTCCGGGCGCGACACAGGAAAGCTTG
>DAIDHC010000047.1 GCA_027452065.1 Bryobacterales bacterium
CTCTCCGTGCCCAATCACGGCAAGCTCTGGAAGAGCCTGATGCGCGCCCACCTCGGCAACTACGAGGCTAACGAAGCGCTCCTCAAACGCAGCGTGGACCGGGGATAAGAGCGGCAGGGAGCCTGAGCTTTCGTATGTCGAACCTCCCTGAGCCCGCGTTGCGGAGTAACGTTACGCCACGCCCGATATCGTTAGGGCGGGGGCGGCCCTTTAGGGTCAGGCGCCGACGCCGGCGAGTTCGGGCTGGATGGGGCGGACGGCGGCGGGCTGGAATTTCACCGAGACCAGTTTCGAGACGCCGGGCTCCTGCATGGTGACGCCGTAGAGGCTTTCGGCGGCTTCCATGGTGCGTTTGGCGTGGGTGATGACGACGAACTGGGTGTGGTCCGACATTTCGCGGAGCAGGCGGGTGAGGCGCTCGATGTTGGCTTCATCGAGCGGGGCGTCGATCTCGTCGAGGATGCAGAACGGGCTGGGCTGGTAGCGGAAGATGGCCATGAGGAGGGCCATGGCGGTGAGCGATTTTTCGCCGCCCGACAGCAGCAGGACGTTCTGGAGTTTTTTGCCCGGGGGGCTGGCGACGATGTCGATGCCGGACTCGGCGATGTTGGTGTCGTCGGTGAGGCGCATTTCGCCGGAGCCGCCGCCGAACAGGGTTTTGAACATGTCGCGGAAGTTGGCGTTGATGGCCTCGAAGGCTTCGGAGAAGCGCTTGCGGGTTTCGGCGTCGATTTCGTGGATGGCGCGCTCGGTGTCGCGGATGGAGTCGAGCAGGTCCTGGCGCTGGGCGTTGAGGAAGTCGTAGCGCTGCTGGGCTTCCTGGAACTCTTCGAGGGCCTGGGGGTTGACGGGGCCGAGGGCGTCGATGCGGGCGCGAAGCTCCTGGTAGCGGGCTTCGGCCTCGGCGAGGGCGGCTTCGTCGGGGACGGTTTCGGCGGCCGCGTCGAGCTCGGCGACCGGGGCACCGAGTTCCTTGCGGCTGGTTTCGTCGAGGAACTTGAGCTCGGCCTGCTGGCGGACGAGAGTGAGCTCGATCTGGGAGCGGCGCTCGAGGGCGGCCTGGGCGTCGAGGCGCAATTGTTTGAGAGCCTCGTCGAGGGCGGCGAGCTGGCCGCGGAGAGAGTCCTCGGCGGCGGCGAGGCGGTCGACCTCGGCGGCGAGAGCGGCGATGGATTCGGCCAGAGCCGAGGCGCGGGCGTCGAGCTCGATGTTATCGGCGAGGAGGCGGGCGCGATCGACGCCCATGCGCTCCATGTCGGCGGTCAACTGCTGGCGGCGGCGGGCGAGGTCGCGGAGTTCGTTTTCCTGGCGGGCCTGCTCGGCGCGGGCCGAGCGGCGGCGCTCCTCGAGACCGGCGAGCTCGGCGCGGAGGGCGGCGTGTTCCTCGGCCAGATGGGCGGTTTGAGCCTGCAGGGCGTCGATTTCGCGGCGCGCTTCTTCGAGCCGCTGCTCCTGGGCGGCGCGGGAGGCTTCCTTTTGTTCGACGACGGAGGCGATCTGCTCGCGGCGGTCGCGGGTGCGCTCGCCTTCCTGGCGCAGGCGCTCGAGCTCATGGCGGGAGACGGTGAGGCGCTGCTGGGCGCGGGAGAGCTCTTCGGAGAGTTTGCGGGATTCGTGTTCGAGCGCGAGCAGGTCCTTTTCGCGGGCCTGCTGGTCGATCCGGGCGGCGTCGAGGCGCTCGGCGAGGCCGGCGATGTCGCGCTCGATGGCGTCGAGGGCGGCGGCGGCGTCGTCCCGCTCGTCGTTCTTGTGGCGGGCGTTGGAGGTTGCCTCGCGCAGCTCGCGCTTCAACTGGAGCGGGCCGGCGCCGGTTTTCTTGCCGCCGCTGACGGCCTGGCCCTGGTAGCTGACGCCGTCGGGCAACAGAAAATGATGGCCGGGGAATTCGACGGCAAGCTGCTGGGCGGCGTGGTGGTCATCGACGAGGAAGCACTGGCTGAGACGGGGAAGAAGACCGGCGGGGGCCTGTGTGAGGCCGTTGGTGAAGCGGATGGAATCGCCGAGGCGGCCGCGGACGCCGGGGCGGGAGGAAATGGCGTCGGCGACGGGGTCGGGATGGGGTTCGGAGGGCTCGGGGTGGACGAGGAAGGTGGCGCGGCCGTCGAGGTCGCCGCGCATGAGCTCGATGCCGCGCTGGGCTTCTTTCCAGTCGTTTACGACGACGAACTCAAGTTCTTCATGAAGGAACTCTTCGGCTGCCTTTTCGTAGGCCGGATCGACTTCGACGAAATCAGCGAGGACACCGGAGGGGCGGAAATCGCTGTACTTGTCGCGCTCGAGGGCGGTAAAGAGACGCTTGACGCTATCGGCCGTATAGGTGCGGTGGGACAGGACTTCTTCGAGCGAGCGGCGGCGGGCCTCGATGCGGGAGGAGTCGGCGCGGAGGAGCTCGAGCTGTTTGCGGGCCTCGGCGGCTTCGGCTTTGCGGAGAGCGAGGGAGGCTTCGAGGGCGCGGCGCTGGTCGAGGGCCTGGGAGAGCTGGCTCTGGCGCTCGGCGCTTTGTTGAGCGAGGGCGGTTTTGAGCTCGGCGAGGCGGTCGAGATCGGCGAGGGCGGCGCTTTCACCGTCCTGGGCGCGGGTGGCGTCGCGCTCCATGGCGAGGACAAACTCGTCGAGCTTGGCGAGCTGGTTGCGGAGCGAAGAGGCTTCGCCGAGGAGGCGGAGGACTTGCTGGCGGGCGTCTTCGAGGCCGCGGGAGCGGGATTGGAGGGTCTGCTGGAGGGCATCGCGCTCGGCGGATTTGGCGGCGAGGCGGTCGCGGCCGGCGGCGGCCTGCTGCTCGAGTTCGGCGACGGAGGCGAGCAGAGTTTCGAGTTCGGCCGAGCGCTGGCGCTGGCGATCGTCGAGGGATTGGGACTCGCGCTCGCCCTCGCCGAGGCGGGATTCGAGCGAGGAGATCTGGCGACTTTGGCTTTCGAGGCGGCCGCGGGTGCGCTCGTCTTCGATGCGGAGTTCGGCGAGGCGGGCGCGGGCGGCGGTGAGTTCGGCTTCGGTTTCGTAGGCGCGGGTCTGGATGAGGCCCTGCTCGTTTTCGCTTTCCCCGACGCGGGCGCCGACGGCCGCGGCTTCGGATTGTGCCTGGCCGAGGTCGATGGCGGTGCGGGCGGCTTCGCGTTCGAGCATCCGGAACTTGCCTGAAAGAGCGCAGCGCAGGTGGCCGGTCATTTCGGCCTTCAACTCCTCGAAGCGTTTGGCTTTGGCGGCCTGGCGCTTGAGGGAGTTGACCTGGCGGCCGACCTCTTCGAGGATGTCGAAGACGCGGCTGAGGTTTTGCTTGGCGCCTTCGAGCTTGGCTTCGGCGAGGCGTTTTTTGGTTTTGAAGCGGGTGATGCCGGCGGCTTCCTCGATGACGGCGCGGCGGTCCTGGGGGCGGTTGCTGAGGATCTGGCCGATGCGGCCCTGCTCGATGATGGCGTAGCTTTCCGGGCCGAGGCCGGTGCCGAGGAAAAGCTCCTGGATGTCGCGGAGGCGGGCGGTTTTGCCGTTGATGAGATATTCGCTCTCGCCGTCGCGGAACAGGCGGCGGGTGATAGTGATTTCGCGGGTGTGGCCGTGGTGGACGTGGGGGACAACGGAGGCGTGGGGGACGGCGCCGTTGGCGGGCGTGGCGCCATTCGACGGAGCGGCGCCGTTGGAGGGCGAGACGTCCAGGAGGCCGGGGACGGCGTTGGCCGGAGCGGCGGTTTCTGCGGGCACGGGCGCCAGAGAGCCGGAGGGATCGAGCAGGGTCATGGTGACGGCGGCCATGCCGAGCGCTTTCCTGTCGCGGGTGCCGGCGAAGATGACATCTTCCATGCGGGTTCCGCGGAGGCTCTTGGCGGACTGTTCCCCGAGGACCCAGCTCATGGCGTCGCTCAGGTTGGATTTCCCGCAGCCGTTGGGCCCGACGATGGCGGCGATGCCGGAGCCATTGAACCGCATTTCGGTTTTGTCAAAGAACGACTTGAAGCCGTGAATTTCGACTCGTTTGAGTTTTAGCAAGCCAACCGCGCCCCTTCCTCAACTAAATTCTCGGGGGATGCCATTATCCTAAACGGGTCCGGGGAAAAAGTAAAGCGGGCAAACCCCTAAATTTTGATGCTGGCTGAGGGTAGCCACTATTGGTAGTGTACTGGTAACGTATCGGACGATGGGGAGGGCGACGTGGGACACCGGGGCCTTGGGGCGGAGGCGGGGATAGCGGCCGGTGCGATGCGGGCGGGCGCCGGAGGTGAGGTGCCGGGCGCGGGGTGATGCGGGGCGGGAGGAGCCGGCGTGGCGTTAGGGGCGGGGTCACGGTTCGGCGACATCGAGGCGGACGCCGAGCCAGAGGAGGGCGGCGAGGAGGGCGAGGGAGGCGGTGAGGGAGAGGGCGGATTGCCAGCCGATGCGGGAGGCGAGCCAGGGGGTGAGGGCGGGGCTGATCATGCCGCCGAGGTTGCCGGCGAAATTCATGGCGCCGCCTGCGAGGCCGCCGCGCGTTGGGGCGAGTTGGGTCATGGTTGCCCAGAAGGGGCATTCGGTGCAGAGGACGAGGACGGTGCAGGCGGTGAGGGAGGCGACGGCGAGGTAGGGGCTGGGAGTGCGGGCGCCGAGGACGAGGAAGATGCCGGCGGCGCCGAGGGCGGCGAGGGGGACGCTGCGGCGGCCCCAGGTGGCGCCGAGGCGGACGACGGCGATATCGGAGAGGAGGCCACCGAGGGGGATGGCGAAGACGGTGGCGAGCCAGGGCAAGGCGGTGAAGCCGGCAGCCTTGAGCAGTTCAAAGTGGCGCACCTGGACGAGGTAGAGATAGAACCAGAAGACGAAGATGTAGCCGAGGTAGGCTTGCAGGAAATAGCTGGCGGAGAGGAACCAGAGACCGGGGGAGCGCAGGAGTGAGCGGCGGGGGTTGGCGGGGTGCGGCGGGGCGGAGATCGCGGGGGTGTGAAAATGCCGGGGAGCGAAGCGGAGCCAGAGCAGGCCGGCGAGGGCGGCGAGGGCGGCGGCGGCAAGGAGGGCGGCGCGCCAGCCGTGATCGCGGGCCAGGGGAGCCAGAAGAAGAGGAGTGAAGGCGGAGCCGAGGCCGACGCTGGCGAGCACGAGCGAGTTGGCGCGGGCGTGGAGGCGCGGCGGAGCGGCGAGCGAGAGGGCGCGGACGGCTGTTGGGTAGGTGGGGGCGGAGACGACGCCGAACATCAGGCGGATGAGCCAGAGTTGGGGCAGGGCAAGGGCGAGGGCGAAGCCGTGGAAAGCGGCGAGGCCGGTGAGGGCGGTGAGCAGGGTCCAGCCGGCGCAGAGGGCGAGGAAGATGTTGCGGGCGCCGATGCGGTCGGCGAGTGCGCCGGAGGGGATCTGGAAGAGGGTATAGCCGAGGAGGAAGGCGCTGAAGACGGTGCCCATCTGGGCCTGGGAGAGGCCGAAGTCGTGCATGATGCCGGGAGCGACGACGGTGACGGCGACGCGGCAGACGTAGCCGGCCGAGGTAACGGCCATGAGAAGCAGGACGAGGCGCTTGGCGGAGGGGGCGGAGGTCATGAGAGCTTTTTGTGGAGGATGAGTTCGGAAGTGCCGGGCGCGAGGTAGTCCTTGATTTCGCCGGCGGACTGGTAGCCGCGGCGGCGGTAGAGGGCTTGGGCGCGGTGGTTGAAGGAAGAGACGAGCAGGAAGAGGTGGCCGCGGGGGGTGTAGAGGCGTTCGGCGAAGGCGAGGAGTTCGGAGCCGATGTTCTGGCCGCGGGCAGCGGGGGCGACGGCGATGGCGGCGAGGTAGGGCGAGCCGGCGAAGCCGTACGGGGCGAGGAGGACGAAACCGGCGGGCGAGTTTTCCTGGCGGGCGAGGTAGAGTTCGGCGCCGGGGCGATGGAGGACGGCGAGGCAATCGGGGAGGGTGCGGCCGAGGGTGAGCCAGGGATCGGAGGACGTCATGAGGCGGGCGCACCAGTCGTAGTCGGCGGGGGCGGCGGGTGTGATTTCGAGCGGCATGTTTCGTTGCAGTTTTCGGCGCACCTGGATTGGGCTTCGATTCGGATGCGGGTGGCCTTATCAGGGTATGCGAAAACCGGTGGTCTCGCATCGTCGTCGGCAGCGATCGAACCGATTCGGACGTCTCAGGCCTGCCGATCCGCATGCAGTTCCGGCGGACAGCGTAAGATCATGGACATGCGCGCCCCGCGCAAATGCTTGCGGAATGCGGTTTCGATTGCCCTCGCATACGTGCTGCCGTTTCCTGGAGCGGCTCAGAGCGACGTGCCCCGAATCTCGGTCGAGGTGCCCACGGTTGAAGTTGACGTTATCGTCACCGATCGAAAAGGCCACCACGTTGCCGGGCTGAAGGAGGGGCAGTTCAGGGTCTTCGAGGACAACGTTCCGCAAGAGATTGCGGCATTTCAACCGCCTGAAGGCGCTGGAAACCGAGTCCCGGGCGCGCCGGGCGAAAGCGAACGCCCGGTGACCGTGCAGTCTAATTCAGCAGGAAGGAAAACAAACGCGCAGAGTATCACGCTGTTGATCGATTCCGGCGATCTCCCGTTCGCGAGCCTGAAGAATGCCTGCCAGGCCGCCGCGGAATACGTCGAAAAAGATCTTTCGGAAAACGATCAAATGGCAGTCTACTGGGTGGACTCCAGCCTGCATTTGGCCGTCCCGTTTACCAGCGATAAGCGGGTTCTCACCGGCGCTCTCGACAAGCTGGGCGCGCGCGATCCCAGCGGCCGTTTCACGGCTACCGATCGCATCCAGACCCAAAGACAGATTGACGATTTATTCACGACAATTTACCCGGAGACTCTCCTGGGTGTTCCTCCGGGATCAACGGCACTCGACCCGATGAAGCGATTGCTGGTCCAGGAAATGAATACGCTGAGGAGCTGGCTTGTCACGGCGAACACCTTCCAGGCTCGCGCGATTTTCATGGCCTTGCGCGCCATGGCGCTGGCCTACGAGGGCGTACCGGGCCGCAAGACGGTGGTGGTTTTTTCGGAGGGATTTCTGCATGCCGCCGATCTGGGCCCGCAGATGAAGGCGGTCATTGACGCGGCGAACCGCGCGAACGTCGCGTTCTATGTGATCGACGCTTCCGGAGGCAATTCTCACATGAGTTCGGAGGTCCGGGCGCCGGACATGGGAGGAAGGAGAGCGAATCCGGACATGATGGAGTCTGGCTCATCGGCGCCGTCGCTGGGGCGCGACGTGTTCGACTGGAACACCACGCTTGCTTCCGATACTCACGAGGACCTGGGGCTCATCGCAAATGCGACGGGAGGCCTTCTGGTAACCGGCACAAACGACGTGCAGGCTGGGATCGAGCGAGCGGCGCGGGACGGAGCGGCGTTCTACACCATCACCTATCATCCGGCCAATCGAAGCTATGATGGCGCGTTCCGCAGGATCAAGGTGGCGCTGGACGCCAAGGGTTACCAGGCGCGATTCCGCCAGGGCTACTGGGCGGTGCCTCCGGACCGCGAGGCGATCATGACACCGGCGGCGGCGCAGTTGCTGACGGCGCTTGAAGCGGGTTCGCGCAAGCCGAAGTTTGAGCCGCATGTGAACGCGGCGCTGGTGCAATCCAAAGACGGGCGGTTCTCAACGCCGGCCGCGGTTTCATTGCCCGGAAATATGGTGCCATTTGAAAAGGCTAAGGACCGGTATGCGGCAAGCGTCATGTTGCTATTGACGGCGCGGGATTCCCAGGGACGCCTCATTGCGGTACATGAAGGTTATAGCGAACTGCAACTGGACAAGCATCAGCGGGATGAGTTTCGGCGGGGGACGTTTAACCTTCAGGGCCACGTACCGGTTCCGGCGCGCGAGCCGGTTACCCTGCAGGCGATTGTGCAGTTCGCCAACGGCACCGTCGGGATGAGTGCGCCGGCATCGCTGGATGCGCCCGGAAATTCGTCCGGACCCGAGCTGACCAGCCTGGTGCTCTCGAATCATGTGGAGACGGCGAACTGCGGCGGCGAACCTGCCGATCCGCTCTGTATCGGCAACATGAGGATCTACCTGCCGGCGCAGCGGCGCTTTCGGAACTCCGGGAAGCTGGACGTCTATTTCGCGGCCGTCGATATGATGCCGGACCCGAAGACGAACGCTCCGGTTCTGAACGTCACATTTGAGCTGCGCGCGGGTGATAAGACCACGCACATTACGCCGGAGCGCATCGAGTCCATCCCCTCGGGCGCGCAGAACTCACTCCTGGTTCTGGCGCAATTCAGCCTCGCGGGCTTCCAGCCGGGCCAATACATCCTGCTGGCGAATGCCGATGATATGGTGCGGAGTTCCCACGGCTCCGGCCAGGTCGATTTCGCGGTGGAATAATGCCGCTGGTGAATTTTGCGCAGGCGGCGAAAGTGCCGGCGCGGGGGTGGGGCTTGGCGCGATAGGGTGAGCCCGGGTGGGGATTACTGGAGGCGGAGGATGAGGGTGCGGAGGTCGCCGTCGCGGAGGTCGATGTCGCTTTCGGCGCGCTGGCCGTCGAGGGTGACGCCGATGCGGTGTTTGCCGGCGCTGAGCGGGAGGGCGGCGGGGGTGCGGCGGCCGAGGTCCTGGCCATCGACGACGATGGCGGCGCCGGAGGGGACGGAGGTGATGGAGAGGGTGCCGCCCTGGCGTTCGAGCGAGAGGAAGACCTCGGAGTCCTGAGGAACCTGGATGACCTTATTGCTGACGCGGTAGCCGGCGAGATCGGTGGAAAGGACATGGCGGCCGGCGGAGAGGGGGATGGTGCAGGGGGAGCGGCAGGTTTTGGAGGAGTCGCGGTCGATGGTGATGGTGGCGCCGGGAGGGCTGGTGACGAGTTGGACGGAGGTCGGGCCGGCGATGCGGGAGGCGCGGGCCGGGACGGCGGGAGCGGAGGAGGCGGCTTCGGATGTCTTGCGGGGCGCGGGGGATTCGGCGGCGTGCGTGGGCTCGGACGGCGTGGCGGGCGCGGCGGC
>DAIDHC010000048.1 GCA_027452065.1 Bryobacterales bacterium
ACCGCCCCTCACTCCACCTCCACCCACGCCAACCGGGCCTCTCCGCGCTCCCGCTCCCCGCTCACCCGACACCCGCTCGCCCGCAAAAGCTCCGCCACATCCATCGCCCGCTCCCCGCGCCCCCGGTTCCCATAAGACCCCAGAATCAACTTCCCGCCCCGCTCCACAACCCGCTCCCTCAGCCTCCCCACATACGCCTTCAGAAACTCCCGCGGCGCCACATCGCACAGCGCGTACACATACCGGTACCGCCTCTGGGGCGCCCACTCCCACGCATTCGCCGTCTGAAAATTCCCCGCATATCGCGGCAGCCTCTCCCGCGCCTTCGCAATCAACCCCTCCCCGATATCGATCCCGTGCGGCACAATCTCCAGCCCCCGCTCCCGTCCCCACTGCATCAAACATTCCAGCAGGAACCCGTTTGCGCACCCCACATCAACCAACTCGCCCCCCGGCGGATCGACGCAATCCAGAATCGCCTCCCGCTCCCGCCTCCACCGTTCCGCCCCGCCGCTGAACCCGCTCTGCCGGATCGGATCGTCCGCCGCCAGATACGCCAGCTCCAGCCTCCGTAGCCGCTCCAGAAATTCCTCCGGCAGCCTCGCCCGCTCCTCGCCTTCGCTCATCTCCGCCTTTCCCAACCACCCCAAGTCTGCCACGCCCCAAGTCACCACACGCCAAGCCACCACGCGCCAACGCGGCCCAGCCCCAGCTCGGCCACGCCCGAACCCGGCCATCCCCGCGCCCCGCTCTCCGGCAGTACAATACCCACAGCCATGCTCGCCGATCTGCGCTACGCCCTCCGCCGCATGCGCCGCAGCCCCGGCTTCACCGCCGCCGCCGTCCTCTCGCTTGCCCTCGGCATCGGCGCCAACACCGCCATCTTCAGCCTCGTCGAAACCGCGCTCCTCCGCATGCTCCCCGTCCCCCATCCGGACCGCCTCGTCGAACTCCTCCAGCAATACCCCGGCGAGCCCCGCGGCAGCTACTGGTCTCCCGAAGCCTACGATTATTTCCGCTCTCACAACCACGTCTTCTCTTCCATCTTCGGCACCGGCTTCGATAACCGCGGCCGCATCTCCTCGCCCGGCCTCGAGCCCCAAGCCGGCGTCTGGGAAGCCGTCACCGGCAACTATTTTTCCTCCCTCGGCATCCAGCCCGCCCTCGGCCACTGGATCGGCCCCTCCGACGTCACCAACGATTCCGGCGCGCCCCCCGCCGTCATCAGTTACTCGCTCTGGTCCAGCCGCTTCCACCGCGATCCCTCCGTTCTCGGCAAACCGATCCAGGTCAACGACACCGCCGCCGTCATCGCCGGCGTCGCCCCGCCCTCCTATTCCGGCCCCCGCGTCGAAGCCCGCACCGATGTCTGGCTCCCCCGCGATCCCTCCTATCGCGGCGGCTACGTGCTGCTGGCCCGCCTCGCCCCCGGCGTCTCCCTCGCCCGCGCCCGCGCCGAAATGGCCGTCCTCTATCCCCACGTCCTCGCCGAACGCATCGCCTCCAGTCCCGATCCCCAGGTCCGCAAAATCACCATGCAGGTCGAACCCGCCGGCAACGGCCTCTCCACCGTCCGCGACCGGTTTGGCAAACCCCTCTTTGTCCTCATGCTCCTCGTCGGCCTCCTCCTTCTGCTCGCCTGCCTCAATCTCGCCGGCATGCTTCTGGCCCGCGCCGCCTCGCGTTCCCAGGAAATGGCCCTCCGCGCCAGCCTCGGCGCCTCGCGCTTCCGCCTCCTCCGCCAGGTCCTCACCGAGTCCCTCCTGCTCTCCTTCGCCGGTACGCTCGCCGGCGCCGCCGTCGCTTACTTCGGCGCCTCCTCGCTGCTCGGCATCCTCGCCAGCGCCCGCCTCCATGAACGCGTCTATCTCCGCGTCCGCCCCGATCTCAACGTGTTCCTCTTCACCGCCGCCGTCGCCGCCGCCGCCGCCCTCCTGTTCGGCGCCGCGCCCGCCCTCGCCGCCTTCCGCGCCGCCCCGTCCCCCGCGCTCCGCCAATCCGGCGCCGTCGGCCAAACCCGCCTCGCCCGCCTCTTCGGCGGCAGCCTCGTCGCCGCCCAGGTCTCGCTCTCCATCCTCCTTTTAAGCTCCGCCGCCCTCTTCATCTCCAACCTCGCCTCCCTCGAAACCACCTACCTCGGCTTCCAGCGCGATCACATTCTGCTCTTCACTCCCGATTCCTCCTCTCCCGCCGCCCCCACCGGCCCGCGCCTCGTCCAGACCGATCGCGATCTCCTCGCCCGCTTCTCCCGCATCCCCGGCGTCCTCTCCGCCTCGCTCTCCGGCCCAACTCCCCTCCAGGGCGCCGGCGCCAGCGCCTTTGCCTCCGTCGACGGCTTCATCGAACGCCCCGAGGACCGCCGCTGGATCTCCATCGCCTACACCGCCCCCGGCTACTTCGATACCCTCGGCACCCCGCTTCTCTCCGGCCGCGACTTCACCTTCGCCGACTCCTCCGGCCCCCTCGCCGCCATCGTGAATCAAGCCTTCGCCCATTACTACTTCCCCAACCGCAACCCCATCGGCGCCCGCGTCACCCTCAACCACGTCACCCTCAACCCCGCCCCGCTCACCTGCCAGATCGTCGGTGTCTCAGCCGACGCTCACTATTACGACATCCGCGAACCGGTCACGCGCACCATCTATCTCCCCGCATTTTTCTTGGGCGACGTCCGCGCCGAAACCTTCCTCCTCCGCACTTCCATCAATCCCGCCTCGGTCGCCTCTTCCGTCCGCGCCATCGCCGGCCGCCAGGTCGAATCCATCACGACGCTCACCCAACAAATCGATGCCTCCATCGTCCCCGAACGCTTGATCGCCACTCTCTCCGGCTTCTTCGCCGCCCTCGGCGCCGTCCTCGCCGGCACCGGCCTCTTCGCCCTCCTCGCCTACTCCGTCGCCCGCCGCACCAGCGAAATCGGCATCCGCATCGCCCTCGGCGCCAACCCCTCCCAGGCCGCCTCCCTCGTCCTCCGCCAGTCTCTTCTCACCGTCCTCGCCGGCCTCGCCCTCGGTCTCCCTCTCGCCCTCTGGACCCGCTCCCTCGCCGTCTCCATCCTCCCCGGCCTCCCATCCCCCGGCCTCGCGCCCGTCTTCCTCGCCTCCCTCGCCATCGCCACCGTCGCCTTCGCCGCCTCCTACATCCCCGCCCGCCGCGCCGCCCGCATCAACCCCGCCGACGCCCTCCGCCACGAATAACCCCCCGCCACGCGCCGCTCGGTGAACAGGCGCTCGCCCCGCCGCCTACTTCACCGGGCGCGAACCGGCAAGCAGGATGTCCACCAGTCTTCGCATGCTCTGTCCCCACTCCGGTCCCGTTGCGAAGCTCGAAAATCCTATCAGCGCCAGCAGCAGATCGAAGGGCCTGACGTCCTTCCGGATATCGCCGCTGCCGGCCGCGCGCTTCACCAACGCCTCGATCGCTCCCTGAATCTGCTCCCGCGTCGCCGCATACAGCTTCGGTGCCCCGCCCACCACCGTGTTCAGCGCCGGGGCGATGATCTGTTTTGTCTCGATGTGCTCGACAAACAACATCATCCACGCCCGCAACGCCTCGGCCGGCGGCATCTCGGCGGAAAACTTCCGCTGCGCCGCGGCCAGCTTTTCCACCTCCGTCCGGTACACCGCCTCGATCAGCTCATCCCGCGACCGAAAATGCCGGTATAGCGTCCCCGCTCCCACGCCCGCCTGCCGCGCGATCCCATCCAGGCTCGCCTCCGCCCCGTCCCGCGTAAACGCCTCCTTGGCCGCCTCGAGAATCCGCTCCCGATTCCACTGCGCATCGGCGCGCGGCTTTCGCTGGACCCGTTTTGTAGTTTTCTTGGCCATGCTCAAAAACGGTTGCAACAGGAGACGCTCTCCGTTTTACGCTATCGGGCGCGGACCCGTCAATCCCGGATTTCCATTTTCGCCAGGCACCCCATAGCCTCTCCGCACCGTCAATCGCCTGGACTCATAAGGAATCCTGCGCGGTTGCGCGTCGAAAAATGACGGCGCCCCCATCGCATGGCGCGGCCCAACAACTCATGAAACCGGCAACAACGGCTTTGCCTCCTGTGACGGACTCTCTGCCGGAGTTCGTGGAAAGCATTCAGGCAATGTCGGACGCAATCGGCGCCGATCATACCGGCATCGGCACCGACACCGATCCGCCCTCCCCGCGTCCCGGCCAAGGCTCCAACAATTCCTCCCCGAACCTGCCGGGCGGGTTCTTCCCGGCAGTGATCGGCGAGATAATGCGGCATGATCTCGGGTAGCCAGCCACGCTGTTCTTGTCCGGCATCGGAGGCCTGCGCGAACTGGACACCGCCTACCACAATCATCGAGACCTTTGCCGATCCCGTTCTGCTTTTTTTGGCCCAGCCCGAAAATAATTGCAACCGGAGGCTGTCTCCGATTATCTCCTTAACAGGAGACGCTCTCCGTTTTCCGCTGCGGGGCGGGGAAGCGTCCTTCCCCCATGCGGTAAAAAAATAACGCCACGTGGCGACAGAGGAGAAAAAGACAATGCATGTTTTCGTGACAGGCGCGACAGGTTTTGTTGGTTCTGCAATCACTCGGGAGCTCATCCGGGCCGGTCATCGGGTCACCGGTCTTGCGCGTTCCGAAGCGGCCGCCAAGTCCCTGGCTGCCGCCGGCGCCCAGGTCCATCGCGGCGACATGGAAGACCGGGAAAGCCTGCGCAGCGGAGCCGCCGCCGCCGGCGGCGTAATCCACACCGCCTTCCGGCACGATTTCGCCAACTACGGCCCCGCCGCCGAACTGGACCGGCAGGCCATCGCGGCTCTCGGTGAGGCGCTCGCGGGCTCGGGCCGCCCGTTGCTCGTCACCTCCGGCACCCTGCTCGCCGTTCGCCAGGGCCCCCTCGCAACGGAAGAAGACGCTCCGACTCCCCATTTCCCGCGGAAATCGGAAGATGCCGCGCTGGCAGCAGCCGCCGCCGGCGCCGCCGCTTCCATCGTGCGCCTTCCGCCGTCGGTTCATGGCCCGGGCGATCATGCCTTCGTTCCCGCCCTCGTCGCCATCGCCCGCCAAAAAGGCGTCTCCGCCTATATTGAGGACGGCCACCATCGCTGGCCCGCGGTCCATCGGCTCGATGCCGCGCGTCTCTATCGTCTCGCGCTTGAAAAGGCCGCCACCGGCGTCCGCTATCACGCCGTCGCCGACGAAGGAATCCCGTTCCGGGAGATCGCCGGAGTCATCGGCCGCCGTCTGAGCCTGCCCGTCGTCAGCATCCCCCAGGAAAAGGCCGCTGATCATTTCGGATGGCTCGCCCCCTTCATCGCCATCGACGGCCCGGCCTCGAGCGCCCACACCTGCGAATCGCTTGGGTGGCATCCGGAACAACCCGGCCTTCTCGCTGACCTCGAACAGCCGCACTATTTCGAATCCTGAGCGGCTGCGCCATCCTCCGGAGGCGGGCTCGATAGAATACGGGCCGCCTCCACTCACCATCCAAAGGAGCACTCATGCCAAACGAAAATCCATCCAACGCGAAAAGCAGAATCGCCCTCATCACCGGCGCCAGCCGCGGCCTCGGCCGCAACACCGCCCTCCACCTGGCCCGGCGCGGCGTGGACGTCCTCTTTACCTATCGCTCGAATCAGCCGGAGGCCGCCGGTCTGATCCGCGAACTCGAAGCCCTGGGCCGCAAATCAGCCGGCTTCCGCCTCGATACCGGTGACATTGGTTCCTTCGATCCCTTCGTCGCCGAACTCCGTACGACCCTCGAATCCTGGGGACGCGATCGTTTCGACTACCTGGTCAACAACGCCGGCAACTCGCTGGACGCGGCCTTTGCCGAAACCACCGAAGCCCAGTTCGACGCCATCTTCAACGTCCACGTCAAAGGCGTCTTCTTCCTCACCCAGAAGCTCCTCCCGCTGATCCACGACGGCGGCCGCATCGTGAACGTCTCCTCCGGCCTCGCGCGCTTCTCGCTTCCCGGCAGATCTGCTTACGCTTCGGCCAAAGGCGCGGTCGAGGTTCTCACCCGCTATCTCGCCAAGGAACTCGGTCCGCGCCGCATCACCGCCAACGTCGTCGCACCCGGAGCGATCCAAACCGATTTCAGCGGCGGCATCGTGCGCGACAATCCGGAAGTCAACAAGCATGTCGCCGAAATGACCGCCCTCGGACGCGCCGGCCTCCCCGACGACATCGGACCCATGATCGCCCTGCTTCTTTCCGACGACAACCGCTGGGTCAACGCCCAACGGATCGAAGTCTCCGGCGGCATGAACATCTGACCATCCGCTCACCCGCCGCGAATCGGCGAAGCCCTCGGCGTCCCGATACCAACCGCCCGAAGCCAAGCGTGCGGAAACGGCATTCCTGCTTACAAAGACAGCTCCCGTCTTCGGAGCCGCCGGATTCCCGGGAAGGCCGAGCGCCCTGGCCCTTCTCCGCCCGGGCTACGCGGGCCGCCCACTACGCCCTCCACCTACACCGCGGTCCACGAACTACACGGTCCGCCCAGGCTACGCGGTCCGCCCGCTACGCCTTCCGTCCACCCCGCGCGTCCGCAAATGTACGCTAAAATTGAGCATCCGCGTGGAGAAAATCGGTCGTTACCAGGTATTGGATGAGTTAGGGCGCGGCGCCATGGGCGTCGTCTACCGCGGCCAGGACCCCGCCATCGGGCGCGTCGTCGCCATCAAAACCATCCGCCTCGCCGATCTCACCGATAACGCCGAGCGACAGCGCCTCCGCGACCGCCTCTTCCGCGAAGCCCAGTCCGCCGGCGTCCTCTCCCATCCCAACATCGTCACCATCTACGACATCGCCGAAGAGGGCGGCCTCGCCTACATCTTCATGGAGTTCGTCAACGGGCCCCCGCTCGAACGCCTCCTCCACCAACCCGAGCCCCTCGCCAACGACCGCTTCCTCGCCATCCTCCGCCAAACCGCCAAAGCCCTCGACTACGCCCACTCCAAAGGCATCGTCCACCGCGACATCAAGCCCGCCAACATCATGGTCCACGAGGACGGCCAGGCGAAAATCACCGACTTCGGCGTCGCCAAAATCGTCTCCCAGCAGATGACCCAAACCGGCGCCATGATGGGCACGCCCAGCTACATGTCGCCCGAACAGGTCCAGGGCCAGCCCGTCGACGGCCGCGCCGACCAGTTCTCCCTCGGGGTCATCGCCTACGAAATCCTCACCGGCGACAAGCCCTTCGTCGCCGAATACCTTCCCACTCTTCTCTACCGGATCGTCCGCGAAGACCCCGTCCCCGCCCACCGCCTCAACCCCTCCCTCGGCGGCGAAATCGAAGCCGCCCTCAACCGAGCCCTTTCGAAGGACCCCAACGCACGCTTCGCCACCTGCTCGGACTTCGTAGATGCGCTGTCGCGCGCCTGCGAGGCGACGCCCGGCTGGCGCCTGCTCAGCACCGGCGTCAGCCAGGCCATGGACACCATCGCCGCCACCGAGCTCGACGCCGGCCTCGGCCTCGCCCGCCAGCTTGCCGAAGAGCCCGCGCCGCCCGCCCGGCCGCCCGCCCCCCCAGCCGCGGTCTCCAGCGTCCACGACATCCCCGCGCCGCCGCCTCCCGCGCCCCCGCCCGCCACCCCGGCCGCGGTCTCCAGCGTCCACGACATTCCCGCGCCCCCCGCCGAGCCTGTCGCCCCATCCGCCGCCGACCCCTTCTCCAGCACCGCCAACGGCAAGTCCGCGCCTCCCGTCCATCTCCCCCCTCCCGTCCGCGCTCCCGTGCTCGACGACTCCGACTCCAACCCGCTGTTCAAAAACGTCGTCCGCATCGTCGTCGCCCTCGCCCTCGCCGCCGGCCTCTACGCCCTCGCCCACTTCTATCTGCTCGCGCCCTCGACCCCCTCGAAGACGCAAACCGCCGCCAACACTCCCCCTGCCTCGGCTCCCTCCACGCCGTCCAACCCC
>DAIDHC010000049.1 GCA_027452065.1 Bryobacterales bacterium
TTCGCGCTCGCCGATGGGGCCGTTGGAGACGACGGAATCGCCGCCCAGTTGTTTGATGGCCAGCTCGAAAGTCATGCGGGTGCGCAGCGACGGCTTTTCAAAAAGGAGAGCGAGGTAGCGGCCGGCCAGGGCGCGGCTGTAGCGGCCGGGATGCCGTTTCAGTTCGGAGGCCAGAGCGAGCAGGTCCCTCAGTTCGGCGGAGGTGAGGTCGAGATCGGATGCCAGATCGCCGGCGGCGATGGTAGGAAGGGCGGCGGGAACGGCCGGGGAGGAAGCCACGGGGATACGCACCGGAGACGGGAGGGGGGTAGCCATGACTATTTATGCACCAGATTGTATATTGCCACAGGAAGGGACAGGCTGTCAACGGCGGCGGCGAGCGGGTAGTGTCACGCGCTGCGTTGCTGGGGCGAGTGAATGAATATTCAGGTAGTGGAATCAGCGGCTTAGGGTAAGTGGAGCGAATAGCCCAGCCGGTGTCAGGCGGCCGGCGACCTTCCCTCTGGCGAATGCTTAGATCCCGCGTTCGGACGCTCCGGGTCACCGGCGCGGTCCGGCAGGAACGCGAGGATGAGCGGCTTATTTGCCATATAGCCGTTCTCTTTTTTCACGATAAGGTTCTTAGCGGTTACCGCGTTGACATCCCGAACTAGGGTCATGCGGCCTCGGTTCCGATAGGCCGAGATTGCCTGCACACTCATCTCTGGCAATTTCGAGAGAGGAACTGGATCGTCTTTCTCCGAAAGAGCGAGAACAAGGTCTCGCCTGCGTTTCTCCGCATCGCTGTCCCCGAACGATTCATGTACAAAGTACCTCCACATGATCTCAATTTGAGAACTCCGGATCTTCTCGATCTGGCCCTTCAGTCCGTCGAGTAGCCCCTGAACGGCGTATCGAAGAAAGGGCATGATCCGGCCCCCTGAACGGCTGGCTTCGTCCAATTGGCGGTAGTACTCGCTTCGGGTGAGGTTATAGTGGTTCGAGAGCAGGTGCGCTACCGGCGTGGGCACGCCCGATCCCAGAAGGATATAGAACTCCAATAGGCGCGCGGTCCTTCCGTTCCCGTCGCCGAATGGATGTATCCAAGCGAAGTAGAGGTGGGCGATCACGGCCTTTATGATTGCTGTCGCTATGGGCGACTGCGGCCCTCCGTCAAAATCGGGACCGTTGAGCCAAGCAGCCAATCGTTCCAGGAGAAATTGGCAGTCCTCCGCAGGGGCAGCCCGGTACCGAAACACCCCCACCGAGTATCCGCGGATTTCCCCTGGGCATATTCCTGCATCAAGTTTTAGTCCGTCAAGTACAATCCGGTTGAGGCGCTTCAGTGTCTCAACGGCGAGAGGGAGTTGTGGGTCAGCGGCAAGACATTGCCAGACGAACTTACAGCCCTTCTGGACGTTGTCTATCTCTTGTTTTAGATATTTCCGGGAAGGAGGTAACTCCAGCTCCCCATCTAGCGCCCGCCGTATCTCTTCTTCGGAGAGCGTGTTCCCCTCGATTGCCGTCGTTCCTTGCACGCCTTTAATGAGATAGAGAAGATGAAGCTCCTGTGCCACTGATGGGAGAAGCGGCACCCCGGCGATATGTTCACACTTCGACTGGCATTCTCCGAGCATTTCCCATAAGCCCGCGGATCGTGTCCTCTCCAGCTCAACGAGGGAAAAGGTGATCCACGGATGCGAGCTTTCATATGAGCGTGGCATTGGTATAGTATAACCGATTCTATCCAATAGTGTTATCGGATTTTCAGGCCGTAATGTGATCATGGTGATGGTATGTCATGTGTTACGCCAGATGGGCAACCGCCGTTCGTTGTTGCTGGGTGCAAAGAGTGGCTGCATCAGGCCGCTAATTCGGAAGGTGTCGAGACATGACCGGCGAGCCGGCGGGCGGTAGGGGAGGAAACGAGGGAGAGCCGGGGAGGAAGGAACTGGAGGCAGGCGCCCGGGGAGCGCCTGCCGAAGAGGAAAGGCTAGCGGCGGCGGAGGCGGCGGAGGCGCTCGAAACCACCCAAGCCCAGCAGGCCGGCGCCGATGAGGGCGAGGGAAGCGGGCTCCGGTGTGGTCACACTCAAGTTGTCGATGGCGAAATAGGGGGAGGTGGCGTCGGCGAAGACAAGGATATTGAATGCGCCGGACAGGCTGATGGAGCCCTGGGGGTAGATCCCGCCGTTGGGAACCGTACCCGTGGCAGAGGACAGCCCTGCGAAGTTGCCATTGTCGAACGCCCCGAGCAGAAACGTGGAAGAAGAGGCGGTGGCAAAATCGACAGAAACGCTGTTGACGACCTGGTTGAAGATGACGTAGAGCGGCAGGAAGCCTGCGCCGAGCGGGCCGGGATCTTCGAGCACGTTGCCGGACATGGGCGACTGAAAACTGTTGAGGGACGCCGGAACGACAGTAAAGCTCCCCGGGTCGGTAGGGCTGATGAACGTTGCCGAGAGGGTCCCGATGGTCTCAGTGAAGGTGGTGTAGGTACCGGGGGCAAGGTCGTCGAAGGTGAATACGGTGCCGGCGCTCGCCAAAGACGCGCTGAGGCCGATGACCAGGGTCAGAGTACGCAGAAGCCGCATGTGAGTTTCCCTTTCCGGATTGGGTTTCCCGCGATGATGAACAGAGTTTATCACGAAGGCATTGAAAAGGAGATGAAGCAAGGGCCTCGAAAATAAGAAAGGGGTACTACCGGTAACGTACCCTAATGCAGATGAGCGCTGGAGCGGGTTAAGAAAGGAGGGGGATGAGAGGCAGGGCAGGCGCCCGGAGGACTGCGCCTGCCCAAAACTCAGCAAAGCTTACCGGCGGCGCAGGCTGCGGAGCCGCTTGATGCCACCGAGGCCCAGCAGGCCGACGCCGATGAGGGCGAAGGTTGCGGGTTCGGGAACGTTGGCTGCTACGTTATCGATGGCGAAATAGGGCACGTGGGCATCGGCCAGGACGATGCTGTTGAAAGCGCCGGAGAAGCTGATGGTGCCCTGCGGGAAGATTCCGCCGCCGGGAACCGAACCGACTGCCTCGACTTGGCCGACGAAGGCTCCGTTGTTAAAGGCGGTGAGGACAAACGGTGAAGTCCCGTCGGTAGCAAAATCGAGGGAGACCGAGTTGAGCATCTGGTTGAACGAGATGAACAGCGGAAGGAACCCAAACCCGATCGGGCCGGGATCTTCGAGCACATTCCCCGACATGGGCGATTGGAATTGGTTCGTGGATGCCGGAACGACGGTAAAGCTTCCCGGGTCCGAGGGGCTCCAAAACGTCGCCGACAGAGTGCCGATGGTATCCGTGAAAGTGGTAAAACTGCCGGGAGCATTGCTATCGAACGTGAAAATGCTTGCCGCACTCGCGAACGACGCGCTCAAACCGAGAATCAAAGTGAGTGACCGTAAAAGCCGCATATGAACTAACCTCCGAGAGTAAATCATTCCTCCAACAGCACTAGAGTCCAGCACGTCAACAATGACCGTCGGAAACCCTACAATCATTAAGTATAAGGATCTTTCGGGCATTTGCAACATAGGAAATGACGCTACCGTACTAGTACGGTGCAAAGAATCAGCGTTTTGTGGGTGATCGGTTCCTCGGTCAGGGCTACGGGTAGGGCTCGGACGAGGCGTAGAATTGAGGTCCTGGGGGGCGGCAGGGAGGGAAACGGGGAGGAAACGCGCCGGAGAGGCACGACGGAGGGCCGGAGCGGGGTTGCGTGCCGGCCCTCCTGAGAGGAATTTCCGCGAACCGGGGAGTTTCTTGCGGCCGGGGAAGAGACCGGGAGCAGCCTGGGCAACGAAGGAGACGGTGGCCGGCTCGGGGACGGCTGAGCCGCCGAAGGCGAAGTTGCCGATGGCGTTGTAAGCGGAGCCGTCGGGCATCGACAGGGTGATGCTGGAGAACGGCGTGCTCGAAATGTATGCGGCGAATCCGGGCGTTCCGCTCGAGGGGGAGGCGGAAGTGGAGGGCGCGCAGGCACGCCATCGGCCCCGATCGACGGCAAACGTCACACGGCTGAACAGGCCGCCGAAATTGAAGCCCCAGCCAGCAGGTGTTGCCGTAAAGGCCGGGATCGACAACGAAGCTCGAACTGCCGGCGCTACCACTGGCGAAAGGCGCCCGAGACAGAGTGACCGGCCCGCCTGGGTAGGAATCGAAGCTGTTGGCCGGCGCTATCCCGTCGAAGTTGACGGTGGTCGGCGTTCCGGCGGCGGCATCGGAACCGGCCCGGCCGTTGTAAACGGTCAGCGATGCGGCCGGCAGCGAGGTCCCTCCGAGAGCCGGAACCCGGATGCCAACGGGCAAAAGCGGCTTGAAGACCGTGGAATCGAGCCTGCGGCGCCGCAGCGGGGAAGGGCGAACCGGGCGCGGCGGCCTCTCTATAATGGGAAGGCGAATCCGGCAGTATATGAGAATTTCGGCCGCCATCATCGCCTGCAACGAGGAACGGAACATCGCGCGCGTGATCGAGAGCCTGCGGTGCTGCGACGAAGTGGTGGTGGTGGATAGCGGTTCGGTGGACCGGACGAGGGAGATCGCGGCCAAGCTGGGGGCGCGGGTGATCGAGTCCCGGTGGATGGGCTATGCCGAGCAGAAGAACTTCGCCGCCGCCCAGGCCTCTCACGACTGGATTTTATCGCTGGACGCCGATGAGGCGATCAGCGAGGCGCTGGAAGCCGACATTTGGCACATTAAGAAGACGGGGCCCGGCTACGACGGCTATTCGATGCCCCGGCTGGCACAGTATCTGGGCCGGTGGATTCTGCACTCGGGCTGGTATCCGGACCGCAAGGTGCGGCTGTACGACCGGCGGAAGGCGAGCTGGGTGGGGCGCTACGTTCACGAATCGGTGGTGGTGGAGGGGACGGTGGGGCGGCTGGATTCGAACGTGCTGCATTTCACCTGCGATTCGCTGAGCCAGCATCTGAGCACGATGGACCGCTACACGACGCTGGCGGCGCAGGAGATGATCGCCGAGGGGCGTCCGCCGAGCTGGTCGAAGCTGCTGTTGAATCCGCCGGCGACGTTTTTCAAGACGTACGTGATGCAGATGGGATTTCTCGACGGGGCCGAGGGGCTGGCGATCGCCTACATGGCGGCGTTTTACAACTTTCTGAAGTACGCCAAGGCGCGGAATATGATGCCGCATGAGTGAGGCGGCGCCCAGGGTGCTGCATGTGGACTGTGGGCGCCGGATGCGGGGCGGGCAGTGGCAGGTGCTGCTGCTGGCCGAGGAGTTGAGAGGGAGGCTGGAGCAGACGGTGATGGCGCCGGCCGGCTCGCCGCTGCTCGAGGCGGCGCGGGCGGCTGGAATCCGGACGGCGGAGGCGGGATGGGCGGCGCTGTTGCGGCTGGCGAGGCGGGCCGACGTGGTTCACGCCCACGATGCGAAGGCGCATAGTTGGGCGGCTGTGCTGGTGCGCCGGCCGCTGGTGGTGTCGCGCAGGGTGGTGTTTCCGGTGGGGGGTTCGCCGCTGTCGCGCTGGAAATACGGGCGGGCGGCGGCGTATCTGGCGATTTCGGAAGCGGTGCGAAAGCAGTTGATTCGGGCCGGCGTGGCCGATGAGAAGATACAGGTGGTGCCGGACGCGGTGCGTGTGCCGGCCACAGTCGGGACACAGGATTGGAAAAAGGTTGTGGCTTTGGAATCGGATGACCCCGGCAAGTGCGGGCCGCTGGTGCGGGAAGCGGCGCGGCTGGCGGGCGTGCGGGTGTGCTTCTCGCGCGACCTGCCGCAGGACCTGGAGGGCGCGGGCGTGTTCGTCTACCTCTCCGAATCCGAGGGGCTGGGCTCGGCGGCGCTGCTGGCCATGGCGCGCGGCGCGGCGGTGATCGCCAGCCGGGTGGGCGGCTTGCAGGAAGTGGTGGTGGAGGGAGAGACCGGCATTCTGACCGGGAACCAGCCCGAGGAGATCGCCTGGGCCCTGCGGCGCCTGATGGAGGATCCGGCGCTGGCGGCGCGGATGGGCGCGCAGGGGCGGAGGAGAGCGGCGGAGCGTTTCAGTCCCGGGCGAATGGCCGAGGACACAGTCTCCACGTACAGGAAGGTGCTGGCATGATCGAGGCGCTGCTGGCCGGCCTGTTCGGCCTGTTAATCGGCAGTTTCCTGAACGTCTGCATCCACCGCCTGCCGCGGGATCTGTCGGTGGTGCGGCCGCGCTCGTTCTGCCCGCTGTGCGAAGCGCCGGTGCGTTGGTTCGACAATGTGCCGGTGGTGAGCTACATCCTGCTGCGCGGGCGCTGCCGCCGGTGCGGCGGTCCGATCCCGTTCCGCTATCCCCTGGTGGAGATGCTCACCGCGGCCGCCTTCTTTTGCTCGCTGCTGTTGTTCGGCGTAAACGGGGCGGCGGTCAAGGCGTGCCTGTTTTCGGCGCTCATCATCGGGCTGATTTTTTCCGACCTCGAGGAGCGCATTCTCCCCGACGAGATGACGCTCGGCGGAACGCTGGCCGGCCTGGTGCTGGCCGCGGCCGTGCCCGAACGCGGCGGCTTCACTGCTTTCTTCGCTCCCTCGACGCCGGCCTGGATTCCGTCGCTGGCCGAATCGGGGGCCGGGGCGGTGATCGCCGGCGGAACGCTGTGGCTGGTGGGCGAGCTTTACTACCGCATCCGGCACCGCGAAGGGCTGGGCCTGGGCGACGTGAAGATGGTGGGGATGATCGGGGCGTTTCTGGGTTTACAGGGTGTGTTGCTGACGCTCATCGCCGGCTCGGTGCTGGGTTCGATCACCGGCGTCGCCTACATCGTCCTGTCGGGCAAGGATGTGGCGACATATAAGCTGCCTTTCGGGACATTTCTGGGTATCGCGGCGCTGGGCATCGTCTTTGCGGGAGGACCGCTGCTGCACATGTACAGCGCCTTCGGACGCTAATCATTCCGCCGCCCGCGGGTGCCGTGTTAAGCTCGGAAAGAACGACTCACCCCGGTGCGGCATGCGCTGCCTGCCCACCAACAAATGGTTCGAGTGATTCCTCAATTTTTGTCAAGCCGCCTGCGACTACTCGGTGTCTTCCTGTCGCTCGTCCTGCTGGCGGTCTGGCTGCAATGGCTGGGACGGTGCTATCAGGTGGAATTCGACGGATATCCGGACGAAGCGGCCCATCTGATTACCGGCCTCATGGTGCACGATTACCTGTTGTCGGGTTCGCTGCTGCACCCGATGGCGTATGCCGAGAACTACTATCTGCATTACCCGAAGGTGGCGTTCGGACACTGGCCGCCGGTGTTTTATCTGATCCAGGCCGTCTGGATGCTGGGGTTCACGGCCTCGCGCGCCTCGGTGCTGGTGTTGATGGCGGCGATCACGGCCGCTGTTGGGACCTCGATGATCGCGGTGGGAAGGAAGCACGTGGACCTGGCCGGCGCGGTGGGAGCCGGCGTGTTGTTTGTGGTGCTGCCGGTGGTGCAGGAGAATACCGGGATGGTGATGGCCGAATCGCTGCTGGCGCTGTTCGGTCTGCTGGCGGCGGCGGCGTTCGGGCGGTTCCTGGACACCGAGTCGGCGCGGGATGCGGCGTGGTTCGGCGTCTGGACGGCGATGACGATTCTGGTGAAGGGCAACGGATGGGCGCTGGTGCTGGTGGCGCCGCTAGGGCTGCTGATCAGCGGGAAGCTTCGCCTGCTGGGGACCGGGAAATTCTGGCTGGGCGCGGGCGTGGTGGCGCTGGTGATCCCCTGGCAGCTTTACACGCTGCACATGGCGCAGCAGGGTTGGAACGGGAAGGCGGGGCTGCCGTATACGCGCGAGGCTCTTCCGGCCTATGCGGCGCTGATGCTGCGCGAGGTGGGCTGGGCGGTCGGGGCGCTGGCGCTGGCCGGTGCGGTGGCGCGATGCGGGCTGGCGCGCTGGCGGCGGGAGCCGGTGGAGGGGTTCTGGGCGGGGATGGTGTCGCTGGCGGCGGCGGTGTGGCTATTTCATTCGCTGGTGCCGGCCGGAATTGAAGACCGGAAGATGATCCTGGGCCTGCCGGCGGTGCTGCTGTTGGCCGCCGCCGGCGCCGGATGGCTGGCCGGTCGGCTGCGCCCGGGGAAGCGCTGGGCGCTGGCGGCCATCGAAGCCGTCACCGGGCTGGCGTTTGTGGCTCAGGTTTTCGCCGTGCCGGTGAAGCCGGCCAATCACTTCGCCGCGACGGCGGAGGCGGCGCTGCGGGCGATGCCCTCGACGCGGGACGTTTTGTTCGTCTCCGGCGGCGCGGCGGCCGAGGGATCTTTCATCGCCGAGGTTGCCCTGCGCGAGGCCCGCCCCGGCCACTACGTGCTGCGCGCCAGCAAAATGTTCGCCGATACCGATTGGGGCGCCCGGGCCGCGGTGCTGCGGTTCGCCACCGCCGGGGAGGCCGAGGCCGGACTGGAGAGTTGGGGAGTGCGGGGCCTGGCGGTGGAGACGGCGCCGGTTTCGGACCTTTCCTATCACGCATTCGTGCTCGGCTTGCTAGAGTCGAACAAGGGAAGCTGGAAGCCGGTGCCGCTGCCGGCGGCCTGCTCGGGCGAGGTGGCGCTGTATCGCTTCAGCGGCCTGGCGCGACAGCGCCCGGAACGATTTCAGATCGATCTGAAACGGATGTTGGGGCGAAGCCTGACGGCGGAGTGACCGGATTGAGCTCGGAGGAGACAGCGGGGATGGAATCGCCGAAAAAGGTGGCGCTGATTATTGGCGCGGGGCCGGCCGGGTTGACGGCGGCCTACGAGTTTCTGAAGCGGTCCGCGGTGGTGCCGCTGGTGATCGAGAAGAGCGCCGAGATGGGCGGCATCTCGCGCACGGTGCGCTACAAAGGCAACCGGATGGACATTGGAGGGCACAGGTTTTTTTCCAAGTCCGACCGCGTCATGCAGTGGTGGATGGACGTGATGCCGCCGCAGGCCTCTGCCGAGCCGGAGCAGTTCATCCACTATCAGAACCAAAGCCGGACCATCGCCACCGGCGGCAACGGCCCCGATCCGGCCTCCGACGACCGGGTGATGCTGATCCGGAACCGGAAATCGCGGATCTATTTCCTGCGCCGGTTTTTCGAATACCCGATCAAGCTGAGCGGGGACACGCTGGCCAAACTGGGGCCGTGGCGGACGGTGAGAATCGGCTTCAGCTACGTATGGGCGGCGCTGAACCAGCGCCGGCCCGAGCGCTCGCTCGAGGAGTTTCTCATCAACCGGTTCGGCAAGGAGCTGTACCTCACCTTCTTCAAGTCGTATACGGAGAAAGTCTGGGGCGTGCCTTGCGATCAGATCAGCGCCGAGTGGGGCGCGCAGCGGATCAAGGGCCTGTCGCTGGTGAAGACCCTGACGCACATGCTCAAGAAAATGGTGCGGCCGGACAGGGGCCTGGGGCAGAAGAACGTCGAGACTTCGCTCATCGAAAAATTCCTGTATCCCAAGCTCGGCCCGGGCCAGTTGTGGGAGTACGTCGCCGAATCGATTCGCGGCTCGGGCGGCTCCATTCTCACCGGCTGGTCGGTGGACGCGATCCACACCGACGGCGATCGCGTGGTGGCGGTGGAGGCGGTACACGAGAACGGCGAGCGGCGGCGGTTTGAAGGCGATTACTTCTTTTCCACGATGCCGGTTCAGGAGCTGGTGCGGGCGCTGGAGCCGGCCGCGCCGGCCGAGGTACGCTCGATCAGCGACGGGTTGCAGTACCGCGATTTCATCACCGTCGGGCTGCTGCTCGACCGGCTGCTGCTCGAAGAGGACAGCGCCCGGGGCAAGAAACTGCTCCAGGACAACTGGATCTACATTCAGGAGCCCGACGTGCTCGTCGGAAGGATGCAGATCTTCAACAACTGGAGCCCGTACATGGTGAGCGATCCGCAAAAGGTGTGGATCGGCCTGGAATATTTCTGCTACGAAACCGACGATTTGTGGAAGAAGTCGGACGCCGACATGATCGCGCTCGCCGTGGCGGAGATGGAAAAGATCGGCATCCTTTCCGGCCGCGACGTGCGCGACGGGACCGTCATCCGCGTGCCGAAGACCTACCCGGCTTACTTCGGCAGCTACGACCGCTTCGACGACATCCGGCGGTATCTGGACCGTTATGAGAATCTGTTCCTGGTGGGCCGGAACGGGATGCACAAGTACAACAATCAGGACCACTCGATGCTCACCGCGATGACGGCGGTGGACAACATTGTGGCCGGCATCACCGACAAGGCGAATATCTGGGCCGTGAACACCGAAATGGAGTATCACGAGGAGAAGAAGTGACTCCTGGCGGAAGCCGCACGGGGCCGTAGCTTCGATGAGACTTTACTGGGGCGCCGGACTCAGCCCGCTCGAGTGGATCGAGTGCGCGCTGGTGGCCGCTTCGCTGGCGGCGGCGCTGTTGCGGCCGGGTTTCGGCCAGGCGTGGTTTGCCCGCCGGGAGCCGGCACTGGCGCGGCTGGCCTCGCGGCCCTGGCTGTCGGCGGCGCTGGTGGCGGCGCTGGCAGTGGTGCCGCGGCTGCTTCTGCTGCCGGTCGATCCGGTGCCCGTCGCCTCGATACACGACGAGTTCAGCATGCTGCTGGAGGCCGACACGCTGCTCCACGGGCGTCTGGCCAATCCGGCGCTGCCGCTCTGGCAGCACTTCGAAACCCTGTTCGTCATTTCGCAGCCGACCTACTCGTCGCAGTATCTGCCCGGCCAGCCCGCCGCGCTTGCGCTCGGCTGGGCGGTGTTCGGGCACCCTTGGGCGGGCGTGGTGCTGGGCGTCGCGCTGCTCTGCGCACTCTCGGTGTGGATGCTGCGCGCCTGGGTACCGCCGCCCTGGGCGCTGCTGGGCGGCGCCGTGCTGGCGCTGCACCTGGGTGTTCTCAGCTATTGGATGGACACCTACTGGGGCGGCGCGGTTCCCGCGGTGGGAGGGCTTCTGGCGTTGGGAGCGGCGCCGCGAGCTCTGGGCCGGAAATGGACCGGCCCATCGCTGGTGGCCGGAGCCGGACTGGGCATCGTCTTTCTCTGCCGGCCCCTCGAAGCCGCGCTGCTGGTGCTGTTCCTGGCCGGGTGGATGGCGGTTCGGGCGAAACGCGACGAGCAAATGACGGTGGGACGCATTGTGCTGCGGGCGGCGCCGGCGGCGATGGCTCTGGCCGCGGCGGTCGCGTTTCAGGCTTACGATAACTCTCGCGTCACCGGAAGCCCGTTGACCTTCGCCTACCAGATCAACCAGCGGGAATACGGCACGCCTCAGTCTTTTCTCTTTCAGAAGCCGGTTCAGGTGGAGAATTTTCGTCACCAGGAATTGCGCGACGAGTATCTGGAGCAGTTGCGCCTCTACCGGCGCGGGCGGACGCCGGCGGGCTTTGCCGCGAAGACGGCCGGGATGCTGCGCTCGATGTGGGGACTCTATTTCGGGCCTCTGCTCACGGTGCCGCTGATTTTCTGCTGGGGAGCCCGGCGCGGCACCCAGGTGCGGGAGGCGGCGGCGCTGGTGGGCGTGTTCTTCGTCGCGCACGCGCTCTACCACGCCTATTACCCGCATTACGACGCCCCGGCGCTGGGGGCGTTCCTGCTGTTAATCGTGGCCGGCTGGATGCGGATGAGCCGGTGGCAGTGGCGCGGGAGACCCAGCGGAGCGGCTCTGTCGAGGCTGCTGGCGGCCTCCTGCGCGGCCTCGCCGCTGCTGCTGTGCGCGGTGCGCATCGCCGGGCCCGGACTTCCGGGCTGGCAGAACTGGGGGCGGAAGGTGGAAGCCGAGTTCGCGCAGGACAACCCGCGCCACGCCGTCATGCGGTGCCTGGAGGCTCAGCCGGGCCGGCAACTGGCCATCATCCGCTACCGCCAGCCGGGACACGATCCCGGCGGAGAGTGGGTTTACAACGGCGCCGACCCCGCGGCGGAGAAGGTGATCACGGCGCGCGACATGGGCGAGGCAGCCAACGGAGAGCTGGAGACAACCATGGCGGACAGGAAGGTGTGGCTGGTGGAACCCGACGAGCGGCCGCCGCGGCTGACACCACTTTCCGGGCAGCTTTCGCCGACGCCCGGAAGCTGCCCTGGTGTACGATAGAACTTTACCCGATGACAGGTCTGTTTGAAGTTCTGGAGCCTGAGGGAAAGGACTGGGCGCTGGCGGAGGCCATTGATCCGGCTCGACTTCCGGCGCACGTGGCCATCATCATGGATGGCAACGGCCGCTGGGCCGGGCGGCGCGGCCTGCCTCGCGTGGCCGGTCACAAGGCGGGCATCGAGCCCGTACGCATCGTCGTCGAAACCTGCGCCCGGCTCGGCGTTCAGGCGCTGACGCTGTACGCATTTTCGACGGAAAACTGGAAGCGGCCGCGGACCGAAATCGATACGCTCTGGCGGCTGCTGCGCATTTATCTGCGCCGGGAAACGGCCGAGCTGATGGGGAACGACATTCGACTCGGCGCGGTGGGCCGCCTGGACGAGCTCCCCTCTCGCGTCCGGCAGGAGCTGGACCTGGCCATCGAGACCACGGCCGGCAACCGGGGCATGCGGCTGAACCTGGCCATCAATTACAGCGGACGAACCGAGCTGGTGGACGCGATGAACGCCATCATCGACGAAGCGCGCCTGGCGGGAACGCTGCCGGAGCTGCGCGCCAGCGAAGAGATGATCGCCTCGCGCCTGTACACGGCCGGTCTGCCCGATCCCGATCTTCTCATCCGCACTTCGGGCGAGATGAGGGTGAGCAATTTCCTGCTCTGGCAGATCGCCTACGCCGAGTTGTACGTCACCGAGACGCTTTGGCCCGACTTCCGGCGCACCGACCTGCTGCACGCCATCCTGGAGTACCAGCGGCGGGACCGGCGGTTCGGCGGGCTGGGGCACGAGTCCAGAAGATACGCTTCGGGAAGAGTCAGCAGGTTATTTGAGGCGCTGGGCACGGCGCGATGATGGGCGCTGAGGGATGAAGCGTGTCCTGACCTCGCTGGTTCTCATTCCGCTCATCACCTACGTCATGCTTTGGGCGCCGTTGCCGGTGTTTCTGGCGGTGCTCGCATTGATTGCCGGCCTGTGCTTTTATGAGTACGCCGGCCTGGTGTCGGCGCACTCGATACCGCCTCCGGGAGTGTTCGGGTACGCGGCGGGGCTGACGCTGCTGTTGCTGCCCGATACCCAATCGGCGATTCTCGCGTTGGTGGTGATTCTGGCGCTGGCGCTGTCGCTCCGGGTCCGTGACCTGTCGGAGGCTCTGCCCTACGCCGGGGCGCTGGTGCTGGGCGTCCTTTACGTGTTCGGCGGCTGGCGGATGGCGCTGCTGCTGCGCATGCGCAGCCCGTATTGGGTGCTGTTCGCGGTGGCTCTCAACTGGGCCGGCGACGGCGCGGCCTATTACGTGGGCCGGTGGATCGGGCGTCACCGTCTGGCGCCCGCGGTCAGTCCGGCCAAGACGTGGGAAGGCTCCATCGCCTCGCTTGCCGCTTCGGTGTTGTTCGCCCTGCTTTATTTTCCGCGCCTGCTGCCCGATGTTCCGCTGCTTGTGGCGGTGGCCGTCGCCTCGGCGGCAAACATCGCCGGACAACTGGGCGATCTGTGCGAGTCGGCTCTGAAGCGAGGCGCCGGGGTAAAGGACAGCGGGAATCTGCTGCCCGGCCACGGCGGCTGGCTGGACCGCGTGGACAGCGTCCTGTTTGCGCTTCCGGTTACATATTTTCTGTTGACCCGCCTGATCTAGTACTCCCAAATCAGGCCGGATCGCAAGGCGCGAATCCAGTTTTTCGGATCTTCGATCGGGGCTTGAACGTCACTTAGAATAGTGGACCGGATTGCGGCGGGCATATGGGGGACTCGCCTATCGTTTTTCGCGCGATTCGTCGGCGCGGCGGTGCTGGTTGCCTCCCAGCTTGCGCTGGCCTCGACGCAACCCGCAGTGCATGTAACATCGAGGGGTGCCGCGGCGGCCGTCACGTGCTGGCCCGAAGTGGCGCCGGTGACAGGCGGCGCCGAACTGGTTACCGTTTTCTGCCAGGCGCAAGACGGACCGATGCCCATGATGTCCGTATTGCGGGACACTCTCGACAATCCTGATCCGGCAGCGGCGCGTCTCGGAAAAGTCTGGATTTACGGTCATGCGCGGCCCGGTCTGCTGCAGCGCATCGAAGCGCTGTCGCCGTTGCTGTTCAAGAGCCGGTCGCGGCAGAGCGGGGATGGCACACCGGCGCCGGTCCTCGATCTTTCGACGCCACTGCATCAGACCTGGCGTCGTGTCGCGGGCATGGTGACGCAGGTCGAGGTGCTGGATCCGCGGGGCGCCCTGATTCGCGCGCCGACCCGAAGCTACCGCGGCAGCGCGAGCACGTATACCGGCATGAAGACGACCGAAGCCTTAGCGGCGCTCCAGCAGGCCGGGGTGGCCGGCGGTCCCATGCCCGACGCGGCGGCAGGGGCGATGCCGGAAGACGAATGGCTCGAGTTTCAGGCGCGCCTGGCGCTGAGCGCGCGCCTGCTCGGCGGCGTCATTCGAGACGCGCGGCTGCCCGAGGCCTGGACGGCGATGGCGGCCCAACTCGAGCTGCACCGCGAGCACAACTGGGACCTGCTCCGGCAAAGAGCCGAACAGGAGGGTCTCTACTTCGAGGCGCTCGATTCCCGCGGACCCGCGCCGAGCCAGGCCGTCCTTTGGGTCTCGCAGCAGGACCTGGCCGCCTCTTCTCCCAACCGCCCGTTTAATCCGTCTTTCCTGCGCATCGGCAATCCCTGGCGCGACAACCGGCTGAAGGAATGGAAGGGTTACCACGAGACCTGGTACTGGAACGCGGCCGGGGAGCGGGAGGCGGAGGGCTCGCAAGCGGCGCGCGCCGAGACGATGATCCCGCTCGCCATTTACAGCCTCGATTACGATCGCGTGCCGCTGCTGCTGGTGGACTTTCGCGACGGCTCGCGCATCAGCCGCCGAGAGGCGGCGGGCCGCATCTCGGAGTACGTGGCCACCGGGGTCTTCGGCCTGACGGGCATGACGAACTGGCCGTATCTGGCCGGGCACGCCACTCTCCAGTGGTACCGCGCCAGGCACGGAGCGGCCACCGATGAGGCGCAGAGGCTCAACGCTTATGCCGGGCTAAGGCTGGAGTTGCTTGCCGGCTCCGGATTTTCCGAAGAGTTTCGGCAGGCGGCCATCGCGCGGATGGACCAGATGAGCTTGAATCCCTTCGAGATGCCGCTCTCCTCGGAAGCCGCGTTTGCCCGCGCCGAATACGCGCGCTTTCTGCGCTATGCGCAGCGCCCCGATGGCCTGGCCGCGGATCTCCAACGGGAACGCGGGCGCGAGATGGTGGCTCTGCTGCACGGGAGGCGGGCGCGTAGTTTCTTCACCGCCGGCTCCATTCTGACCGCGAGCCTGTGGCATCACCGCGAGCCGGTCAACGACGTGACCCTGAGCGAGCTGGTTCTGGACCGGCGCATGCAAGCCACTCTGGACGAGCTCCGGCATATGGTGAACTCCAGTCCGACGATCGATGTGGCGTATGATCCGTCCCGGGTGAGAGACCGGCTGGCCGCCCTGACGGAAATGGTCGGCCGGTCTTCCCGCTACGATAAAGAAGTGGCGGGCCTTGTCGAGAACGTATACCGGCGCTCCGCCGGCGAAGGCACGCGCTTGAGCTGTCTTTTGTGTCTGGCGCGAATGAACAGCGCCGAAGGGAGGCTCGCCGCGGCGAGGCTGATCGAGAGGGAGCCGATGAGCCTTACGCTGCGGGCGGCGGCGAACGCCTGCTCCCACGGGGACGATCCTGGGGCGGCGCCCACGCGGCCGGGCCCAGGCCCTCTGACGGCCACGGCGGGACGATGATGACCGGGTTGCCGCGGGAATGCGGCGCATGAAACGAGCCGGCTTCATGCGCGCCGCGGTCCTGCCGCTTGTTTTGATGGCGCTGGCGGCGACGCTCGAGGGCGGCGTCCGGCGCGTCGTCATCCTCAAGATCGACGGTCTTCCCTGGGCGCTTGTCGAACGCCTGGTGCGGGAACAGAATCCGCGCAGCGGGGTCTCCCAGCTCCCCTGGATGCAGGAAGTCTTCTGGCGGCACGGGACGCGGCTGTTGAATTTTTACGTCCGGGGCATCAGCCTTTCGGCCCCGTCATGGTCGATGCTCGACAGCGGCCACAACCAGCGCCTTCACGGCAACGCCGAGTTCGACCGCTACACCATGCGGATCTACGACTACCTGAATTTTTTCCCCTTCTTCTTCGACTACGCTCTCGGCCGCCGCGTGGATATGCCTGCCGTCGACGTGCTCGACGAGGACGGCACACCGCTGTTCATCGATCGCTTTCCGTATCGGGACCGGTTCCAAAGTTACCAGTTATACCTCCGCGGCAACCGGTGGAGCCGTCTCGGCAGGGCTCTGCCCCAGCACTTCAGCCTTCGTGGTCCGCGGCGCCTGTTGGAAGATTCGCAAACCGGCATCGAACTCGGATCGAGCGTTTTCGAGCAGACCGAGAAGGAATTGAAAGAAGGTCTCGCCGACCCCAAAGTCCGTTACCTGGACTTCTTCTCCGGAGAATACGATCACGCCGGCCATCTTGTAAACAGCACCGAGGCGCAGAGACTCGCCCTGCACGAGATTGACGCGCTTACCGGCCGGGTGTGGACGGCGATCGAAAAGAGCCCGCTCGCTTCGGAAACGCTCCTGGTCATGGTCTCCGATCACGGAATGAATTCCACGCCCGGAATTCTCAGCCAGGGCTTCAGCCTAGTCGATTGGTTTAACAGCGCCGATGGGGGCGGGCAGCACGTCGTCACCGATCGCCATCCGCTCACCGAATACAAGATCAAGGGCTTGAATCCGTTTGTGTCCGAGGTGGTGACGGCCTCGGGCGCCTCGCGGTATCTGGCCGGGCAGGGGCAGGACTATCCGACGGTTGTCCTGGACCTGGACGGCAACGAAAGGGCGGCGATTCAATTCCGCAACAACGACCTGAACCAGTTGCACATGTTGCTCAAGCAGATCGTGGCGCCTGAGACGGCGCCGGATGTCCGGCGCGCGGCGCGAAGGCAGTTGTTCGACATCCTCGACCGGCGCCGGGAATCGTGGTCCGGGAACGCCGCCCGATTCGAGGAGGAGATCGAGGCGCTGCACCGCGAAATTCTGCGCCAGCAGCAGGCTCTGGCGCAGGACCGGCGCGCCTACAGCCCAGCGGACAAGCAACTGGGGCTCGATCAGCCGGCGCGGCGCCTGGCTTCGCACCTTCGCGCCTGGAAGCAGGAGGAGAAGGCGGATCGCGAATACCTGCGTTCGCTGCGCGCCCTGCTCGCTCTGTCGCCGGACGATCCGAATCTCGACAAGGTGCGCATCGCGTCCGTGATTCCCAAGCATTCCCTCGGTGAGCCGAACACGCTCTACGATCTTCGGAACTACGCCGTCGGACCGACGCCGGCCGACCGCGTCGATTATTTCCAGGCCCTGCGATCGATCACGGTCCGCAATCGTCCCCAGGCGGAGGTCGGCACCGAGCCCGTCGATTTCATTGCCGTCTCCTTGCCGCCCGGTCCTCTGGCTGAGGTTCTGGACCAAGCCGGCTCCCCGGCGGGACGTGACTTCGAGCAGGCGGTGTGGCTTTACGCGGGCGAGGGCAGGGAAGCGGTGGTGCTGCGTTCGGCCGGCGGGGACATCCGCTATCTGCCGGCCGCCGATCTTCGGCAGGACTCCTCGGGCCGGATTCACCTGCGGCCCGGGGAATGGAGGGCTGGGCTTCCGCTCGAGCTCTGGGAGGATCCGGCGCTGGCCATCGGGCCGGCGCAGCGCAGCGCCTGGCTTCTGGACTGGCACAGCGAGACGGAATGGTTTCGGGCCGCGTGCGGCACGCGCTATTCCAACGGCATCATCGGCATCTTCGAGCAGTTTCAGGAGCCGGCGGCGCGTCTTCCGCTGTGGGATGCGAGCGTCACCGGCCGCGACCGGACGCTTCTGCTGCGCCTGGAACAACGGCGCCGCATGCTCACGCAGCCCGATATGCTCGTCTTTGCCGCCGACCACTGGAATTTCAACGTCCGCGGATTCAACCCCGGCGGCAATCACGGTTCCTTCCTCCAGATCTCCACCCACTCGGTGTTGATGATGGCCGGTGGGAAAGACACCGGAATTCCCGAGGGAGCGACGATCGAGACCCCGTATGACAGCCTGAGCCTGGTGCCGACGCTGGTGCGGCTGATGGAATTGCCGCCCGGACCCGAAGACTTCCCCTACCCCGGGCCGCCGATCCACGAGGTTCTCGACACCGCTAAAGCGTCAGCCGGCGGAGCCGCAGGGCGTTCGAAATGACGGACACCGAGCTAAACGTCATCGCGGCGCTTGCCAGCATGGGGCTGAGCAGAATCCCGAAGAACGGATAGAGCAGGCCGGCCGCCACCGGCACGCCGACGATGTTATAGACGAAGGCGAAGAACAGATTCTGCCGGATGTTGCCGAGCGCCGCTTTGCCCAAGCGGCGGGCCCTCCGGATGCCTCGAAGGTCGCCGTGCAGGAGCACGATGGCGGCGCTTTCCATGGCCGCGTCGGTGCCCGTGCCCATCGCGATTCCGACGTCGGCCTGCGCCAGGGCGGGCGCATCGTTGATGCCGTCTCCGGCCATCGCCACACAGTGTCCGGAGGTTTGCAGCCGCTTGACGATCTCGATCTTCTCATCCGGCATGAGGTCGGCAAAAATCTCGCTCAGGCCGAGTTTGCGGCCGACAATTTCGGCCGTGCTGCGGGCATCGCCGGTGAGCATTATTACCTGGAGCCCGTCCCGCTGAAGTTCGGCCACCGTGGCCTCGGCCATTGCTTTGGGCGGATCGGCGAAGCCCAGGAGCCCGGCCGGCCGGCCGTCAACCGCGGCTAGGATCACGCTCTCGCCCGCGGCGCGCAGTTCACCCGCCGCCGTCTCGAGCGCGGACGAGTCGATCCCCCGCTCGCGGAAAAGGCGCGACGCCCCCAGCACCACGCTCCGGCCGCCGACCTCGCCGAGAAGGCCTTTGCCGGGGAGGACCTGAAACCGCTCGGCCTTGGCGACCGTAAGACCCCGCTCGCGCGCTCCGGCAATTACGGCCGAGGCCAAGGCGTGCTCGCTCGACTGTTCCAGGCTCGCCGCCAGCGACAACAGTTCCGCCGCGTCGAATCCTTCGAAAGGCACCACCGACCGCAGCGCCGGCTTGCCCTCGGTGAGCGTGCCCGTTTTGTCGATCACCAGCACGTCCACCCTGCCCACCGTCTCCAGCGCTTCGGCGTTCCGGATCAGGACTCCCGCCGATGCGCCGCGACCGGTCGCCACCATCACCGACATCGGCGTCGCCAGCCCGAGCGCGCACGGGCAGGCGATGATCACCACCGCGATGGCATTCACCAGAGCATGCGCAAACCGCGGCTCCGGCCCCCAGAAGTTCCAGATGAGGAACGTGGCCAGCGACGCGGCGAGCACCGCGGGAACGAACCATGCAGCCACCCGGTCGGCCACCCGTTGGATGGGCGCGCGAGAGCGCTGGGCCTCGCTCACCAAGCGAACAATGCGCGCCAGTACCGTGTCGGCGCCCACGTGCTCGGCGCGCATCAGGATGCTGCCGGGTCCGTTCAGCGTGCCGGCCGATACCTTGGCTCCGGACGACTTCTCGACAGGCATCGGCTCGCCGGTGAGCATCGACTCGTCCACCGCGCTCGCGCCCTCCAGCACCTGGCCGTCCACCGGAATCCTCTGCCCCGGAAGCACCCGCACGATTTCGCCCGGCTGAATCTGCTCGATCGGCAGATCGATTTCGCCGGTGGCGCGCACAACACGCGCCGTCTGCGGCGCCAGCTTGAGCAGTTCCCGGATGGCGCCGCTGGTCCGGCTTCGGGCCCGCAGCTCGAGCACCTGGCCGAGCAGCACCAGAACCGTGATCACCGTCGCCGGCTCAAAGTAAAGCGCCACATGGCCGTGAGCGTCGCGAAACGAATCCGGCAAGCTTCGTCCGCCGAAGAGCGCGACGAGGCTGAACAGGTAGGCGACGCCGGTGCCGGAGGCGATCAGCGTGAACATGTTGAACGCCCGGTTTTGAACCGATCGCCAACCGCGTTCGAAAAAGGGGAATCCGCACCACAGCACCACCGGAGTAGCCAGCGCGAACTGGAGCCAGGCAACCGCGCTTTCTCCGAGAGCGGACTGCAACGGGCGCCCGGGGAGGAAGTCAGAGACCATGAGCGCCAGAATGGGCGCGGTCAACACCGCCCCGATGCGGAATCGCCGCGTCATGTCGACGAGCTCCGGGTT